>JBGQGW010000046.1:0-17996 GCA_041497605.1 Terriglobia bacterium | reverse complement strand
TCTCTGCCGGTTTCGCGGGACAGGGCGTTTCCAATATCGTGCAAGCGGGGACGGAGAACACTCCCGAGGCATGGCAGCAGCGGTTGCAAGGCGGCGCGATGGTAGCAGGCGGCGCGGCGGGAATGGGGCAAGGGATAAAGAGCATCCCGAGAGTGAAGGCACCGCTGGGCGACACGGTAACGACGCCACGCGGGACAATTCCCCCGGAGAACTACACACCGGCAGATTTGAAAGCCTATGCGGACGCAAACGGCATTCCGCTAAACGCGGCGCAAGCTACGGAGCACAATCTTCCGCGCACATTGCAGAGCGCGGGAGAGCGAGCGGCCATCGGCGGGAACGCGGTGCGGTTGCAGGCTAAGGCGTCTCAAGCGGCAATTTCGCAGCACGCGCAAAACATGGCCGATAGTCTTTCCCCGAATACCCCGGACCTTGCTTCGAAGGGCAGCGCGATACAAGAGAACGTCCAAAAAGCCCTAGACGGTGAGCGGGCCAAGTCGAGACAGGCATACGCGGCGATAGACCAGCGGGCGGGCAACGTCACGGTTGACTTGACTCCGGTCAAGCAAACCGCGCAGAAAGTTTTAGGCGATTCGCAATTTGTTAGGAGCGTAGGACTGGACCCCAAGACGGCAACGGAGATTCTACAAAACGTCAAGGCGATGCCGAATAATGCGACATTCTCAGAGGCGCAAGATTTGCGCTCCGCGTTGCTGGATGCTTCCCGTAGTCCAGACTTGGCAATCGCGAATCGAGCGCAAGGATGGATCAAGCAGCTAACTGGCGCGACGGACACCGCGATGATGGATGCCGCGCAATCCGCGCCGGGACTGGAAAGCGCATTTCGGGACGCGAACAAAAACTGGAAGCAGCTCCAAGAGGATTTTAACAATCCGGGTTCCGTGCTCGACCGTATCCTCTCCGAAACTGACCCGAACAAAATCCCGCAGAAATTGACGCAACGCGGGCAGATCGGCGGCTCGCCATACAACGCGCAACTCTTGGATAAGTACGGCATAGACAAAGGCCCGGTCAAAGCGGCCATTGTCGAGGACTTGCTCGGGAAAGATTTTCGTCTCTGGAATAAAAACTTGGGCGGGTACAGCCACGATTTTCTACGCAGCCTGTTCTCTCCGCAAGAGCTTGACGGAATTTATAAGACTGGCGCAATTGCTCGCTCCGTAGGGATGAATACGAATCCATCGGGGACGGCGGCTGTAACGTCGGCGATTGAACAGACCATGAATCCTCTAAGAGCGGCGGGACAAGCGGTAGCGGCTAAGGCGGCGAAGTCTCCGAGCGTAAACAACTGGCTTATGACTCCGCGCGGCGGACAGTCTGCCGCGCGGAGTCGTATTTCGGCTGCGCTGGCTGCATCGGGGGCAGTGGGCGGGGCGGCAAAGCCATCCGCCAGTAAGCAGCTAATGGATTTGTTCCACTAAAGGCGGGCGGCTCAGGCATGAAACTACCATCCCGGCAAGAAATCGAAGCGGAACTAAAGTGGCGGGCGGAGCACAAGATCGAGTCTTTCTATCCCGAGACAGGGCCGTTGCGCCGTGAGCTGTACGTTAAGCATCTTGAGTGTCTAGAAGCGGGCGCGAAGTTTAACGAGCGGCTTTTTATGGCGGCGAACAGAGTCGGTAAAACAGAATCTGTTGGCGGCTATGAGCTGACGTTGCACCTAACGGGGAATTATCCGCCGTGGTGGAAAGGCCGCAGATTCACGCGCCCGATTGATTCGTGGGCAGCCGGGCAAACTTCAAAAACGACCCGTGACATTATCCAACTCGCGCTGCTCGGCCCAGCACATCGGTTCGGCACCGGCTTAATTCCTGCAGACGCACTTTTAGGCACGACTCCGAAGGCTGGCATTCCCGAAGCGGTAGAAACGATTTACGTCAAGCACATCTCAGGCGGGCGGAGCGCGGTTTCGCTCAAGAGCTATGACCAGGGCGTCGAAAGCTTCTTTGGAACCAAAAAGGATTTCATCTGGCTGGATGAGGAAGCGGAACAGAAGATTTACGTCGAATGCCTGACCCGAACGCTCTCAACAGTGCCAGGCGAGCCAAACGGCTCAATCCTGTTCACATTTACCCCACTCTTGGGAATCACCGATATCGTAAGCGAATTTATGCAAGCGGAGCCGGATTCGCAGAAATGTATTGTGGGCGCTCAGTGGTCTGATGCGCCGCATCTGAGCGAAGAGACAAAAGCCGAACTCTACAAGTCGATTCCGCCGTATCAGCGGGACGTGCGTACCAAAGGCATCCCGCAACTCGGCTCCGGTGCCATTTACCCGGTCTCGGAATCCGACATCGTTATTGACGATATGGAGATTCCAGCTTATTGGCCGCGCGGCTACGGGATGGATGTTGGTTGGGAGCGCACAGCGGTTATCTGGGGAGCGTTGGACCGCGACAACGATGTCGCATATCTCACCGGAGAGCACTATCGAGGGCAAGCGGAGCCAGCCATTCACGCCGAGGCTATCCGCGCTCGCGGCATTTGGATACCCGGATTCATCGACCCGGCGGCGAATGGCAGAAGTCAGATAGACGGACGCAGGCTGCTCGAAATCTATAGCCGCTTGGGGCTGAATCTCCAGATGGCGCAAAACGCGCGTGAGGCTGGAATCTACGCCGTATGGATGCGCCTCTCGACTGGCAGGCTCAAGGTCTTTCGCTCCTGTAGGCACTGGCTCGATGAGTTTCGCATTTTCGCGCGAGACGAAGCAGGCAAGATCATCAATGAGCCAAAGTTTCATTTGATGGCCGCGACTAGGTATCTGACCCTCTCAGCCATGTCCGGCTCAGTGCAAATGAAGCAGAAGGACCAAGAGCCACACGGACAGGCGCGCGCGTACTATTCTTCAGGTGACCAATCACTAGCGTGGATGAATTGAGGAGCCGATGGACAAGGAAGACGCATTCAAGTGAGGGCATGATTCCTTGGGACAAGGACGAAAGAGCGAAGGGGCGAAAATGGCGTGCCGCTGTGTGTCTATTTCGACACAGAAATCAGCAAGGGCTGGAATCTCAGGGCCAGGACAGGCCCAGCATAGGTTACAGTTAAGCTATTGACGCAATAACAGGCGTTCTTTCATTGGTTTACAGGCAGACGCAAGATTGAGAGTCTTGCGCGTCTATTCAAAGGTGAGGCATGGCAGAGCTAACTACAGAGCAAGCGAATCCGGAAGGCAGGCTCAGGGGATCGCGCGGCGGTAAGCGTCCAGGCGCGGGCCGCAAGCCGAACTACCTCAAGCGGCTCGGTATCAAGGCGATCACGGCGGCGGAGATACTGGCGCACTTCCAAGAGATTGACTTGTGGAGAGGGCTGCTACAGCATAAAAGCGCGGCAATCAGGCTCCAAACACTGTCTTACCTCACAGATCGGCGGGATGGCAAGGCTAGGCAGGCCGTGACCGTCACTGGCGAACTGCTACACGCGCATACGGTCTATCGTGATCCCCTGCTGGCGGCTTTGTCTCAGGAAGAGTTGAAAGCTCTCGATGGCATAACCAGGAAGCTCGCGCTACCCGCTCCAGATGCCCCGTATAATCAAATAGAATCAACCACAGCTATCGAAGTGACGGATGCACCCACGGACGCATCCCCGGAAACCGACGCACAGGACGCGGAGATTCCCGAAGCTCTCATTTCGACCCTTCCTCAACCCGGATCGGCGTTACGTCAATCGTTCGCGGAGCCGGATTCAGAGCGAGCCGGTGAGCCTTCTCCGGCAGATGGCACAGGGACTTGTCCAGGTGGCCCGAGCCGCCCCGGATGAGGAGCTTGCGCCCGGACATGATTGAGTCCAGCCGGTAGAGGATAAGTGCCTTACAGGTGCCACAAAAGCCGCATCCGGCGCGCGCTTTCTCTTTCGTCCTGCACCTGAGGCATCCCCAACGATCAAAGTACGCGCCCCACTTTTTCCATTCGGGAACGGTGAGCAACCTTCGAAGCTCCCAACTTACCTGCTGACTGCGGAAGAAAGGCTCGAAGAGCAGCTTGTCCTTTTGCGTGAGTATCTCGGCAATCTGCTCTTTGACCAAACGCGCGAGCAGTTCCGAATCCGGGTCGAAGTCCTCTGGATCGAATGGGCGAACGAATCCGTCCCGTGCTGGCCTTGGCGCGGAAGCCGGAGACGGAGACTTGGGCAGGGATTGCATGACCGACCGGAAAGCCTCAATCGCAAGCTGTTTGAGGTCTACCGTCGCGGGCGGCGTCTGGCCGTGGCTTTTGTTCAACTCGCTAAGGATTGCTTTCAGGCGTTCATAGGTGCGGCGACTGCAGGTGCGACACATTCCGTTGCTGGCAAACGGCTGCCTGCGCGTATCGCAGACCACACAACCGAATCGCGCGAAGTACACCCGCCACTTCTGATGCTCATCCACAGATTGCAAACGCCTGATTGCTTTCGCCGTTGGACTGTCGCGTAGGAATGGCTCGAAGAGGAAATCATCCTGCTGTGCGATGACTTCTTTGACCTGCTGTTGAACGAGCAGGCGGAGCCTTTCGACCCCGCCGATAGCTTCGAGATTCATTGGTTCATCCCCTTGGGTGGCATCGCTGAAGCGTCCGTACCAGCTCATCACTCGCCACGTGTGTATAAGTTTGTGTTGTGCTCGGACTCGAATGGCCGAGCAATACCTGGATGTGTCGAATGTCCACTCCCCTATTCATTAGGTGAGTTGCGAAGCTGTGTCGAAGCGCGTGCGGGTTGACGTGGGGAATGCCAGCGCGGATGGAGAGTTTTTCGAGGATCATTGCCATGTATCTGGTCGAGAGCGGCTTCGCGGGCTTTGCGCGATAGCCGGGGATCTCAGCCAGCCGCCGGTCGAACTCCCGGCGAGCGCAAGCCTCAGTCGGGAATTTGGAAACCGTGCCGAGACAAATCATTCGTTGCTTGGCGTCTACATAGAAGCAACCGCACCAATACTTTCCCCGTTGTTTGAATAGGCTCCCTCGCTTGGCCCTGTTCTCAAACAAGAAATCACTTTCATGCGGGGACGCGGCGAGGTACTCCTTGACCGCTTTCACTGCCTTGCTCCCCAAGTACACTGCGCGATCTTTACCGCCTTTGCCGTTCCGCACAAATGCCGTTATCGCTTCTAAGTCGATGTCCTCGAATCGCATTTTCACCACTTCGCTAACGCGGCAACCTGTGGCGTAGGCGAACTCCACGAGGGCCTTATCCCGCGGAATCTGTGCGGCTGAAATCAGCTTTTCGATTTCATCCTCGGTAGGCACGAAGCGGGGAAGTCTCTGCGGCAATTTGCGATTTTGAATCAATCGCGCCGCGGAGAAGCGAACAGCTCCCGCCAATACCAAGGATTTGGAGAAACTGCGGATGGCGTAGAGGCAGCGATCGAGGGATGCTGCGCTGTGTCCGCGTGCGCTCCGATGTTTGAGAAATTCGCGGATCACGGGGTGTTCCACAGTTCTCACATCGGTTGAGCCGATAAACTCTAGGAAATCCGAAACCTCCCTCTTGTAGTTCCGCAGAGTGGACGCGGAATACCCACGGGTGATTAGCCACTTTTCAAATGCTTCTAAAAACTGCTGGTTCTTCTCTTGGTAGGAACCTTGTTCGGGTAGACTGGCAGGAGCTTGCATTGCGGGTTACCTCCGCTTTGTGAGTTAGGGGCGTGTCGGTGTTAGATGCACCGGCGCGTCCCGCTTTTTACTTTAGCTTAACTATAACCTCTCCATGAGCAAGAGTGAGCAACCGTGAGCAAGTCTAAGACTTTCCGGGCCTGCCTGCAAGATAAACCGTGTATCTGCTTGATAATCGGTGAGTAAGTTTGAAACTCGGCTAACGTGGAATCCTAAGTCCTGCGCGTCTGCCAGTTCCGCCACTTCCGCAATTTTTCCAGTATAGCATTCTCATGTCTGATGGATAATGACTGCGGCCTATTCAACTATTCCAACTGTTTGCCTTTGGTTTCCGGCAGCATCGTGGCGAACAGGGCAGAGACGAAGAACGCCGCGCCGAGCAGGTAGAAAGATTTACCGAGGCCGACTTTATAGGAGAGCGCGCCGACAGCGATGGGAGCGAGGGCGGAAACACCACGTCCGATGTTGTAGCTGAGGCCCATCGCGGTGGCGCGAATTTCAGTGGGAAAGAGTTCCGAAGCGATGGCGCTGAAGCCGGAGAAAAATCCCGTGCCAAAGAAGGCCACGAAGGGTCCAAGCAGAAGCAGCCACAAGGGGCTGTGCACCCAGCCGTAGAGCGGCGCCAACGCAGCCGCCGCAAGCAAATAGATGACGTAGCTTTTCCGGCGGCCTGCGGTATCGGCGGCAAATCCAAAGAGTGTGTAGCCCAGCCATTTTCCCGCGCCCATCACAATCAGCCACGCCGTCGTCTTGCCAATATTCAGGCCGCGGCCGCCCTGAATCAGCGGCAGCGAAAGATACGCTGGAATCCAATAGAAGAGTCCCCAATAGCCAAACATTCCGAACGCGTTCATGGCAGTGGCAATGAGACCATTCCAGCGAATATCTTTTCGCCACAATAAGCGAAGCGCGCTCGGCTCTTTTGTCTTGTCCCGGCTGGCACGCTGCCCGGCCTGCCGCGTCCAAAGTTCCGGTTCCGGCACCCTGCGCTGAATCCAGAAGACGACCAAAGCAGGCAGCACGCCAACAAAAAAAACGGCGCGCCATCCAAAGTGCGGGAGCAAAAGTCCAACGACGCCGGCGGCGATGATTTCACCGATCGCCCAGGTGGATTGCATGATACCGAGGGCTTTGCCGCGATGTTCGGCGGGCCATGTTTCTGCAATCAGCGCGGCGCCCGTGGTCCACTCACCGCCCATACCCAGGCCCACGATGATCCGGAACACGATCAGCATCGTGAAAGTTGTGGAGAGACCGCACGCCGCAGTGGCAAACGAATAGATCAGGATGGAAATCGAAAGTGAGCGCGCGCGGCCGATGCGGTCAGCCAGAATGCCGAACATCAGGCCGCCGACCGCGGAAAACGCCAGCGTCAATGTGCCGAGCAATCCGCCGCGCTCGTGACTCAGCCCCAAATCGCGCATCAGGTAAGCGAGCACCAGCGAAAGGAGCATGACGTCGAAGGCGTCCAGCATCCAGCCGAGACCGCCGGCAATCAGCGAACTCTTCTCCGCATGCGTGAGCTGGCTCGGCCAGTCAAAGCCGAGCAACTTACGCGTGGCGCGTGGTACAGCGATTGGGGTGGTGCTAACTGGGATGCTCCTTGCGCTGTCGTTCGGGCGCCATTCTACAGAATCCCCGCCGGGGTTCCAATTACACTTCGAATACGCCCACGTTGACTTGCCTTGGAGCACAGCCTAACATGCCCCACTTGGAGCGGTTTCCCGGCAATGATTGGCCAAACCATCTCGCACTACCGCATCGTCGAGAAGCTCGGCGGCGGGGGAATGGGCGTTGTCTATAAGGCCGAGGACACGCGCCTCCGTCGTTTCGTGGCCCTCAAGTTCTTGCCGGATGAAGTAGCCAAAAACCCGCAAGCGTTAGCGCGCTTTCAGCGCGAGGCTCAGGCAGCCTCCGCTCTAAACCATCCCAACATCATCACCATTTACGAAAGCGATTCGCACAACGGTGTGGCTTTCATTGCCATGGAGTATGTTCGGGGACACAGCCTGGCGGAACTGCTGCGGCACCGCGATCTGGCCGATGGCGAGACAATCAGTTTCGCTCTGCAGATCGCGGAGGCACTGACCAAGGCGCATGAGGCGGGAATCGTCCATCGCGACTTGAAGCCCAGCAACGTCATGATCACGCAGGATGGCCTGGTGAAGGTGCTCGATTTCGGTCTGGCCAAGGTTGGGGCTGTCGCCGGGCACGCCAATACCGGCGCCGGAGGGTCGCCAGGCGTGACGGAAACGGAGACTCTTTTGAGCACGCCGGGAAGCACGATCGGCACGCTGTCCTACATGTCGCCGGAACAGGCCCGCGGAGAACGCGTCGACGCACGTTCTGACCTGTTCTCGTTCGGCGTCATGTTTTTTGAGATGCTGACGCGAACGCTGCCTTCTTCGGGCGATAACCTGCTCGCCGTCCTGCATAACCTGCATTTCGGCGCGCCCAAGGATATCCGCCACCTTCGCCCGGACCTGCCGCAGGAAGTGGCGGCGGTTGTCGGCCGCTGCCTCCAGAAGATGCCTGGTGACCGCTACCAGAGTGCCGCCGAAATCTGCCGTGATCTCCACGCCGCGCAGGGCTCCGGTGTTGCATCCACCACAAGCAAGTTGCCGGCAGCTGGCGCAGTGGGGGGTGCCGCGTCCTGGCCGGGCGCAGTGCCGTTACAAGACGCCCCCCCGCGTGGCGCTCAAGAGGCGCGGCGCAAATGGAAACTTGCAGCCGGCCTGTTTTTGCTGGCCCTCATTGCCGCTGCCGTAGCGGTTCCATCGGCCAGGCATCGCGCTCGCTTCTGGTTCGCCAGGTTACTGCCGGCAAGCCACCGCGCCGCTGAAACTATGCAGGACAATCCTTTTGCTTTGCAGCGTCAGGCACAGGCTTACCTGGAGCGGTGGGACGTCCCCGACAACCTGGATCGTTCCATCGCGCTACTCAATCGCGCCATCGAACTCGACCACGACTTCGCTCCCGCCTACGCCAGCCTGACCTTCGCCTATTTTGAAAAGAACCGTCTCAACCCTGATCCCCAGTGGGTCAAGCAAGCTACGCAGTCCGCCGCCCGTGCTCTGCAATTGAATAGTGACCTCGCGGAAGCGCACTTGGCTGCCGGAGTCGCCGCCATGCTCGGCGGCAAAAATAGCGAAGCCGAAAGCGAATTTCGTAAAGCTTCCGATCTTGACCCTAAAAGTTCCAAACCGCATCGTTGGCTGGGCTTCATGCTCACTCGCAGTGGCATAAGCAAGCAGGCCGAAGAAGAGCTCAAGCGCGCGCTCGCCCTGGATTCCAGCGACTGGCGCGCCAACATGGATCTGGGCCTCTTGTACTACAAGACGGACCGCTTCCCGGAAGCCGCAACCGCGTGGGAAAAAGTCAGCAAGCTCGCGCCAGATAACTTCATCGTGCTGTACAACCTGGCTGCGGCCTACCACATGCTCGATCGCTACGAAGACGCAGCTTCCGTCCTGCAGCGCTCGCTTGAGATCAAGCCTAGCGCTTATGCCTACGGCAACCTGGGGACTTTGCGTTTCTTTCAAGGCCGCTACGAGGACGCCGTCCCGGATTTTGAGAAAGCTGTGAAGATGGAAGCCAACGAATATCTCTGGTGGGGCAATCTCGGGGATGCTTACCGTTGGGCGCCCGGCCAGGCAGCCAAGGCCAAGCCGGCTTATCAGAATGCTATCCGCCTTATTCGAGAAGATATTGCCACGCATCCCAAGGATCTGGAACTGCAAACCAATCTGGCGCTATATCTGGCCAAGAGCGGAGAGAAACAGGCGGCTCTGGCGCAGATCAAAGAAGTTGACCACGCCCCGGACAAAGCGGCCTCGGTGCTTTTCAATTCAGCCGTGGTTCACGAATTGGGTGGGGAGCGCGACCAGGCGCTCGCGGCGCTCAGCGCCGCTCACAAGGCAGGCTATGCTCTGAAGGAAATCAAGAATGAGCCAGAGTTGGTGGCGCTTCGGGCAGACCCGCGATACCAGCTCCTGCTGTCGGACTCAACAGGCAAAAACTGACCGCTCAGCCCGTGACCCCCATCTGCGGATCGTGGCCCCAGGCGAACTGGTGCTCGACGCCGTTCTCCGTAAAGTAAACGTTCGCGCCCACATTGAAAGAGTAGGTGGAGAGGCGAGTGGGATGGTGGGGATCCCCTTTTCCCTTTTGGCCAATCGCGTTCTGCGCGAGGCGGCCAAGATAAAAGATAAACGAGCCGTCTGGTCCCGGGGTAGTTGCCCGGAGGGAGAAAACAGACCGCGGTGAGTGAAATCCAGACCCGCGCTCGGGCTCCAAGAATACAAAGGGTGAGGCCATGATAGCTCCGCCGTGGTCTGATGTATTTGGACGCCCAAATACGGCCGAATATTCAAGGCTCATCTTTAGGCCATCTGACCACATTGGCCAAAGCCGTCCCCAGCTGGCGTCTGCCGCCATCCGAACGTAGATATCATCGCCTAGACTGCAGCCGAAGCCTTTCTGGCCGGGGAGCGGGTTTTCGGGGATCGGTTGCGGGGGTACCTTGAGTGGCAGATTGGCCACTTCCATCACCTGGTGGTCTTGCTTTGGCGGCACGACGGCCGGCCAGGCTGCGCCCATCGAGTACCAGACCTTGGATCGCTCGGGAGCGCTGGGATTGTCGTCGAGGAACAGCCCATGGGCCGAGGTAGCCGCCCCAGGTTTCGAATAAATCAGATTCAATAGATACCCAGGCATGTTTGCTCGCTTTCGTCGTGTTCGCGACGCGCGGGAATTTTTTTGATTCACAAGTGGCGAATCATCGCCGGCGTTTGGGCGCCGGATACTACCGCCCTGCTTCCCTATCCTCTCCCGTTTAGAGAAGGGGCGAAGTATACCACATCAGAAGAGTATCAAAGGGCCGTAACTTACAAGCGGTAGCACGGGTTAGCGGCCGGGATGAGAATTCATGACGTGGGCGCGTTCCAATTACACTTGCTGTCGGAGGCGCCATCTGCTAGTCTCCGCGCCGTTCGGGTGTATTTGTCTTCTAAGCAGATTGCCGGAGGTTTGAGATGCCACACTGCACCAAGTGCGGAGCCGATGTTGGGGAGAATGTAGGATTTTGTCCGAAGTGCGGCGCCCCACAAGCTGTCGCGGGGGCGGGAGCAGGAGCTGCGCCAGGAGGAGCCGTGAGCGGAACGCAGTCAGGGTTACAGGAAAACGTCGCGGGAGCGTTGTGTTACGTGCTCGGCTGGGTGACGGGGATTGTTTTCTATCTGATCGACAAGCGGCCGTTCGTACGCTTTCACGCAGCGCAGTCCATCATAACGTTCGGGGGACTGCATGTGATCATGATTATCGTCGGGTCCATTTTTGGTTTCGGGTTTTTCTTCGGTGGCTTCGGCGGCTTTTCACTCGGGTTCGCTCTATACGAAGTTCTTCAACTCGCCAGCTTCATTTTGTGGATCTTCTGCATGGTGAAGGCCTTCCAGGGTGAGCGATTCAAGCTCCCGGTGGCGGGAGACTTTGCCGAGAAGATGGCCAAGTAGGACCGCGACGAAGCTGATCCAAGGCTACTTCCTCGGGTGCCTCGGGCAGGTCTGTAGGCGACAAACCTGCCGCGCCCCTTTCAATATTCAGCGTCGCGCATCTCTCGCGACTTGCCGATCATCCGTGGTTATCGCCTGACCTGGCGTAGCTGTGCCCACGCCGGGTTTCTGCTTGACAATCGCCGAGCCTCCGTCCATCTTTATTGGCTTTGCGCGCGGCAATTTTTAATTCTGTGCGCAAGCGGGTGGGGTCGAGTCGGGTGAAAGTACGCATCTGTTTCCACGACAAGTGCTTCGACGGCGCAGCCTCGGCGGCGATCTTTTCGCGTTTCTACCGTGAAAGGATCAACGCGGATGCGGAATTCCTCTATACCGGAATGACTCACAAGGCTTCGAAGCCCTTCGAGCCGGGCACATTTGATGGCGACGAAAACGCAATCGTCGATTTCAAGTATTCCAGCTCGCCGCTGCTGACGTGGTGGTTCGATCATCACCAGAGCGCATTTCTGACGGCTGAGGATGCGGAGAATTTCCGGCGCGACCACTCGGGGAAAAAGTTTTACGACCCGGCGTACAAGTCCTGCACGAAATTTCTAAGCACCATTGCGCAACAGAAATTTGGTTTCGATCCAATGCCGCTTGCCGAGCTGATTCATTGGGGTGACGTGATCGACGGCGCGCAGTTCGCTTCGCCGCAGTTTGCCGTGGGACTTGCCGAGCCTGCCATGCAACTGGCGCTGGTAATCGAGGCCGCGCGGGATTCCGATCTGGTGCCGCAAATCATTCCGGAACTGGCGTATCGTTCCTTGCCGGAGATGGTGAAGCTGCCGATCGTCGAGAAATATCTGGCCCCGCTTCTCGAACGGCATCGAAAATCGATTGAAGTGATGCGCCAGCGAATGGAAGCGCGAGACGGCGTAATTTATTTCGACGTCAGCGATCTCGATCTGGAGGGCTACAACAAGTTCATTCCTTATTTTTTGTTTCCGGATTGTTTGTATTCCGTGGGTGTGAGCGCTTCCCCCTTGCGCACGAAAATCTCGGTGGGATCGAACCCCTGGAATGACGCGTCCGCGGAAAAAAATCTGGCTGCTCTGTGTGAACGCTATGGCGGAGGCGGCCATGCGCGTGTGGCGGCCATATCGCTCGGCCCGGGGGAAGTGGATCGAGCTCGCCAAGTGGCCAAAGAAATCGCCGACGAACTTCGCAGCCCCTAGCAGGCCGTGGAATCGTCTCGTGGTTTGTCGGTTCGAGTGGCGCGATGGATCCTTCCGCAAAGGTTGTGGCTGGAGACTATTGCGTTTGCTTCGGATCACTCAGGCGGACATTCATCCAAGATTTCGAGATTCGTTTCTCGCAACCTATGAGTCCGAACTGCATTGACCGCTCTGCGCCAGGACTGCTATAAATAGATAATTGGTCGCAAGCCAGCGAAGCTCCCTATACAGTCGCGGGTTTGTGATTACCTCGGTGGACAGGCGCATCGAGGCTGTGGGCCGCTAGCTCAATCGGTAGAGCAGTTGACTCTTAATCAACGGGTTCCAGGTTCGAGTCCTGGGCGGCTCACCACTTCTTTTCAATAAGTTAACTTCATCGGATTTCTCCGAAACGAAACTGTACCCAATTTTGTGCCACGCCCGGCTCAAAATCGGCCCCACTGAGAGTGCCCACGGCGCGGCGCTTGGTTTCCATCCGAATGTGCGAGTATCGTTCCATCATTGCGCGGGAGACGTGCCCCGCCAGAGCCATCACGGTGGAGTCTAAGGCCTGCGACCCGGCTAGGAGTGGAATAAAGGTGTGCGGTAGATCGTGGAAGCGGCAGGATACGCCAGTGGCTCTTAGACGCGGCATTGAGCAGCCTGGCTACTTCGTCGGCAGTAAGCGCCGTCCAGGCGAGGGGCTCTCCTTAACTTCCACCCCACCGAAGTGAGCCTCAGACGCAAGCATGCTTTGAGTTGGCGCTTTCATCCCGGTCGAGACGGTCGAGATTATTCCTCGGAGCCCTGGTCCGACTCGGCAGTTGCCGGTGCGGCGCGACGGCCCAGCACGCGCTGATAGCCGCTGCGCAAAGATTTTCGGGCGGATTCCGGTAAGAATGACCGCAGCCGGGCTCTCGCCGCGGCAGCGCTGCGCGTCAGCTTGAGATACCAGGCTCCGCGGCTGCCCGGACGCGCGCAACTTCGCTGGAGATACAGGTGTGTGGTGGCTTTCCAGCGAAGCTTGTAGGGATCGCTGTCGCCCAGAAAATCATAGGACTCCACGCCACGAGAAATCAAGTCGCGCAGGATCAGGGCCTTGAGCACGGTCCCCACACTGTCGGAAGAAAAGGCCGGATCGAAACCGTTTTGCAGCGTGTAGTAGGCTTTGCCGAATTGAAAATTGAATTCTGTCGCCACGGGCTTTCCATCGAATTCCAGCAGCCAGAATTCCAGCCAGCCCCGTTCCAGGAATTGCGCGCCCATCTCCGCATAAAATTGCCGCCGCGCCGCCAATCCGAAGCTGCCCGCCTCGTGGCGGACAGACCACCGCTTGGTGTGCAGGTCGAAAAGTTTTTCCAGGAAATCGGGCAATTCCTCCTGCGTCATGCAGCGCCGCTGGCACGCTTGATGGTTCTTTTCCATTCGGCGCAGTTTCTGGTTGATCTCCTTGCGCAACTTGCGGGAGAGCGAAGCCAGATACTCTTCCCAATTGTTAGGGAGATGTACGACCTGGTGGGCATTTTCGCGCTGCCAGTAAACCCAGCGGCGCGCCTCGAGTTCGGTCCCCAGGGCCCGCGCCACGGGAGATTCCGCGGGAACGGTGTTCAGCGCCAGGACGTCCCATTCCGCCTTATGCTGCTCGCACCAGTCGAGCACCGCGGACGAAAACGGCTGTTCGTACCCGGACCGGACAATGAAATCAAGGCTGTCGGAATCCTTCGTCCCGTCGCCCAGCAAGCGCAGAAACTGAAGAGTTCCCAGTGGGGTCCGGCGCTCCTCGCAGGATAGAAGCGCCAAGCCGACCAGCACTTTCGCTCCTTCGTAGGCAGCCAGGGCGATGACACGTTGGCCGGCCCCGTAAGCGTTCCACCAGGGTTTCAACCACTCCCAAGCGAGGAAGATCGTTCGCTCCGGACTCTCGAGCAGCAACGATTCCCAGGCGGGCCGCAAGCGCTCCATATCTTGCCAACTCTCGTATTGCTCGAGATGCATTTTGCTTGGATGTCTTGCGACGGCAGGTTCCTTGCCCATCACTGCGACGGCAGTCTCGGAGGAGATTTCCTCGCTTCGTTGATTTTTCGGAAGCATTGTCGGAGATGGGAACCTGTCGAAGGGCCGCCCGCGGATGGAATTGGTGCGGAAGAAGCTAAGGCACGGCTCCATTTCCCGAAACCGGCGCACCGATGTGGCCAGCTAGCGCGGACGATTCAAAGACAGAGAGGCGCTCTCCTTTTCAAGGGGCTATCTTCGCTCCCTGTATTGTTTAGCTTGGCCCGCCGGAATGCGCAAGGGATCAGGCGGCCGGGTGTGCTCAAATCTCTAACAGAGATTTCAGAATCAGCGCTTTGGCGCGTCCCGCGCTCGGACTGCGCAAAACCGTTACGCAAGCGATTGCCTCGTTTGCCGCCGGCTGCGAAACAATTTCTGGACGTCGGGGTTTCCCTTGCCCTGCTGCGTAGCACTGCCGGGTAGTGGGCAATCACCCTCCTGCCAGAGTAGTCACATCCGGAAGCGAAAGGACCAATCCAGTCCACGGGAATAAGTTATCTTATGAAGCGCTGAGCCGAGCCAGCGATCGCAATGACGGCCCCGGCCTCCGAGCCATGGTCGGGCAGGCTGCGAGCTCCCAACTGAGCACTAGACGTATTTGAAGGTGATTGGTTTACCTTGGGTCGAACTTCTCGAGGCTTCATCGGATCTGGGCGAACGTAAGGAACACGGAGCGATCCCTATGCCTGAGGCCGCGTCCATCACGGAGTTTTCCCACCCGGCTCATGAGCCGGACCAGGAGTTGGAAACAGCCCGCACGCTGCCACGCGACTCCGGTCAATTGCCGCACATCTTGTTTTTGATTGATCGCTACGTGGGGCGCAATGGCGGGGCGGAAATTGCGCTGTTTAACATCATCCGCCAGCTCCCTCGCGATCGCTTTCGTTGCACGCTGGTCGTCTTCGGCGTTTCCCCGGGAGTGAAGCTTTCCGACCACTTTGACTGCCCTGCTTACGATTTCCCCATGCGCCGTACCTATGACTGGAATGCTTTGCGGACCGCTTCGAAACTGTCGCGGCTGATCCGTCGAGAACACGTGGATATCGTCCACACGTTTTTCGAGACCTCCGACCTGTGGGGGGGCGCGATTGCGAAGTTGAGCGGCTGTCCCTTCCTGGTCTCCAGCCGGCGAGACATGGGAATCCAGCGGGAAGGGAAACACGACATTGGATACCGCTTCCTGCGGCGGTTCACCGACTTGGTGCTGCCGGTTTCCGGCCAGGTGCGCGAGTTCTGCATTGAACGAGACGGACTGGATCCGCGAAAAGTAGTCACTCTCTACAACGGAGTGGATGTCCGGCGGCTGGATCAAGAGGAGGGAAGCGAGACGCTGCGTGCGTCGCTTGGATTACAAGACGCCTCCCACTTGATTTCAACCGTCGCAAATCTCCGTCCCGTCAAAGGGATTGACGTAATGATCCGGGCCATGGCGGCTGTTCGCCGGAAATTTCCGCGCGCATGCTTCGTGATTGCGGGCCTGCCCCACGATCATGACTATGCACAGGAGCTTAATGACCTCTGCCAGGAACTTGGGGTCACCGGGAATGTCCGCTTTGCAGGCAATCAGGAGAAAATCGGCCGGTTCTTGAAAATGACCCAGGTTTTCTGCCTGCCCTCGCGCAGCGAAGGATTCTCGAACGCTTTAATCGAAGCCATGGCCTGCAATCTGCCATGCGTCGCGACGCGTGTGGGCGGGAACGGCGAGGCATTGGAAGAGGGCGTGAGCGGCTATCTGGTGGAAAGCGAGGATGCCGAAGCGATGGCCGGGCGCATTTTGGACTTACTGGAAAATCCCGAGCGGGCGCGGCAAATGGGAGCGGCCGCCCGGCGGGCCGTCGAGGAACGGTTCACGATCGAAGCCATGGAGTCGAAACTGATTCAACTGTACGAAGCATTGCTTCACCGGAAACGAAATGGAAGGCGATCCTGAAATGGCGGGAACAGTGCAATCCAGCTTTTGGCGTGCCTGCGAATCCTCTTCTACGTTTACGCGGGCTGTCCCCTGCTGCCGGCCCTGATCGGTGCGTTCGTTGGCCGGAAACAGCCGGAGCCGGTTTACGAGCCGGCGCGCCATATTTTCCGTAACACAATAAATCAAGGAAGCGTGGCAGGCCACCGCAATGCCATCATCGTCTTCGACGCCGTCCGTTGAACTCCGCATTTAGTGAAGAATCACGGGAAAGATTCTACCAGTTAGGCAACGCGACGCGCACATGTCAGGCGAAATCAGGTTCGGCTTGTGAGAGACCACCCGTGGATGGGCCAGGCGCCAATCGCAGATTGTCTCAACGAAGGGGTTCACCCCGAGAAACTGCGCCCAAATCTGCGGCTAACTCTCAGGTCTGGACCACTCGTGGCCCGAGGTTGTGACTGGCCAATGGATTGACCTTCGGGGGCCAAAGCACTGAGGAATCAATCTCGGCAAGGGATCGACAGCCGGTGAGCGCCATTGCCCTCTCAAACTCCTCGCGCAGAATATGAATCACGCGCTCCACGCCCGGCGCGCCGCCTGCGGCCAGGGCGTAAGCATACGGCCTCCCAACCAGCACAGCCTTGGCACCGAGCGCGAGCGCTATCAAGACATCAGTTCCACGGCGGATGCCGCTGTCCAGTAATACGGGGATCCGGCCGGCCACGGCCTCCACGACGCCGGGCAGGGCATCAATTGCGGCAGGAACGAGGTCGAGGTTTCGGCCGCCATGATTGGAGACGATCAAACCATCCACGCCAGCGTCGGCTGCGCGGGCAGCGTCTTCAGGGTTCAGTATTCCTTTCAGCATGACTGGAATGCCCGCGGCTGATCGCAGCCAATCCACATCGTGCCAATTCAGGGTTGGCTCGAACAATTTGTCGTAGATATTGCTTCTCTGCGCTTGGTGCCCGATAACTTCTCCGGTCGAATTCATCCCGCGCAAGAGGGCGTAGTCCAGGCCCTTCGGTAGATAAAACCCCGATTGGCTGTAGCGGCAGCCAAGCACTGGCGCATCCACCGTGAGGCAGATTACTTTACAGCCCGCAGCCACAGCGCGTTCCACCATCGCGCGCGCGAAGCCGCGATCGCGCTGCATATAGAGTTGGAACCAAAGCGGATGGTTGGAACTGCGCGCAATGTCTTCGACCGGCGTGGTGCTAAGCGAACTGACGACCAGAACGGCTCGCGCGGCGCTTGCACCGCGCGCCGTGGCCAACTCACCTTCAGGGTGGTATAAGCGCTGACAGGAGACGGGTGCCAGCAGAATGGGGAACTCCAATTCGGTTCCGAAGAGGGAAAGACGCGTCTCAATTTCAGAAACGTCTATTAAGACGCGCGGCTTCAGCCGCAATCTCTCGAACGCTAGACGGTTTTCGCGCGCCGTGATCTCATCAGCCCCGCCAGTGCGAATGTAGTCGTAAGCCATTTTCGAGAGACGCTTGCGAGCCAACGCCTCGAATTGCCAGACGTCAACCAGCGGCAGCGCGGCTGCGCCGCTTAGACCGAGGAATTTTTTCCATCTGCTCATGATTTCTCCGCTCTATCGTAAGGCCGATGGCTGCAATCTGATTGACTGATTTCCGGTCTGCATGCTGTGTTCGTCATTAAGGTCCCTAGCGATATGATTTCAATGAAATTCTCAGGGGCGTTT
>JBGQGW010000045.1:0-18050 GCA_041497605.1 Terriglobia bacterium | reverse complement strand
TTTACGTTCAACATCGTCACGGCCGTCATCCTGCGCAGGCGCAGCGCGCGCTTTTGGAAGACTGGGGCGAAATTCATGGGGCCATTGCCACGACCTATTCGCACGACAGCCATAACCTGGTTGTGCTGGGGCGCTCGCCGGACGATATGCAAGCGGCGGCGAATGCCGTCATTGCCAGCGGAGGAGGCATGGCGGTCGCGAAGAATGGACAGGTGATCGCCAAGATTGAAATGCCGATCGCGGGCATGCTCTCACCTGCGCCTCCAGGCGTGGTTGCCGAAGAATTCCGTCAGTTGCGTGCCGCCGCAGATCAGGTGGTCGATTGGCAGCCGCCCTACCGGGTTTTCAAGGCGATCGAGGGCACATGCCTGGCTTGCAATCCCGGCCCACATCTCACCGATCTGGGGCTGACCGACGGCGCCGAGCGGTCCATCGTCGATATGCTCATCGAAGCGCAGGCGTCTTCGACCGGTGATGGGAAAATCTAGCCGGGATGCTTACTCGATTCCACTGCGCGGCTTGATCAGCTCATCGAGATAATCGGGCTTGCCGTCCTGACGCGCCAGATGGGGATATCGCTCGCCGCCGCGATAGTTGATGGTGCATGTCTTGTAGTAATCGTCCACCACGACCAGCAGGGTGATTGGTTCCGCGCTTTCCTTGCTGGCTTTGATTGCATCTTCCAGCAACTCACGGGTGAAGACGCGGCCATTCACGCCCACCACTTTCATTCCTGAGGTGATTCCGGAATTAAAAGCCGGGCCTCCCATGATCGAGTCGCTCACGTCGCCGCTTTCGCCCACTTGCAAGCCGAGGGAGTAGGTGGCGCTTGACTGGTTGCGGCGTCCCCACAATTTGAGCGGCTGATCATTGTAGACAACTTTCCAGCCGCCTTTCTCGATGCCACCCACCGGCGCTTCCGGCGAAGTGGAATTCAGCCGTTCGTGAAAAAAGTTGGCCCAATCGTAGGGCGCAAATTCGTTCAACAAACGCACCAATTCTTCGAACGTATATGTCTTCACTTCCGGTCCGTTATTCGGGCCGCCGAAAAACGCGTGGCAGAAATCGTCGATGGATTTCTGGCCATGGCTTTCGCGGTGAATAATGGTGGCCACTTCGAGCCAGATTAAATCGCCTTCGTCGTAATAATCCGCACCGCGGCGCCAGTTGGACCAACTTCTGGCGAAGCCGAGACCAGGCTCTCCAATCGCCGTATCCAGCAGCGGACGCCAGGTGCGCCCGGGGCGCGCCGGTCCCATGGAGGCAGCGACGCCCGCGATATATTCACGGTATTCCTCGGGATTCCAAAGGCCGCTGCGCGCGGCGAGCAAGGGACCTAGATAGTCGGTGAGCCCTTCGTATCCCCAGAGCATGTCGGTCTTCATCGGCACTTCGTAGTAGGGGACGGTCAAATTCGCCGGGCGGCGAAACTTGCCATTCCAAGAGTGCGCGAATTCGTGCGCGAGCAATCCGCCCATTACGTTGGCGGCATCGGGCATGAGCAAAGTGCGTTCGGGCAAGCGGCTGTCATTGGATTCGTGGTGTTCGAGGCCAAAGTGAGCGACGTGATCGCTGAGCGTCAGAAGGAAATGGTAATCGCGGTAGTGGCGCGAACCGAAGAGTTTGCCGGATTCCGCCACTAGATTGGTCATGGCCTTTTGCACTTGAGGGGACATGTTCAGCGCCGCGGGGCTGTCGGCAACGATGTCGATCTCGTGATGAATGGGTTCTCCGGGCGGCGTGAGGTCGAAGGATTTGTAATATTCGCCGGCGATTACAGGCGAATCCACAAGCCGGTTGAGCGAGATGGGTTTGAACGAGACTTCCTTGCCGGCATCTTTTTCGAAGGGCAGCGCGGTGCCGAATTTCCATCCCTCGGGCAGGAGCAATTTGGCCTGGTAAATCAATTGCTCGGCTGGAATGTTTGCCGGATAGAGCACATTTTGATTCCAACTGATGACGACGAGCTTATCGGTGGCCGAGGCGGCGCCGGAGGCAAATCCGCTGCCGCTGGGTTCGAGGTAATCGAAGGAAACGTCGAGATGATCGGCGCCCGGGGGCACGTCTACGTGAAAGGTGAAGACATCCAGAAGATCGCGTTGCCAGGGGATCGTTTTTCCATTCGCGGAGAATTTCAGGCCGGTTACATTGGCGATGGGGCCGTCCGGGCCATGTTCTCCGGGAATCCACTTCGGATAGTAGAGCGTGAGCGGACCGGGCTTCGCGGGAATTGCCATGCGAGTGCGCACAATTTTCAGCGATGATTGCGTCGCGTCCACGATGAGAGTAATGGGCGGGCTTTGCTGAGCCCGGACGGAATTTGCAGAGAAAACGAAAAAGATGGCGAAATACAAGTAAGCACGCAAATGGATTCGGTTCATGAAGGCGCTCCTGGAATTATCTAAGGCACTGCATGATACGCCAGCAACGGACAAATCGCGACGCTGAAGCTTGCCTAAGTTGTGATCGAATGATTTCGAGCGAAAAATATCCGGTCTTCGAACGCACCCTGCGCTAGCCGTGTGCTTTGATTTTTTTGCGGCCGGATTTGCAGGAATTTAGGTAAGCTCCCAGGCGGTGGAATCGGCGCGCAGCTAAAGGAACGAGATATGAATAAAGTTTTCTGGGCAGTTGTGGCGGTGGATACGGCGCTCTTTTTGTTCCTGCTGGTCAGCGGCCTCAAGGAAAGCGGGCATTCGGACGGCGGCCGCGAAATGGGGCTGGCTTTTTACGTGATCCTGCCGGGTATTTTCATCGGGTTGGCGGTACTTCTCTATCTCCGCTCTACTTCGATGATCGCGCGTTCGCTTGCGCTTGTGATCGTGGCGGGGCCGGGTCTACTCATCACGGGGGCTCGCGTGCGTGACGCCTACCTCAGTTATTCGATCCGCCAAGACGCGGAGGGAGTGGGATACTTTTCTGGAAACGCGCGTAAACAACTGGCTGCGGCGGTGGTTCATCGCGATCTCGCCACTGTTCAGAAAATTGCTCCGCAGGTGGACATCAACACCCTTGGCAAACAGGGAACCACATTCCTGAGTCTGGCGGCGGAGGAAGAGTTTGGAGCGGAGTGGAACAAAAAGGATTTGCCTTCGGAATTGCCGATCGTGCGAGAGCTACTCGCCCGTGGAGCGAAACCGAATCCTGGCCTCGATACCGCGACCAAAATTCCGGACCCGGAATTCATTCGCGCGCTGTTGGAAGCCGGCGCCGATCCGAACCTGAAGGTTGGGGATGCTCCGGTTGTTTGCAATTGGCTCACGGTGATGCCGATCGCAAATTTTCGACTCCTGGCTGAGCACGGGCTTGATCTGAATTCAAGCGACCAGTTCGGCACGCCATTGGTGCAGCGAGCGGGGGAATGCGAGAACTGGGATGTTGTGGCCTACTTGATCGAGCACGGCGCCGATGTGAAGCGCGGCGACAAGAGTGGCCGAACGCTTCCCGCGCTGATTGACGACAGGATCGAGAGCTACAAGACTTCAGGACGCGAACTCCCAGAAGGATTGAAGCGAGTGAAGACCCTGCTGAGCGGTCCGCAACCGAAGGCATGAAGAAAGAGGCGAAAGCTCCGGGAGCTAACCGCGAGCGTCAGCTTTCAAGAAGATTTCGAGGTCGTCGGGATGATTGGCGCAGAGGAGCGCTTCTTCTCGATCGATGTGCCCCAGCTTAACCAACTGCAAAAGCGATTCCTCCAAGGTGAACGAACCAATCTTCTTTGTGATCGTGATTTCCTGATGGAGATGCTGGAGGGCATTTCGCCGAACGTGTTGGCGCGCGGAGCGATTGGGGCGAGCGCTTTCTGATGCCTACTCAAGCTTCTTGCTCATGTGAACTTCCGTGCCGCCGGCTTCGTAATGCACGTCATCCATGAACGTTTTCATCAGCAGGATTCCCCGGCCATGTTCCGATTGCAAATTTTCAGCGGCGGTGGGATCAGGCACTCGATCTGGATCAAAACCTCTTCCTTCATCTCTGATGACAATTGACATCTCTTTGCCGGGCTCGCAGTGGCAGGAGATATGGACTCGCTTATTAGCATCTCGGCCGTTTCCGTGAATCACGGCATTGCCAAGGGCTTCGAATGCGGCGATCTCTATGTCGGATAGTTTTTCGGAAGCGCAGCCGTATTTTTGGAACAATTCGCTGATGCGCTCGACGGCGGGCCCGATTTCGCCGATCTCGCTGGGAAACGAGAAGTCGTCGCCTGTCGGCTTAGAGCCGGATTCCGAAGCCATCAGTATCCCCCTCGACTTGGTGCTGGGCGCAAGCATCCTGCAGATGCGGTCTGCATGGCAGCAGTATATTCCCAGTACGCCACCGCATCTGACTGGGGGATGATAAATCAAGGGCGCTGGATTTTGATTGCGAATTCTGCGAGGGGATACCCTTTTTCATCGGGCCGCGGCTGGATGAGTCCTGGGGCAGCGGGTCAGTTTACCTGCGCGTCGAAGACGCCGGTTTCGACGCGGCCCGCTCGCTTTACCTGGATGAAGATGCGGTACAGGCCAGGCTTTGGGAAGCCATAGGGAAATGAAACTTCGGGGGAGTTCGGGGTCATGGGCATTCCGGGCATGTCCATTCCTGGCATCGAATGCGCCTGGCTTGCTGAGGCATCGAGTGAGGCATCGGGCGATGCGCCTGGAAGATTTGCATTCGCCAACAGGACTGCCGCCATCGGCGCCGAGCCATCCGGATGCACGTGGGCGAAGACGCTAAAATCGGAGCGCACGAATTCGGCGTGGCCAGACATGCCCATATAAGGTTCGAGATCTTGTACGGGTTTTCCGCTGGCGTCCTCGATGCGGAAACGAAACCAGAGCAGGCGGTTCGATGCCAGCGGGCCGGGAGCGCGCTCCCAAACCATCCGCGCGCCGCCTGAAAGAGGCGCGATCAAATTTTGTGGAGCGGTTTGCGCCAGGGAGGGAGCTTCGGCGGCGGAATCGTCGCCCGCAAGCGGCCGGCCAGCAGTTTCAGGAAAATCCATTTCCGCGATGAGCGTGTCCGGAAATCCGGATTCGCGAACGATATCGGCGAAGATTTGATAGTGGCCGGAACTGATGGGAGGCAAATCATCGACGAAGGCGCCGCTATTATCCCTGGCGGGGTGGAGATGATAAAGGCGGTCCATTTGAGGCATGCGGATCAGAAATAGATGCATTAAATGGCCATGATCGGGAATCAGATTTGTGGCGACCGCTTCGGGACGCCGGCTGTGCCATTCCGATTCTCCGATTCCCAGGTTCATCTTGCCGCCGGGAAGCAGCGACACGGAAAGTTTCGGCCGCTTGTAAATCATTCGATTGGAACGATCCGCCGCGGCAGTTTTCCACCACCATCCTCCGAAAGTCAGAAGTCCCAGGACGATTACAGTTACCGTGGCCATGACGATTCGCGCGCGACGTTTCTGTTGCGCTTCGGGCCGGCGGCCGGGCTCGAGTTGTCCTTCGCGGCTGGCGGCGCCCAGAATGGAAACGATTGCGCAGACCAGCAAGACCATCAGCGCGAATAAGATGACGCCAAGATTCCTTTGCATCGGCAAAGTGTTCCGGGCAAAGGCGGCGACGGGGACGGCCAGCGTGCCGGAGCCTTTTTCACCATCCGCTTCGATTCTTACTTGCCACGATCCGGTGGCCATCAGCCACAGGCTGCCGGAAAAAAATTGCGGGTCATCTTTCGAAGGTTTCAGGACGTCCGGTGGCGGCGGATATTTCGATCCAGCTCCGACAATATAGAGGGGAACGATTTTGACTTGCCGGACTCCAGGCTCGCTGCTTCTGATTTGGATTTCAGCAACTCCTGGAATCATCTGCGGCGTCTGGACGCTGACAACAAGGTGATACGGCCCGGCCTGACCCTGGAAATAGACGTCGGGGCTTCCCACATGCGCAGAGCACGGAAGCGCGCAGGAAAGCGATACCAACAAAGCTGCGATCCGGAGTGCTTTCATAGTTGATTAACGACGGATGCGGGAAAGCCAGTCGCCAAATCCGAGACCCACTCGCGCGGAAAATATGGCGGAAATCCAAGCGATTCCCATGCCCAGCCAAAAAGCAGCTCGCGTGGGTTCGAAATGCTGAAACCGGTAGGCCTGGTAGTGCAAAGACACGGGCCACTGATAAGGAAAATAATTCATTCCAAAGACCCAGTTGCGCGCGTGGGGCGAAATCATGAAATTGCCGAACGGCCAGTGCACCGCAACCAGAGCCGCCAGAAAAGCGCTGCCCAGAATGAGCGCGCGGAACCATTTGCCGCGTCCCGCGAAACGATTGAGCAGCAGATCGATCGCAATGGCGGGACCAAGAATCAGAAGCGGAAATTGGACCGGGACCATGTGCGTGACGTTTGTATACACCGGCCCCAATTTCGGTTGGGCGGGGAAGAGGGGAAGAATCCATTCCCACGACAACATGAAAAGCGTGTAGACGCCTGCCACGGCCGTGGCGCCCCAGCGATAACCGGAAGCCCGCGCGAAGGCAATGATCAGCACGGGCGCGCCGAGACATAAGACGCGGTAAAAAATCGCACTATGCATCAGATTTGGATCGCTGTATTCGGAAACGAGAATTAAGTGCAGGAAGACCAGCAATCCACACAGATACAGGAAGAGCCACATCAATTTCCGCCGGGCTGCGCCTTCGGCCCGGTTCATCTCCGCCACCAGCAGAAGCAAGCAGCCGATTCCCACGCCCATCATTCCGAGACCGAGCACGACGTGCGGCGGGCTTAAGATTTGGACATCCAAGCCGAAGGAGTTGTGCCACCAGTTGTCGAAGGGGGCGGAGGTGAGCATGGTGACGCCGCCCCAGGCAGTGAGAAACGCGCCGAGTGGTCCGCGAAATCCCCAGATTCGAACGGAACTATCGCGTGATGCCGGGTCGTGCGCAAAAGTGGTGGAAAAAATCAGATAGATGCAGGTGATCGCAGCCAGAATTCCGCCGAATTGTATGAGCAGGTGCGCGGGCGTCCAAAACGTGTCGCGCCCGATGGTCATGTGCCAGGAAATGTCCCAGTAGAGACCAAAGGCGATCGAGGAGGCGGCGGCTACGCCGGTCCAAACGAACCAGGGAACCGCGGCGGCGCGCGAGAGATGGCCAGCCCGTTCCGCGCGCTGGGCAGAGAGATCGAGAGAAACGCTTTCCGCCATGGGTGTGTTCTTGGAGTCAGGATAACAAAGCTATTTTAGCCGCACAAGTTAGCTAGCAACTTGGTATGGGTCAGTTTCCGACTTGCGCGCTATACGGACAAGTGGATTATTGCCGAGTGCACCGTGATTCAAGCACAGCGATGTGCTAGTCAGAATCATTTGTCTCGCCTGACAATCTCGGAAACATGCTGAGTCAGCAACCGCTCAAAGATCTGCTGCTGTTCCGCACTCTGAAAGACTCGTTTCGGAATCACCGTGAACTGACGCGAGCCGTAGTAGAGCACGTAGGAATGGGCATCGACCAGTGCCCGCGAATACAAACACCACTGAAGCTGTGAGTCGACGTGCGCCGTGCTGAAATGGATTCCCTCCTGCGAAAAGGTGAGTGAGTAATCGTCCCGGAACTTCGGCTCGCGACGGAAAACCAGCGGCGGGATCACAGTAAAGGCCGCGATGAGCATAAGAACGAAAACCGCGGAGACCGTCACGCATGTGACGCCAAGCCAATGAAGGTCTGGTGACTGCCAAGTGTAAGCTCCAAGAGCGGAAAGGACGATGGCGCCAACCAGGTCGAGTCGGAGTCGCAAGCGCGAAGCGTAGTGCGCACGCATCGCCCGGACGTAATCGCTCTCCGAATAACGGAACGAAAGATTGACGGTCTGATTCATGGGACGCGCTCGATGCTGCCTAACTCTTGTTTGAACCGATTCGTCTAAACCGCCAGGTCGGGCGGCCGAAGACCTGCTACTCCCGATTGCGGTGTAGTTGAGTACCTATTATAAGGCCAGTCATCGCGTCAATATCCGCATAAAGCTACACATAGAAATGCTATTTGCAGCCGGAACATTTCGGGCATGTCGTCGCCTGCTCGGAGGGTATTGTCGGACCCGGTCTGCCCGAGTCCGTGCGTAAGACGCTGTCGGCAAATCATAACAACCCCTGAACGGCTACTCGGCCACGCGGTCAACTTCTGGTAGTTGGGTTATCGGAAACTGATCCATTGCCGGGAACTTGTGGCGGGCCGGATTGAACCTCAGCTTTGCAAATTGCGGGTGGACGATTGCCGGTGGCCGAATCACCGGCGCGACAAGTTTGAAAGGGCTAGCCTTCCCATTCTACGGGCGTGCTTCGTCCCGCGCCGGGATTGAAGGTGGCGGCGGCGTCTTCTACTCGGTCGAAGATCTGGAAGACGGTGACGAGTTTGGTGAGTTGCAGCATATCATTCATCGCGGGACTGAGATTTGCGAGCTTGATTTCGCCGCCGCTCTTCTTCGCCGAACTCCACAACCCGACCAGGACGCCCAGGCCGCTGCTGTCAATGTAGGTCACATTTCCCAGGTCGAGTACGAGCTGATGATGGTCCTTCAATAGGTCGCGGACCATCTGGCGAAGAGCTGCGGACTCATCGCCCAGGATGATCCGGCCGTTGCATTCGACTACCGTGATCCCGCAAACGATTCGTGTGCCTAAGTGAAGTTTCATAGAGCCTCCTGCCGCCTCAGACTGCGCACCTCGATCGCCCTTACTCGAGCCGCACGATGTCGCCGACGCGCACGGTGCCGCCCGAAACAACCGAGGCATAAGCGCCCACGCTGGGAAGGGCCGCCCCTAGAGCGGCGATCATTGGTTTATTCTGCTGCGCGATGGTGCGCAGAATTCCGGGATCTTTCGGCAGCGTGCCTTGCGCCAAAGTGGTCATCACGCACCGCGCACAGGGCATGATGACGTTCAGCCGCAGCTTCTCTCCGATCAGGAGCGTGCGGCCCTCCCAGGCGTTTTCGGGGAAGCCTCTCTCACCCGATGCCGGTTCAATCACAAAATTGGGGCGGAAACGTTGCAGCTCAAATCGCCCCTGGGGATAGGAGTCGTGGAGGCGATTCAAAGTTGCCGTGGTGACAAAATGAATCGCGGAGAAATCGAAGAATGTCCCGGCAGGCGCGCCAGAAGCGATTCCCTCGTCGGTGACGATTTCCCGGTTGGCAAGCCCTTCGATATCCGGCCAATATTCTTCCAGGCTCGGCGCCTGGGGCGCCGTGGACATCAGCTCCACATCGCGGCCGAGTTTACTGGAAACGACCCGGTTCAGGTCTGGTTGATCGCTGGAGACGGTGACGCCATCCGGAAGCGTCATCCGAACAGGAGGAAGCTTTTCGCCGCTGACTGGAGGCGCCGTGAAGCTGGCGCGGCACTCAAAGAGTTTGCTCCACTTCGCAGGATTTTTGGCGCTGACAATCTTTCCGTTGGTGGGATCGATGAAGGCATAAGCGCGATCGCCGAGCAACCCGCGCTCCGTCACCTGGGAAGCGTTCAATTCCTCGCCGAGCATTGACTTGACCGGATATCGCCAAACCGAAACTACGCGACCGATCATGAGGGATTCATTATTCGGCATGGAGGCGCCCCTTCGCCCGGCTTTCACCGGCGGCTCGCATGCTAGCCCGGGCTTGGCGGAGTGTCAACGCAGCGAATCGGATGGTTGGAGCTCAGTTCGCTTTCGGTGGGTTAACTTCAGGTGCGCGAACAGTTCCTGTCTCTGGCTGAGGTATCTTTCAATGGCGTGGGTGGCGCTGATTCGTGGACGAACTAAGCTGTTGTATTCCCCCAAGCAGATGACCGGTCCGGTGTGTTCAATCAACTCTTGAAGATGCCGGGATTCCTCGGAGAAAACCTCGAACGCCTCTTGCATATCGGCACGTAGTCTCTTGAGGAGCTGATCTTGCATGTCCAGATCAGCGCTCATGTGTATAAGTGCCGAGAATATACCCCAACTTCGAAGCTTACGGCCTGATCTTCCAGACCTCTCCCTTTTTGTGATCGGAAACCCAGACAAATCCGTATCCAAATCGAATTGCATCTGCTCCATGCCCTCCGGCAAATTGCCGGACCACGCGGTTCGCGAGCGGATTGATTTGAGAAACCGGAACGCCATCGGAGCTCACCCACACCGAGCCTCCGCCCACGGCAATGTCACCGCCGGGACCCGGAACCCCCACTGCAATTGTCGCGGTGACTCGATTGGTTGCCGGATCGATGCGCGAGACCGTACCGTCACTCTGATTCAGCACCCACAAGCTGCCAGCGCCGGCGGAAGTGAACCGGGGGGAGCGATGCACCCGGATTTTTGCCGCCACGCGATTGGTGCGAGGATCAATCCGTAGGACAGCATTGCCGCCGGTGCTGGTGACCCAAACCGATCCAAATCCAACCACAGCCACGTAGGATTCCGCAGGAACTGCAATGTCCGCGATCACTTTGCCGGTTCGCGGACTGATGCGCGAAAGTGTGCCGGAAACAGTTCCATTTCTATTTGTCAGCAGCCAGATACTGTCTTCGCCCACTCCAATCGTTCCCTCGCCCTGGCCCGCGATATCGATGGGCGTTGTGCGCACCACCTTGTTCGTCTTCGGATCAATCTGAGAGAGAGATTTATCCTTGCAGTTGGGAATCCATACGGCCTCGAATCCAATTCCAACGCCGAGGCACGGATCCTGGCCGACGGCAATGCGGGCAATCACCTGGGCCGTCCGGGGATCGATCCTCGAAACGGAATTATCTGGAGAGTTCGAAACCCAGACAGAGCCGAAACCCATTCCCAGCCAGTCCGGGCCGCCGGGGACGGGAATTCTGGAAATGATTGCCAGAGACTCCGAGGGTTTCCGCTTGGCAATTAGACCCGCATTCTTGGACTGTGAGGCGTCCGAGGAGTTCGCATGAGTTTGAGCGTGAAATGCTGCGGAAGGAGCTACCGAGCAGATGCACAGCGCCAGAATTGATGCCACCAGGACAGTCTTCAACAAAGGAACACCACCTGGCCGGCGAGTTTATCATTGTGGATGGGAAATCCGGGAGTGCGTCGCGACAGCATCTGTGATCAGTTCCCCACAATTGACCGATTTTTTGTACCCGGAAGAGGAGCAATGCATCTAATTTATACAGTTGGAAAGTAGCACGTCCCACGCCGGATGGATTCGAATCGGGTGCGGAAATGGCCGTCAAGCGCGAAGACAAATTGACGTATTCGGATGTGACGCCGAAGGCCCTTTACATGGGCCGGCGCAATTTTTTGATCGGGCTGTTGGTGGTAACAGGAGTGGTGGCCGCCTGGAAGAAATACAAATATCTGCTTTCCGGGAGGGGCGACGGATCCGTTCCAGTCCCGTTGAATGGGATTACGAAATGGCCCGACAGCATCA
Organism: Terriglobia bacterium; assembly: GCA_041497605.1. Taxonomy (GTDB): domain Bacteria; phylum Acidobacteriota; class Terriglobia; order Acidiferrales; family UBA7541; genus JBGPTK01. The sequence continues at coordinate 6,710 of JBGQGW010000045.1, read as the reverse complement.
ACGAGAAGATCAGCTCGCTCAGCGACGTGACCCACTACAACAATTTCTATGAATTTGGGACTGGCAAAGAAGATCCCGCCGCGAATTCCAAGCATTTCCGGGTCGCTCCCTGGACCGTTACCGTCGATGGGGAAGTGAAAAACAAGCGTCAATTCAGCATGGATGAAATCCTGAAGCTTGCCCCGCTCGAGGAGCGCATTTACCGTCACCGCTGCGTCGAGGGATGGTCCATCGTGGTGCCCTGGATTGGATATTCCTTCAGCGCCCTGGCGAAACTGGCGGAGCCTACTCCCAAGGCGAAATATGTGGCCTTTGAGAGCTACTACGATCCCAAGCAAATGCCCGATGGAGCGATGGCCGGAATTGAGCTTCCTTACGTGGAAGGATTGCGGCTGGATGAAGCAATGAATCCATTGACTCTGCTTTGCGTGGGCATGTACGGAGAGACGCTTCCCAATCAGGATGGCGCGCCGGTGCGGATGGTGATTCCGTGGAAGTATGGCTTCAAGAGCATTAAATCGCTCGCGCGCATTCGATTCGTCCAGAACGAGCCGCCCACCACCTGGAACTTGACCAATTCTCACGAATATGGCTTTTATTCCAACGTGAATCCAAATGTGGATCACCCGCGCTGGAGCCAGAATACGGAACGCCGCCTGGGAGAATTTTTCAAGCGGCCCACGCTGATGTTCAATGGATATGGCGACCAGGTCGCCAGCATGTACACCGGAATGGATTTGAAAAAGTATTACTGAGAGAGGATCACAGCGTGAATTCCATTCTGGCCAGCAAGTGGACGAAGATCCCCGTCTTTTTGCTTTGCCTTGCGCCGCTCGGCTCTCTCGGCTGGAAAGCGCTCCACGGAGAGCTGACCGCAAATCCGATCGAATTTATCACCCATGCCACCGGGGATTGGACACTGCGATTTTTGATTATCACGCTGGCGATCACACCGCTGCGGAAGATTTTGCACCTGCCGCAGTTGATTCGCTTTCGCCGGATGCTTGGACTCTTCGCATTTTTCTACGGCTGCCTGCATTTCACCACTTTTATCTGGCTGGACAAATTCTTCGATGTCGCGGAAATGTGGAAAGACGTTCAGAAGCGGCGATTCATCACCGTCGGCTTCACCGGGTTCGTGCTCATGATTCCGTTGGCCATTACTTCCACGGCGGAGTGGATTCGCCGCCTGGGCGGGCGGCGCTGGCAATTGCTGCATCGCGCCATTTATTTCAGCGCCATTGCCGGCGTGATCCATTATTATTGGCTGGTGAAATCGGACGTTCGCAAACCGTTGCAATACGCCTGGATGGTCGGGATCCTGCTCGCCTGGCGGATCGGCGACTGGATGTACAAGAAGTGGAAGCCTGCTCCCGGCGGCGCGGCAAGCAATCACCCCACCACCGCCGAGTCGGCCTAAAACCAGAGAACTTTTTTTTACGATACTTACGATTCGAACGTGAATCTTATTGCTTCAGCAGCTTTTCAATAGCCGCCACAACTTCCGGCGAATCCGGCGTGACCTTGGATTCGAAACGCTGCACCACGTGCCCGCTGCGGTCCACCAGGAATTTGGTGAAATTCCACTTGATGTCGCCGGCCACGGACGGATTGGCATTCTTCGTGAGATAGGAATAAAGCGGCGTCTGGTTGTCGCCCTTCACGGACACTTTGCCGTACAGCGGAAATGTGACGCTGTACTTGCTCGAGCAGAACGTCTTGATCTCTTCGTTCGTGCCCGGTTCTTGCTGGCCAAAATTATTCGCCGGGAAGCCCAGGATCACAAAGCCCTGATCCTCGTATTTTTCGTAAATCGATTCCAGCGCCGTATATTGCGGCGTGTAGCCGCAGCGGCTGGCCACGTTGACCACTAGAATTACTTTGCCCTTGAAATCCGAAAGCGGCATCGGTTTCCCGTCGATCGAAGGCAAGGTGAAATCGTAAATGCTGGATGCGGCAAACAGGGAGGCTGTTGTCATCAGGATTAACCCCATCAGAAGAGACCCGCGGAAACTCTGCCGGGATGCGAACTTCATCGTGCCTCCTCGAAAAGTTCAGAAATCCGAACGCAGGATTACGGAACAAAGCATAGCGGAACCGGGAGTTTCCTGCAAAGCGTAGAATACGGCGGCTGGGCGCCACCGCTGCGAAATATAGCGCGGGCGAGGAGAAATCTCGCCCGCGCCAGCAGCCGCACTCATTCGTTTTTGCTGTGGTTCGGTTCTGTTGGATCGCCGGTCTGATGATCGGAGATTTGGAAGCGAAGAAAATCATGAACGGCCTCGAGTGCCTCGGCGTTCTTCGTTGTGATTCGCACCCGTGCGCCGCGGTCCATTTCCTCGAATTTGTATTGAATTTGACCGCGCAGCTTCTTCATGACGGGCACGCCGGGCGGCGTTACGTCGTGGATAAACATGGGGATTTCGAAATCGCCCGCGGCAAACAGTTTCACGATGTGCGCGAGATGTTCGCGAATCTGGTCCTGGCTGGCAGTGTCCTTTGGATCATTGGCCTGAATTTCGATGGACCCGCCATCGCCGGCCAGCAGGAAATGATGAGTGGTTTTTTCGTGCGAAAAGCCCATGGCCTGGTCGCCCCGTTTCATCATCTCGCAATGATGATCGTCGGGCTTTGCCTGATTATTCTTCTCTTGCGCGCCGGCCGTGAATGCCAGGGCGAGCAGTGCTACGAAAATTATGCTTTTCACGATGCACCTTCCTTTTAGTGTTGTCTGATTTGGCTGCAACTTTAACCGGCGAAGCGTGCCGCCCGGCTTCGCGCGGCAAATGTTCCAGTAATCTTGCCCGTTCCCCTTTTGGCGTGTGCGCCAGACGCATGTTCCACGAGCGCAGAACACGACGAAGCTGATCCCGCATCGCCAGCAGGTCCTTGATCTGTTGTTCCAGTTGACGAAGCTTGGCATCTGCCATGGTGCGGACTCTTTGGCAGGGAACTCCTCCCTGGTCGCGAATCTTGAGAATCGTTTTCAGGTCGGACAGGGATAAGCCCACGCTGAGGGCGCGTCGAATCAGGCTCGCCCGTTCCAACGCCTGGGGCGGATAGTTGCGATAACCGCCGCTGGTTCGTGGCGGAATCGGCAACAAACCCTGGCGCTCGTAGTGCCGCAACGTGTCCGTGCTCACGCCAAGTTGTCTTGCCAGTTCTCCCGGCCGCATGTCTGTCCCCTTTGCCAACAAAAGTATCAACCCCGGAATGCATTCCAGGGTCAAGACCTTTCTTCAGGCTGGAATCAAGAATCGGTTGAACGAGGGTAACAGTGATCGTCCTGATGCAACGATAAGGATGGAACCTGAGCCTGGGCAGCTTGCCCTCAGGAGCTTTTCAATCCGTTGGGCACCAGCGGAAGGGCGCGCAAGCGCACACCGGTGGCGTCGAAGATCGCGTTGCCAATGGCCGGCGCCAGCGCCATGAGCGGGGATTCGCCGGCCCCGGCCGAGGGAATATCTTTGCGATCGATCAGGACCGTTTCGAGTACGGGAATATCACTGAAGCGGGGCAACCGGTACTTCGAGAAGCGCGGATTCAGGATGCGGCCATTTTCGAACTCGATGGCTTCGAACAGAGCGCCGCCCAGTCCCATGATGTTCGCACCCTCGATCTGATTGCGAAGGCCGTCGGGATTGACGATAGCGCCGCATTCGAATGCGGAAACGACTCGGACCACTCTGACATCGCCCGACGAACGATCGACAGCGACTTCGGCGCCGGTGGCGATATATCCTGCCTTCTCGAAACCGCCGGCAATTCCGAAACCCTGGCCCGGTGCTTTCTTCGCCTGTCCCCAGCCGAATTTTTTTGCGGCGGCCTGGAAGACTGCCTGTTGCCGCTCGTCTTTCAAATTCTTCAGCCGGAACTGGAGCGGGTCCATGTTCACGGCGTGAGCGAGTTCGTCCATGTGGGACTCGCGAGCGAACAGATTGGCGGTGGCCGCGAGCGCGCGATACGAACCCTGGCGCAGGGGAGTGCGCGTGGGATGGAATTCGATCCGCTGATTGGGAATTTCGTAATAGGTGCGGATGGCCGCCGCGCCGGAATTGTAGTTGTGGAATTCCCAGGCGGTGATTGTGCCGTCGGCTTGCACGCCGCTTTTTATTTCGATCACGCCGGCTGGGCGGAAATAGGCCCAGGTAAATTCCTCTTCGCGTGTCCAGACAAGCTTAACCGGCTTCTTGGCTTCCCGAGCGAGCCGCGCCGCTTCAATCGCGCACTCGCCGGTGTGCTTGCCGCCGTAGCCTGAACCCATGTCCGGCATCAGCACCCGTACTTGGGTCTCCGGGATCCGGAAAGCCTGGGCGAGTTCGCTGCGAACGGCGAAGGGCCGCTGCGTGCCCGTCCAAACGGTTAATTTATCGCCTTCCCATTGGGCCAGAGCGGCGCGCGGCTCGAGCGGAACATGCGCAATGTACTGCACCGTGTAGGTTTGATCCAGGCGATGAGCGGCGGAAGCGAGGGCTTGTTCCACCGAGCCCACCTCGTAGCGGTTGTTTCCTTCGGAGTTTTTCGTTTCGAGAAGATTATTTTTCAAATATTCGAAAAGATTCTTGTTCGAAGGCTGGGGCTCGGATTTCCATTGGGCGTTGATGGCAGCAGCGGCGCGCGCTGCGGTTGCTTCATCCGGCGCCGCTACGCCGATGAAATTGCCGTCGCGGACCACGGTGACGCCGGGAATTTTCGCGGCTTCGCTGGTGTAGGCAGAAACGAGTGTCGCATTGAACGCGTCGGGCCTCACAACCTTGCCGTAAATCATGCCGGGAAGTTTTTGATCGGATGGATAGCGATGTTTTCCAGTGACGAAATCCCGCGCGTCTACTTTGGGGATGGGCTGGCCGGCCACGGTCCACTGCGCGGCGGGAGTAAGTGGCTCTTCGATCGGGATCGATTGCGTCAATTGCTTGCCCTGGACCAATTCCGCGTAAGTGATCGAACGCTTAAGTTGCGGATCGCTGATCTTGCCGCCGGCGGCCACCAGGCGCTTGCGATCCACTTGCCAGTGTTGCGCGGCCAAATCCACCAGCATGTCGCGCGCGGCCGCGGAGACTTTGCGAAGCTGCAAATTCATGGTGGGAGTGGTGCGGCTGCCGAAGGTGCCCATGTCAAAAGGAGTGAGCTGCGTATCACCCATCACCATTGCGATTTGGTTTATCGGGACGTGCAGTTCTTCGGCCACGGCCTGACTGAGCGATGTGCGGATGTTCTGGCCGATTTCGACTTTGCCGGTATATACGGTGACCACGCCGTTTTCGCCGATATGCAACCACGCGCCGATTTCTTTGGGCAAGGGCTCGCCGAATTGCCCTCCTCCGGCGGGGCGGCCGGATTCCTGAAGCGCTGAGGCATCATTCAGAACGCAGAACACAAGGATGCCGGCGCCGAGAAGCTTGAAGAAATCGCGGCGGTGCAATTCGAAGTGATACGCGGGCGCAGCGGTAAATTCGTAGCGCTCGGGTTCCACGTAGAAAGCAGTTGCCTCAGCGCTGCCAGGCAGGCGCGTCTCTGCATTTTGGAATGCTGGATCAAAGATTATCTTGTCGCTCATCGGCCGGACTCCTTCGAAGCCTTCGCGGCTCTGCGAACCGCTGCTACGATGCGCGGCTGCGTTCCGCACCGGCAGATATTTCCTTCCATGAATTTTGAGACTTCCTGCTCCGAAGGATTCGGATTTGCTCCCAAAAGGGCGACGCCAGTCATGATCATTCCGGATGTGCAGTAGGCGCACTGCATCGCGCCCTCCGCCAGGAATGCTTCCTGAAGCGGATGCAATCGCCCGTTTTGTTCCAGACCTTCGATCGTGGTGATTTTCTTATTCGCAGCGGCACCGACCTGCGTGATGCAGGAGCGGCGTGGATTGCCATCGATCAGCACCGTGCAAGCGCCGCATTGGCCTTCGCCGCATCCGTACTTGCTGCCGGTCAAATCCAATTGATCGCGCAACACGGCGAGCAGATTCCATTCCGAATCAGCATCGATGGCATGAATGGTTCCATTTACATTTAATTGCGTGATTCTAGGCATTTGAGGGCCTCGGTTTCGAAGAACTCTGCAAAGGTGATCTCACTGGGAAATCCAATCGATCGGGTGTGGGCAGGAAAAGTAGCACGCCCAGATTATAAGACGAAAACGAGCAGGCAGGCGATGTTGAGCGATGCATGATTGGGGCGGCGAGTGGAGGTATACTCTCGCGCGGATCAATACACGGCAATTGGGAGGCGATCTCATGCGGCGAATCTTCGTGATGGCATTGACCCTGGCAGCAGCGATGGGTTCCTTATCGCTCCATGCGCAGGAAAAGAATTTTACGGTGGGCACAGCAAGCGCGCCGCCGGGGCAGAAGGCCATGGGTTATATCGAGGTGCCCGCGGGAGTGGACGCGGCGACGCGAATTCCCGTCGTGGTGGTGCATGGAGCGAAGCCGGGACCGGTGCTGGCACTGGTGTCCGGGGCGCATGGAACCGAATATGCGTCGATCATTGCGCTGGAACAGATGCTCCAGTGGCTCAATCCCGCGGAGATTTCCGGGACTGTGATTGTGGTGCCGCTGGTGAACATCGCCTCGTTCGAGCAGAAAGTGCCGCACGTGAATCCCGTGGACGGCAAAAGCATGAACCGGTTTTATCCGGGAAAGGCGGATGGAACGCAGACGGAGCGCGCGTCATTGCTAATCACTCAGCAAGTGGTGCAGCAGTGCGATT
>JBGQGW010000044.1:0-18148 GCA_041497605.1 Terriglobia bacterium | reverse complement strand
CTGGTCGCCGGACATCTCGCGCTGGGCCAGGCGATGGCGCACAAGGGGGACCTCGAAGAGAGCATCACGGAATTTCGCGAAGCGATTCGATTGGAGCCGGATTGTCCCGATGCGCACGTGCAACTTGGCGGCGTGCTGGTGGAAAAAGGCGATCTGGATTCTGCGATTGCCGAATTCCGCCAGGCAGTGCACTTCGATCCTTCGAATCCGCGGACGCACTATAGTCTTGGCCTGGCGCAAAAGAGCCGTGGAGAATTGCCGGCGGCGATTGGTGAATTTCGTGAAGCGGTGCGCCTGGCGCCCAACGATGCGGCGATGCACCGCGCGTTTGCCTCGGCCCTGTTGGCCCACCACGACGTCGAACTGGCGATTGCGGAATATCGCGAAGCAATCCGCCTGCTGCCGGGCAGTGGAGATACGCACAACGATCTCGGCAACGCATTGCGCGCCAAAAACAACCTCGACGGCGCTGTGGCCGAATTTCGCGAAGCGGTGAAGCTGAACAGCAACGACACGATGGCGCACTACAATTTGGGCAGCGCCCTGCTCGACAAGGGCGACAATACCGCCGCCATCGCCGAATTCCGCCAGGCCCTGCTGATGAATTCCAATTACGCCCTGGCGCATTACAGCATGGGCGTGGCGCTGGTAAATCTGGGCGATCCGGATTCAGGCGTTGCCGAAATTCACGAAGCGCTCCGGCTGCGGCCCGACGACGCGCGGCTGCACAACAATCTGGGCAGCGTTCTGTTGCAGAAGAAAAATGACGTGGACGGCGCGATCGGCGAATTCCGCGCCGCGCTGCGGTTGAACTCGAATTACGCGCTGGCGCACGCCAACCTGGGCGTGGCCCTGGAGCGCCGAGGCGATATGAGCGGGGCGCTCGCTGAATATCGCGCCGCTGCGCAGCTTGATCCGGGCAATCCTACGTATCGATCATACGTTGCACGGCTGGGCGATAAATCTGCGTTGAAACCGTAATTCCAATCCGCACTCGAGGAAAAATACTTTTTGTGTAGTCGCACGTGTCTCAGGCGATTCCTCGTCGTCCCGATAAAGACAATCGGGACTCCTCGGAATGACCAGCATCAAATTTGATCGCGTTGCAAATCATGCAGAGCGTCCCTTTCGGTTTTTATCTGTCATCCCGAACGAAGTGAGGGATCATGCACTCACTGAGCAGCGAGAGTACAAAGTGATTCCTACCTATTACCTGTTCGCGCTAGATTGAGAGTGCGTTTTATTTGATGGCGAAGGCGGGGACGGTGGCGAAAATGTCGTGGTGGCGCGCGGTGTCGACCATGGACACGTCGGCCAGGGCGAACGCCGGGACTTTGGCCTCGGCTACGCGGACGGCTTCCTGAAATTTATCGAGGGCGTCGCCATTCGCCAGAATGTAATTGAAATAAACCGTGTTCGGATCGCCCGTGTGAACCACTTCAGTGGCGATCTGGTAGGTCAGCACGATTCCGTCCGCCGCCATTTGCTCGAACACCGGGACCATGTCGTGCTTCAGCAGCATGATGAAATTCTCGGCCTGCCCCGGCTTCATCGGATAAACGGAAGTCCAGGAAATTCCCGCGCCGGAAGCGCCCGGTTTGCCGCCCCAGGCGGACGAGTAAAAAATATGATCGCGATGCATCGAAAAAGTCAGCGACGGCAGCGGAACCCTGGCGAGCGAATCCTCCGCTCGCAGCACATTGCCGAGACTGCCGGCCGAGAACCAAAATCCATGGGTGATGCCGCTCTCGTCATGGACGGCGACTGAGTAGCGTCCCCAGCCGGTGATGGTTCCGTCCGCCATTAATTTATCGAGCGCGGGCTGCAACTTTTCTTTTCCGTAGGAATCGAATTCGCCCCACTGTTCGCGAGGAATTCCCCACTGCGCCACGTAGGTGAAGAGTGCCGGCTTCGCGACCTTTTCTTTCTCCGGTGGCTGCGATTGCGCGCGAACGGACGGGGCCGCGATTGCGGCGCACGCGATCAGCAGCACAAACGTGGAGATTCGAGACTTCATTCGGCTGAGCTTTGGCACGATCAGGATCGGGCGTTGCATCGGATTCGCTCCTTCTATCGAACAGCAGGCCCGGCTATTGAGCAGTGGGCTTTGGTGATTTTTTCGGTGGCATGTTCGCCGCTGCAGCGGCGGGCTTCGGCGACCAGAATTCGGGATCGGCGTCACGCCACGCTTTCGGCGGATTGCTCATTCGCGGATTCATCGCGATCAGATTGACTTCCTCGTCCACCAGAATTTTCTTTTCCAGCTCGCGCGATTCCTGCCTTCCCTCTTCGCCGACCGCATCCTGGTAGGCCTTGCCGTGTGCCTCGTGCAACTGATCGAGATCGGCGAAGGAATGCAGCGGGATGAAAGCAATGTAAGTGCCCGCGGGGGCGCCCATAGTCACCTGGTAAACCGCGAAATGTTCATTCACTCCGGCTTTCACGTGGGCGGCGGCAATTCGTTTTCGCATGGCCTGGAATTCGGCTTCGTATCCGGGGCGGATGCGCTCGACGATCATTTCGAAATAGCGCGTCCATTTCACCGGTACGGCGGGCTGATAGCTCAGATCGTCGCGCAGGGATGCCACGATCGTGCGCGAGGAAGTCATCAACTCGCTGTCCTCTTCGTTCAATTGTGCCAGGTCGGCGGCGATCGCTGGATCTTTGCCTTCCGACTGTTGAACGGCTTGCCATTCCGCGAATGATCCGAAGCCCTCGATAAAGAATGCCGCGTTCGTTCCGGTCACCGAGGTAGCGCCGAAATAGTGGAGATCGGTATGAGCGAAGTCGCAGGCGAAACCGGATTCGATTTTTTCGTGAGCGGCATTTTTGCCGGGTTTGATGTCTTCGCGGACGATGGCGATCACTTTGGGCGGCGACATCATGGTCTCTTCCTGGGCGGATGCGGCGGGCGCGGACGACGTCACGACGGCCGCGAGAAGAGCGCAGGCGAACCAGTTTGCCGCAACTATCGAGAAGAATTTCTTGTTCACGAAAATGACCTCCACAATTTTGCCGCCAGCGTGCCACGTTTGAATCGAAGCCGCGTTGAAAAAGGCCGAGCGGGAGTTTACTCTGCCGGACAGGAAATCGAAAGCACGCTGGAGTCCGCGACAGGAGATGAATTCCCGGAAACACGGCTCCGACAAAACCGAAACCCGGCGCAGGATTCGAGCATCGTGCCAATTGCCAGAAGTAAGGCCATTTACATGCAGTACACGTGTTAGCTGGCTAGTGAAGCTGGTGTTCGCTAGAATGCTTCGCGGGACGATTCCGTATTTTGATGCGCATGCACAACGAGCGAATCGACGTCCGCTAGTGCCTTTGGGAGCGCAATTCGAAGAGTTGCAGGCAACTTTTTTCGTTCGAACGGGTTCCATCTTCATTGTGCACGGCGGCGTCTCGCGCTGTGCCCCGAGCTTGCCCGCGAGCGGAGCTGATTAAGATAGAAGATGCCGTCCCGATCAAAAGCATCGGGACGCCAAAATCGCGCATCGCGCAGCCGTGTAAACCGGCGACGCTGTTTTTCGTCCAACAATTTTGGGGGTGTTGTGATGGGTTCGATTCTTAGGCGAGGTTTCCTGCAAGGCATATTCCTGGTTGCTCTCATCGCGAGTTTGGCTCATCCCGCGACGGCGCAGACGAGTTCCGCTTCCGCTACTGCTTCCACTTCCACGGCGCAATCCACGGCCAACATCATTCACGTCTACGATGCCGCGCATGAGGTGAGCATCGAGGGCACCGTCGTGAAAGTTGCCGTGCTGCAAACTTCCGACAGTCTCTCGGGCGAATACCTGACGATCTCCACGGCGCAAGGAATCGTGAGCGCGCATCTCGGTCCCGGTTCGATCTTGAGCAAGAATCATGTGACGCTGGCGGCGGGCGGCAAAGTGTCGCTGGCAGGCGCCTACGTCACCGGCGCGAACGGGCAGGTGCTGCTGGCGAGACTCTTGCGAACCGGCGATCAAATCGTGGTGCTGCGCAGCACGCGCGGCTTGCCCGTGCGGCCGCGCGCCGCGACCAACGGGTCGTCCGTCACCATCTCCTCCCCGCTGGGAGGCGCCCGATGACGCGCGCCTTCGCATTTTCACGAACCAGCGTAAAAGATGCCGTCCCGATCAAAAGCATCGGGACACAAGAACAGTGGGCCCTTAAGGGCGGCGCTACACCGGAACTGCATGTAGCGCCGGGCTTCAGCCCGGCACGTTCTGACGCGTCCTCGGATGCCGCCCTTAAGGGCGGCGCTACACGAGTCCGGAAGCCGGGCTTGTTGCTGGCTTCCCTGCTTGCGATCCTGGCGCTGGGTCTGGCGGCGTGCGGAGGTTCCAATAACGGAACTTCGATCAGCGTATCCATCTCGCCTGCTTCGGCAACTGTACCGGTGGGGCTGACCGTGCAATTCGCGGGCACGGTGAACGGCAGCAATAATCCGGTGGTCAACTGGCAAGTGAATAGCGTGGCGGGAGGAAATTCGACTGTTGGCACGATCAGCACGACGGGGCTTTACACGGCGCCAGCGGCGATCCCGAACCCGGCGGCCGTCACCGTTTCGGCCGTGGCGGCGGCATCAAAGTCCGCAGTCGCCAGTTCGACGGTCACGATAGTCGCGGCGCAAAATATTACCGTGACGCCGACTGCGCCCACGATTCCCGCCGGTGGCCAGCAGCAATTTACCGCCAATGTGGTCGGGCAATCGAACCCGCAAATCCAATGGCAGGTGAATAGCACCGTCGGAGGGAATTCGACGGTCGGCACGATTTCCACCAGCGGCCTTTATACCGCGCCGCTTTCGCCGCCGGCGGGCGGCGTGGTAACCATTACCGCCGTGGGGCAAGGAGGCCTGGTCGGCTCCGGAAGCACCACCGCAACGATTCAATACGCGAATGCGACGCTGGCCGGCTCTTACGCGTTCTTAGTGTCCGGTTCGGATGTGAATGGGCTTTACGCGCTCGCGGGAAGCTTTACGGCTGACGGCGCGGGCCACATCACCGGGGGCCAGGCGGATTTGAACGAAGCTGCCGGCGTGTTCACGCAGCTTCCGATCGTCAATACCAGCACGTATGCGATTGGCGCGGATGGCCGCGGCTCGATTGCGCTGAACATTTCGACCGTCATCTTCACCCTGAATGTGGCCATGGTCTCGAACCAACATGGGTTCACGACTGAATTCGACACCACGGCAACATCCAGCGGCACGATTGACTTGCAGGATCCCACGGCCTTCTCGGCGGCGGCGATTACCGGCAACTATGTATTCAATCTTTCCGGAATCGATAACGCCGGCGCGCCGCTGGTGGTTGGCGGCGTATTTAATGCGTCGGGCTCGGCGCTGACCGGCGTGCTCGACGCGAACGACAATCTTTCCGGAAACAGCTTCGCCAACCTGGTGCTTTCCGGCAATTACACCGTGGCCGCCACGGGACGCGGCACGGCGACGTTCACCACCAGCGGAACCGGAACGCTGAGCTACAGCTTCTACGTCGTCAACAAGAACGATCTGAAGTTCATCGAACTCGATACAGCAGTCTTGACGTCGGGCGAAACATTCAGTCTTGCTCCCGGCACGATTTCCAACGCCACTTTGAATGGAAGCTTCCCCTTTACCTTGGCGGGAGCATCGGCGGCAGGAGCATTTACCGTGGGCGGCATCTTTACCACGGATGGAAACGGCAACATCACCGGCGGGATCGAGGACTTCAACAACAATGGCAGCTTCACGGCGAGCCAGACCACTGGCGGCACGTACACCATGGCCTCTAATGGCCGCGGCACGGCTAAAATCCAGACGCCCTCGCTGACGCTGAACCTGGCGATCTATCCCGCGTCGAACGGAACGATTCAAATGGTCGAGTTGGACACGAACGCACTTACTTCCGGCGCGGCATTGACGCAGGCGACGGGCACAACATTCTCGAATTCAACCTTCTCCGGGGCGTATGCGATCAACTACACCGCCGCGACTCTCGCCGGCGAGCAGGACGCCACCGGCCAGATAAGGTCGAACGGGAGTGGAACTCTCTCCGGCTTGCTCGATTTGAATAATACCGGCGCTCTGCAACCATCGCTGGCGATTACCGGAACGAATGCCGCTGTCGCCGCAAGCGGGCGCGGCACGGCCACCGTGCAGATTGGATCGGTGGGCACGCTGAATCTTGTTTTCTATTTCGCTAGCGGCACGAACGCCGTCTTTATCAACTCGGATCATTCGCCCATTCTAGTCGGGACGATCCAGAAGCAGTTCTGATTCATCATTTGCCTTTCAGAGCAGGCACATCGTGCGAACCCCCCGTCTCCGGCCTGGGGGTTCGGAATTGGCTTACACTCGACCTCAGACAGCCGACCCATCCGGAATTTCGCGCACCTGAACTTGTCAACTGGCCTCTGGAACCTGTACCGGGAGGCTGTTGACACCGTCGGAAGAGCGGGGTAACTTTGCCTCGCTGAAGTGTTTGGTCCCTTCGGAATCATTCCAACCTTCATTCCTAGCTGGAGGATTTTGGTATGACGAAGCGAATTGCGTTTTTGGCCGGAACGCTGGGCATGGTCTTAGCAACCGGCGGACTGGTTTCGCAGGCACGCGCCCAGGAAGCATCCAAGCCCGAAGCAAAGCCCGCCGGCAAGGCCCCAGGGAAGACCAAAGTAGCTCCGTGGCCGGTGAACGAGAAGGCGCAGATTGAGGCGCTGGAAAAGCGCTATGTGGATGCGTTTAACGCACGCAACGTGGACAAATTGATGGAGTGCTATTCCCACGATCAGAATTTTTTTGCGTTCGACATCGTCCCGCCGCGGCAGTTTGAGGGCTGGGACGCGTACCAGAAAGCATTCGAAGGAATATTCGCGGACTATCCTGGACCCGTTTCGATGACCATGAGCGAAGTCCACGTCACCACCGACGGGCGGCTGGCCTTCGGACGCAACATGCAATCCGGCTACCTGACCACTCCCGACGGCAAGAAATTTCCGTTCGCCATCCGCGTCACCGACGGTTACCGCAAGATCGACGGAAAATGGTACATCGTGCTCGAGCACGTTTCCGTTCCGGTCGAGCTGGCCACCGGCAAGGCGGACCTGATGTCGAAGCCATAGCCGGGTGCGGAAGGCTATTGTGCCGCGATATCCAAGACGGGATGCAGCTCGATTCCATTCGGAGCAACGCCTGTTTGATGATGCAGAAAATCGAAGAAGCCGATTCCGGTAACGGTGACCGCCACTTCCCCGGGGACGCGTTCGAATCTCTTATGCGGCGCGCCGAACCGCGCTTCGAACTTGGCGCGCGCTTCCACAAATTCTCCGGTGTGCGCGGAGGAGCAAGCGCCGCTGCAATCGGTGGAGGGAATTTCAACGATCATGGTCTCCGCGGGATTGTTCAGATCGGCGATGACGATGTGAATGTCCTGGTCGTCTTCCAGTTTGAAGCCGACGAGGCGCGCGGTCACAACGTATTCGTGATCCTCGATCGGGGCGATGCGCTGGTCATCGGGAAGCTCGGCCGGCTGTGCTTGCGAGACGAGCCAATCGACCGTCGCCGGTGTAGCCGCAAAATTCACGCGCGCGGCGCCCGCATCGCTCAGCGTCTTCACAGCCCAGCGCTCGGTGCCGCAATGCACGCCGCAGCCGATGGGCGCCGGCGCAGGATGAGACGGCCCGGCCACTTGATGAAAGCGCTTATAGAGCAGCGCGACGACGACCACAATCACGATCACCGTCATGATTTGCTGCCGGGTGCGCTGCTTCAAATATTCTCCTCCAGGTCACACGGTGTACCGAGCGCCTTAATTCGAGAATAACCTGGCGCGCGCGGCGTAACGATACGATTCCATGGAGTGCGCGTCAATCTCCGCCCCGGGAGCGTGGCGAATCGTGCCCTGTTTCACCGGCAAGGCCCGGCCTGGAAAATCCGCTCGCGATGTAACCCCCGCGCTTCGATTTGCGTCTATGGCTGTGAGATGCAGAGACGAATTCCCTCTCCTCTTTGCTCGCGGCGACGTCTCCGGAGGTGCGATGGTGGACGCGAAAAAGATCGTCTTCGGGCTTTCCTTCCTGTTGATCGCCGCGGGACTGGGCTACCTGGTTTTGCACGGAGTGTGGGACGGATCATTTGCAGAGTTGCGTGTGATGTGGACGGCGTTGCCGCAGGGTCCGCGCGATGTTCTGCTCGTCTCGTTCGTTCTAAGCGCTTATGGTGTGGGCCTGGTGGTGGCCGGAACGCACCACTGCGTTCAGCACCACGCGCAATCGAAGAATCCGCAGCGGGGGTGAAGCTCCTCCCGCCTGCGGGGGTCCCGCACGCAGCCTCGATGTTTGCCGCCTGATTTTCTTTTCCAACTCAATTGACAGCAAGGCTCGCGCGAAATAGCATGTGCCAGCGAAAATTGCCACGGCATCCGCGCGAAGCAACGCGCGAATTACGAAAGGGGCTTCCCTCATGGATTCTGCTGAACGTAAATCTGCGCGCCTGCTCGGTCTGGTTGTCGTGGGCTTTTGTCTGGTGACCGCATTTTGGTTTGCGCTGGGTGATGCGGTCCGGGCGGGCTCATCCGGCTATCACCTGCTCAATACTTACAAATTGGGCGGCGAGGGCGGCTGGGACTATCTGTCGTACGACAGCGATTCGAATCGCGTGTTTATCTCGCGCGGCACGCACGTCATGGTGATGGACGGCAAAACCGGGAGCGTGCTGGGCGATATTCCCGACACGCCGGGCGTGCACGGCATCGCGCTGGTGAACAGTTTGAACCGGGGATTCATCAGCAACGGCCGCGGCAATTCTGTGACGGTATTCAATCTTGCGACTCTGGCGACGGTTGAAAACATCGCCGTCGGCCAGAATCCCGATGCGATTATTTTCGATATGGCTTCGGATCGCGTTTTCACGATGAACGGGCACAGCAACGATTCCACCGCCATCGACGCGGTGACCGGAAAGGTGCTGGGCACGATTCCACTGGGCGGCAAACCAGAATTCGCCGTCTCCGACGAAGCGGGACATGTGTTCGTCAATATCGAAGACAAAAGTGAGGTTGTGCAAATTGATTCCGACGCCTTGAAGGTGACGGCGCGCTGGCCGCTGAAGCCGTGCCAGGAGCCGAGCGCCCTGGCCATCGACCGCGCAAATAACCGGCTGTTCGCCGGCTGCCAGAACCAGATGATGGCGGTGATGGACGCGCACAACGGGTTCATCGTCGCCACGGTGCCGATCGGCAGAGGAGTGGATGCCGGGGCATTCGATCCCGAAACCGGCTACATTTTTATGTCCAGCGGAGACGGAACGCTGACCGTTGTCCACGTAGATTCGGCATTCAAGTTCACCCTGGTGGAAAACGTGGAGACGCAACGCGGCGCGCGCACCATGGCGCTCGACGAAAAATCACACAATGTATATTTGGTGACCGCGCAATTCGGCCCCGCGCCCGCGCCCACCACCGATAACCCGCACCCTCGCCCGGCGATCGTGCCGGATTCATTCGTCGTGCTGGTCTACGGCAAATAAAACTTTGAGCGCCGGCTGCAGCCGACCTGGTATTTCCCTTCCGAATTTCCTTACCTCCGGAGTTCCGTATCCTTTCTGCCGAGGCCATGTATAATTGCGTTCTGCTCCCCTTCCTCCATATCGGAAGTTTTCTGCTGCCGACCTACGGGTTGCTCGCGGCGACGGGCATGCTGGCCGGTTTTTTTATATTGCGCGCGGATTTGCGGCGGCGCGGCATGGATGTGGACCCGGCGAGTATTCTGGGCGTGACGGGGATTGCCGGCCTGGCCGGGGCGCGCCTCTATCATTTGCTCGAAAGTCCGAGTGAATTTTTCGCGGACCCGATTCACCTGTTGTTCAGCCAGACGGGACTGGCGTGGTTCGGCGGATTCCTTGGCGGATTTATCGCGCTGTTTTTTCTGGCGCGGCACTACAAGCTGCCGATTCTTCTGATGTTGGATGTCTGCTCGCCCGCCGCGGCGATGGGCTACGGCTTGGGGCGAATCGGATGCTTGCTTTCGGGCGATGGCGATTACGGAATACCGACTTCCCTCCCCTGGGGCATGAGTTTTCCCAACGGGATCGTGCCGACCACCGAGCGCGTGCATCCCACTCCGATCTACGAGTTTGTTGCAGCGGTAGCAATTTTCTATGTGCTGTGGAGAATTGGCGCGCGCTACGCGAAAAACGGCGCGGACAAGAATACCGGCGACGCCCAGAATGGCCATGCGGAGAAAACGCCCCCGGAAAAAACAGATGCAATCTCCGCTCGAGTCGTGGCCTCGGGCTCCGCTCGTGCTTTGAAGAAAAACGCGGCGAAGCTGGCGAGATCTGCAGATGCTGGCAAATCATGGAGCGCATCTCTCCCAACCTTGCCGCCCTTGCAGCCATTCGGATACGTGTTTGCCTATTATTTATTGTTGAGCGGCGCCGCGCGATTTCTGGTGGAATTTATACGCATCAATCCGCGAGTCTTCTTCGGTATGAGCAATGCGCAGGTAGTCGCTCTCGGCTGCTTCATTGCGGGGGCATTCTTGCTGAATTCGTTGGGGCGTACCCAGGCCGCGAAGGCGTAGAAAGTTTTTCCCGCGGAGTTGCAAATCACCAAAAAAGCGCCCGCCTTGGTACTCCTAGTTGACGAGTCTTTTCTATATCGGTCGCTGGAAGGTAGCGAGGTGGGTTTCGTGTTTCTGATTGTTTAATCAGCCCGGTGACCGTACCTACCGACGCAATCGTCTCGCTCTGCGTAATGGCATTCGTGGCGCTGGTTTTGAGGTTCCCTTAGTCGTTGTTTTGAGCTTTACTGCCAGATCCATCCCCAATGCATTCAGCACAGACTCAAGAGTACTGAAACGCGGATTCCCTGCTTTCGATAGCGTTCTGTAGAGGTTTTCGCGATTTACTCTCGCCTGATTTGCGAGTTGAGACATACCCTTTTGCGCCTCAGCGACATCGCGAAGGGCAATCAGGAACGCTTCGCGAGAATCAGCAATAGCAGCAGAAAGATATGCAGCGGCGAACCCTGGATCATTTTCGAGATCTTCGAGAAGATCTGCCTTGTAATTTAGGTTTCTTGGCATTTTGCTTCGTCCGCTCCTTATAATCGTTCCAGAAGCTTTTGGCGGTCTGAATATCAGAAGCTTGGGTGGATTTGTCTCCGCCGCAAAGAAGAATTATTTCGCCGCCATGCACTGCGTAATAGATTCGGTAACCTGGGCCGAAATCAATTACTGATTCCGAGGCTCCGTCGCCGATGGGCCGCGAGTCTCCAAAATTCCCACCTCGCAGCCGGGCGATGCGCGCGGTGATGGCCGCCTTTGTAGGCTTGTCGATTATGCTATCGCGCCACACCCCAAACGGAGACGGCGGGCCCGAAGGCGGCAAGTAATAGTTTACGTTTCGCTCGCGTACTTCCACATTGAATTCGGGTGATCATATGCCGTGTAGCTTATGAGCTACGATGCCAGAATATCACCCTTTCCTTCGACTGTAAAGTAAGAATCGCGCTCACAGTGAACGAATTGTTTTACAAAATCAAGCGGTGTAAGCGGCGGGATTCGGAGCACAAATTCGGTGAAGGACCGCAGTTCGTAAAATCGCAGGGCTTACCGTGGCCGGCTTAGAAGTTGTTTCGGAGCGGCGAAAGCATCACGCCCGGCGCGGCCTAAACCGTCGCGCCGGGACGTCAGCTACCGTCAAAGAATTTAGCCGAACTGTTGGTCAGAGTTTGCAAGAAATTCCGCTTAACTCTTCACCGGGATGGTGATGGAACTCTTCAGACGAAACGTCAGAGGCGTTTCCGCCGGCAAGCTGATGTCCTTTTTCCCCGTCGCCGCGGCACCCGCGGTGCCTGTGCCGGCGCCCGCTGCCGCGCCAATCAAGGCGCCCTTTCCGCCGCCTGCCAGGCCGCCAATCAATGCGCCGACTCCAGCGCCGCCACCCATCAGGACGCCATTGCGCTTGTTATGATTCTGGCCGACATGCGTGGAGTTATTCGTATCCAGGTCGTACCACTTCCCATCCACTTCAACAGCGGACAGGGTGATTTCCAGGCGCGCCACGCCTTTCAGGCGGCCCGATGCATCGGCGTCTACCACGCGGCCTCGCACGTGAGAGTGGCGCGGAATCACGGTCACGCCTTCGAGTACCACAGGCTCGGCCAGTGAGGCGTCAAAGCGATCTCCGGGGCGGCTGCCGGCGCTGGAAAGCGACTGATCCAGGACCACGTGTATCGAAGTGGCTGCCGGCACGGTGACCGGCTTGGTCGAAGAAAAAATTCCGCCGAGTGAAGATGATTTCTCGGGAGCGCTCGGTGAGGCGCTGGACTGATCAGCAGGGGTGGCCTGCTGCTGATCACTTGCAGTTGGGGCCGCTTGTTTCTTGTTGTTGCATCCGGCGAGCAAGAAAATCAGGGCCGCAAGTGCGGCACACTCTAAAAGAAAATTGGTCCTTTTTCGGGGATTCATGGCTGGGAGCCTCCTTTGGGTACTTCCTTCTAGGTGCATATCGAATTCCAAAGGGGAAAGCGTTAAACTAAAGATATTGCAAGGCTTAGTGTTTTCCGTTGAGAGCGGTTTAGGTAAAATTTACCCTGATTCGCTGCGTGAGGAGTACTAAGAATTTGCGAGGCCATCAGCGCTCGATACTTCGAAAAAGCCTGGCATCTGTCGATCGCAGTCCTACTCGGCCGTGAATAAGAAAGTCCAAGGGCTAGTATTTCGCAGTCGAACGCGGGCGGCGTCCGCGCGTGCCGCATTTCCAGCGTGCCGGTCAGCGCAGTTGGTGTAGACACACCGCGAAACGGAGGAACTCGCACATGAAAATCCTTAGCCGATGCGTTGCGCTGCTGATTCTTTTCACGATGGCCCATTTTGCCGGCCTGGTTCCCGGTGCCCGCTGCGATGTGTCGCAAGAAAAAAAGCCTGCCTCGATTGCTTCGAGTGTGACCTTCATGTGGAAGATCATGGAGAACGAATTTATTTCCGCGGCCGACGCCATGCCGGAAGACAAGTATTCTTTCGCTCCCACGAATGGCGAGTTCAAGGGAGTGCGAACATTTGCCGAGCAGGTGAAGCACGTGGCCTGCGCGAATTTTGGTTTCTTTAGCGAGTTCGAAGGCAAAACTCCACCGCCGGATTGCGAAAAAGGAGGCGGCTCTTATCCCGCACACACCAAAGCCGAGCTGATGAAGTATCTACGCGATTCCTTCGACTATGGCGACAAGATGATTGCATCACTAAATGAGAAGAATGCTCTCGATCAGGTGACCGGGCGCTACGGAGGACCGAACACGAAGCTGGGAATTTCGATTGTCGCCGTGTGGCACGGTGCGGATCATTACGGACAGATGGTTGAATATCTTCGCATGAACGGAATCGTTCCTCCTGCCAGTCGCTCCACTCCTCCCGGATCGGGCGCACACTAGATGCCAGAGGGCATCGCGCAAATTGAGATCACGCCGAATCCGGCGATGGCCGACGAAGAAGTTTCCATTCGAGTTTACGGGCTGCCGCCGCTGGCGCCCGCGCTGATTTTCGCGCGCACCCAGGATGACGCCGGGCTCGACTGGGAATCGCACGCCATGTTCACGGCGGACGCGGTGGGACGAATCGACGTCACGGCGCAAGCGTCGATTGGAGGCACCTATGGCGGCGTTGACGCCATGGGATTTTTTTGGTCGCTCGCACCGGCACAGGTGCAGGCGAACGCTACTCCGGTTCGCATCTTCTCGAAGAATGGCCCGGCGCCGGACGTGATTCGCCTGGAAGTGGAACTCGAAGGACGCGCGGCACGGCGTAAGCGAACTACGGGTGACTCGCGAGCAGGGGCCGATTCCCTTCCGGCAGCGGGTTCGGTAAGATTCACTTGCGGTGTATGAACGAATGTTATCGAGGCTGGCGTGGCCGCTCGCGCCGAGCCCCAACCACCTGATCCCCCGCTGGATCGTTTTGCGCGGGCTCGGCTTGATTTATTTCTCCGCGTTTTATTCCTGCGCGTTTCAAATTCAAGGACTGATCGGCCCGAACGGAATTCTGCCCGTCTCTGGATATCTGCACGAATTGGCGCAGCACTTCACCGGGCCGGAACTTTATTGGTACGCGCCGACGCTGCTGTGGTTCGCGAACGGAACGCGCGCGCTGACGGCGCTGTGGGCTGTGGGAATGGCCGCTTCGGTACTGCTGTTCTTCAATATCTGGCCGCGCGGGATGCTGGCAGCGTGCTTTGTGGCGTTTCTTTCGTTCATCACCGCCGCGCAGGATTTTTCTTCGTATCAATCGGATGGAATGCTGCTCGAGGCAGGCTTCATCGCATGGTTCTTCGCGCCGCCGGGATTCCGGCCGGGCCTCGGCGCGGCGCGCCCGCCCTCGTGGCTCAGTTATTTTCTGCTGCAGTGGGAATGGTTCCGAATTTATTTCGAATCGGGTTTGGTGAAAATATTGAGCGGCGATCCGGAGTGGCGGCACCTGACGGCGTTGGACGAGTATTACCAGAACGGTCCTCTGCCAACGTGGATTGGCTGGTACGTGGAGCGGTTGCCGCACTGGTTTCACGCGGCAACGGCGGGCGGCACGCTGGCGCTGGAACTGGTTGTGGTGTGGATGATGTTTCTGCCGAGACGGTGGCGCATCGTGCTGTTTAGCATCGTCACGCCGTGGGAAATAGGAATTATTCTCACGGCGAATTATGCGTTCTTGAATTATTTGGTGTTGCTGCTCGGAGTGTTGCTGCTGGAAGATCGATTGCTCGCGCCGATAGTTGAGAAATTGCCGGGCATCCGCTTTGGATTCACAACGGGCGCCCCGATGAAAACCATCGGGGTGCAGAAATCGCACAGCAGCAGCGCCCCTACGGAAACTGCTGCCGCTGAGAGTTGGTTTGCGCGGGTTCGCGCTCCGATGCGTACCGCGGGGATGGTTGCCGAAGGATTTCTGCTCGGCTGGATTTTTTACGCCACGACGGCGCTGCTCATCAGCATTCTGATGCCGCGCAATCCGCCGCCGATGGCTCCGGCCACGCTCCTCGAACCGTTCCGTATCGCGAACCGGTTCGGCTTGTTCGCGGTGATGACGCGCGGCCGTTACGAAATCGAATTCCAGGGCACGCGCGACGGCAAAATGTGGATCGCCTATCCATTCCGCTACAAGCCTCAGGATCCGCGCGCCGCGCCGGGAATTTACGCGCCGTACCAGCCGCGCTTCGATTGGAATTTATGTTTTGCCTCGCTCGAACCGTGGCGCGCGAATCCCTGGGTGCTGAACGTGCAGGAACAGTTGCTGCGCAATGATCCCGCAGTGCTTTCGCTTTTCGCCGGCAACCCCTTCGGCGGGGAGCCGCCGGCGCAAGTACGCACCGTATTGTGGCAATACTGGTTTTCGAGCGCGGAGGAAAAGCACACGCAGGGCGTGTGGTGGCGGCGCGAGCTGCGCGGATTGTTTTCACCTACGATCGAGCGCGAGCCCGATGGAAATTTCAGCGTTGTCCAGATGCCTACAACTTTCTCCCCCGCGCCCGAATAAAGAGCAAACAACTATCGCCGATGCGCGGGGGCATTATCGCATTTTCTCTGCGGCCTACCGCTCGGCACCCGACCGCTGTTAGACTCTCCGCCGGAGGCATCCATGATTTCCTGGCTGCTTGTCGTGCACATTGTTGGCGTTGTGCTGTGGGTCAGCGGACTGCTGGGGGCGGCCGGCACGCTGATGCTGCACACCACGGAAACATCCGGCGAAGCGCGGCAGGCGCTCGCGCATCTTGAGCGGCGATGGCTGCGCACGATGGCCGATCCCGGAGCGCTGCTCACGATCCTCGCTGGAATCGCGCTGATCGCGACGAATTCGCACTATTTTCTGCACGCGCACTGGCTGGCCTTGAAAATGGCCTTCGTGCTCGGGCTGATCGGCATGCACGGGATGATCGGAGTGCGCACCAAGCGTTTCGCCGAAGGACGCATCCAGCTAACGCGGCGCGATGCCCGGCTGATGTTTGTGATGGTGATTGCTATCTTCTTGTCGATTCTGATCGCGACGCTTCCTGGCGCGGTTTACCTTCGTTGAAGTTTCTCCAGTAGGCGGTTGAGAAACTCCGGCTCTGGCCATCCCGAGAAGTTTCGGTGGGGTTTATTTGAACGGCGAGAAATCTCCTTTTTCTTTGAACTCGCAGCTAACAGGTGATCCCTCGTCCCGTAGGACCATCCGGGATGCAAACAACGCGCTGCGCCCGGGATGACTCGATATTAGATCTGCTGCGCGTTGCTCGGGATAACACCAAGTAACTTCAGCCGCGACTCGCTAGGGCGCTTGGCTATCTGCGCAGATACAAGATTGTTGGACGGGCAGAGCTGTGGTCTAATACGCGCAGTCTACGCAGTCCTTTGCAGCGAAGAATATGGATGCCGAAATGGTGCCGCTGATTCTGATCGCAGTGGTCGTGCTGCTGGTTGGGCCGATCCTGGGAATCATTGCGTTCGTGCGCACGCGCAAGATAGACGGTCGCAGCCAACCTGGCACGCCAGCCCCATCCGAAACCGATCCGAAGATCATTGCGCGGATTTATGCGCTGGAGCAGCGGCTGGAGAAAATGGAAGCCGGTATCAGCGTGTCGCCGCAATCGGCGATTGGAGTTGAGAGTTC
This sequence comes from Terriglobia bacterium, assembly GCA_041497605.1. Taxonomy (GTDB): domain Bacteria; phylum Acidobacteriota; class Terriglobia; order Acidiferrales; family UBA7541; genus JBGPTK01. The sequence continues at coordinate 1,549 of JBGQGW010000044.1, read as the reverse complement.
GAGACCCATTGCACCACCGGCTCCCGTCGCGCCAGCCCCGCCCACCGCGCCAGGCGTGCCTGATTCCGGTGTCATTCCGAGCGAAGCGCGTAGTTTGCGTCCCGAAAGCTTCTACGGGACGAGGAATCCCTTGGAAGCGCCACCTACACAGGAGAAATTCATCCCAACCACCGAGGGTGCGCCTCAGCCAGCAAGTTCCGCCCCCCACCGCAGCTCTCTTGATCTGGAAGCATTAATTGCCGGCCGCTGGATGAACTACATTGGAATCGTCGCGTTGCTTTTTGCCGTAGCGTTCTTCCTGAAATACGCATTCGAAAATAACTGGATCGGCCGGAATGGACGCGTGGCGATCGGCATGATCTCCGGCGCAGTGTTGATTCCCTGGAGCGATCGCCTGCTCCGCCGCGGCTACCGCTATTTCTCGGAAGGAATCGCCGGGCTTGGCGCGGCGATCATGTACCTGACGCTGTGGGCTTCCTGGCACTACTATCAAATTTTTACGCCCTCGATCGCCTTCGTGGGAATGATCGTCATCACGGCCGCCATGGTGACGATCGCCGTCGGCCGCAATTCGCAACGCCTGGCCGTCCTCGCGCTGGCCGGCGGCCTGGTGACGCCGATTCTGGTCAGCACGGGGATCGACCACCAAGTGGTGCTGTTCGGCTACCTGGCGGTGCTGGCCGCGGGAATGCTGGCCGTCGCCCGCGCTCGAGACTGGCCGGTGCTTGCGCCACTTTCTTTCGGGATGACGCAGATTTATTTCTGGGGCTGGTATTCCGATTTCTATCAACCCGGGAAGCTGCAAATCACTGCGTTCTTCGCCACGTTATTTTTCGCGCTGTTTGCCGCGCTGCCCATGATTCGCAGCCGCCGCGAGGGCCGCGTCGGAATGAACGATCTGGTGATCGTGGTCTCCAATCCGTTTATCTATCTGCTCGCGCTGCACCAGATGTTGTGGCCCGACCACCGCTGGTTGTTGGCGCTGGCCTCGCTGGGGCTGGCGGCGCTGCACCTGCAACTGGCGCGGAGCCTGCCGGAAACAAAGCCGGAAGACCGGCGCTGGTTCGGAATGATATACGCGGGAATCGCGCTGCCGTTCGCGACGCTGGCGATCCCCATGCTGGTCGACGACAAATGGATCACCCTGGCGTGGGCGGTGGAAGGCGCCGTGCTGGTCTGGAGCGGCGCGCGGATGAAGACCTGGCAAATGCGCGCTGCGGGATTGCTGCTGCTCACCATTTCCGCGGCTCGCCTGGCGTTGATTCCGATACCGGCGGAGACGTTCCTGTTCAATGCGCGCTTCGCGGCGTTTGCAGTTCAGGTGGCGTGTTTCGGGGTTGCGCTTCATTTTGCGCGAACGATTTGGGACGAACTTGCCGCGAACGAACAAAATATTTTTGGCTTGATGGGAGTGGCCATCAATATTTATGCGCTGGCGGCGCTTTCGATGGAGTTGTGGGACTATTTTGGCCGCTCGCAAACGCTGGATGCCAGTCCGCACCTGGCGCAGCAGCTCTCGCTTTCGCTGCTTTGGATTTCCTATGGCGCG
>JBGQGW010000043.1:0-18269 GCA_041497605.1 Terriglobia bacterium | reverse complement strand
GGTCGGGCTGGAACGCGAAATCCGCCGTAAGCCGGCAGGGTTGCGAACGAACATTCTGATTTGCGTGGGTTCCGCTCTGTTCACGGTCATTTCCTACGTGGCCGCCGAAAAATTTGGCGGGGACCGCGTGCGCATCGCCGCGCAAATCATCCCCGGAATCGGTTTCATCGGCGCCGGAGCGGTGTTGCGCGACCGCGCATCCATCATGGGGCTGACAACCGCCGCAACGATTTTCATCGTTGCGAGCATCGGGATGGCCGTGGGCGCGGGACTTTACTGGACCGCGGTCTTTACGGCGATCCTGGTCATTGTGGCGCTCGCCATTCTGGGGCGGCTCGAAGTCCGGTTTGAGTTGAAAGAACATTTTGTCACGTTTCGCGTGAACTTGAGAGACGGGGTCGCGACCATGAAGCGCGTCCAGGAAGTTCTTTCCCAAATGAACGTTCCCATGGTTCGCTCTCAGACGCATCCCTCGCCGTCGGGGTCGGTGATGGAATTCGACGCCAATGTCAGCTTCCAGATGCAGCATGAAATAACCAACCGGCTGGCCGAAATGGATGTCCACAGCGAGTCCATGCCCTCCGAATTCCAGCACGCCTAAAAACCGGAACCTCCAGCGTCCGCCGGTTTGGAAAGGCCTGGGGAGCGGTTCACCACTGTAAATCAATTGCTATCCAGGGTTCGCCGCATTGCTGGACTCTCAGCTCGATTTTCCTTATTCTCAAAGTACTGAATGCCGAAGCCTCTCAAGCCCTCCGCGCTCAGTCCCGGTGCCGCGATTCGCATCGTCGCTCCGGCGAGCCCCGTTCAGGAAGACCGATTGGGCAGGGGATGTGACGAGCTTGCGCGGCTTGGCTTCGCCCCGCGATGGGATCCGCGAGTGCTCGCTCGCGATGGCTTTTTTGCGGGCCCGGCGGCGGATCGCTGGGCCGTGTTTTCCGCCGCGCTTTACGAGCCGATTTCGAGCGCGATCTTGTTTGCGCGCGGCGGCTACGGCTCTAATTATCTGCTCGAGCATCTGGACCCGCGGCGGCTGAAAGTGCCGAAAATTATTTTTGGCTATAGCGACATCAGCTTTTTGCAGGCATTTCTGTGGGAGAAATTGCGCTGGATCACCTTTTACGGTCCGATGGCTGCCGCTGGGCTCGATAACGGCCCGCGATCGCCGGGCGGATATGAACCCGATTCTTTTGCTCGCGCGATCCTGGAGACGCGCAAGGGCTGGCCGATCGAACTGCAAGGCGAGACAATCTTCCCGGGGCGCGGGGAAGGTAGAATCCTGGGCGGCTGCATGACGATCGTCCAGGCCACACTGGGCACTCCCTGGGAGCTTCAGACGCGCGGCGCCATACTGCTGCTGGAAGACCGCGGTATGAAGCCTTATCAGGTGGACCGCGTGCTGATGCACCTGAAGCAAGCGGGAAAATTCAAGGGTCTGCGTGGACTTATATTCGGCGATTTCCCGGATTGCGAAGGGCCGCCAGACAGTCCAACCGTGCGGCAGATCGTGGAAAGATTGATTGAACCGCTCGGAATTCCCACGATCTGGGGCGCGCCGGTGGGGCATACCCACCGCGCGATGCTCACCGTGCCGCTGGGAGTGCGAGGGCGCCTGATTGCACACGGTGCGGGGCGCCTCGAAGTATTGGAGCCTGCGTGTCGCTCTGCGGCAGTCACGAACAAAGCGAGGGGAGGCAAGCCATCGAAGAACGACTAAAAAGAAGTTTAGGGCGTGTGCACCTGATCGGGATCGGCGGCGCAGCCATGGCCCCTGTCGCCGGCATGTTGAAGGAGCGAGGCTACGACGTGAGCGGCTCCGACCAGGGCGTCTATCCGCCTGCGTCTACATTGCTTTCTTCGCTCGGCATCCCCTGGAAAGGAGAGTTCAGCCAGGCGAATTTGAAGCCTGCGCCCGATCTGGTGGTCATCGGCAACGCGATATCTCGTGGAAATCCGGAAGTCGAATATCTCCTCGACGAACGAATTCCCTATTGTTCGATGCCCGAAATCGTCGAAAATATTTTTATTCCCGGGCGATTGCCGATCGTTGTCACCGGCACCCACGGCAAGACCACAACGACAGCGATGCTGGCCTGGATCTTCCATACCGCAGGCTGGCGGCCGAATTTTCTGGTGGGCGGCGTAGTTCCCGAGCTCGGCGACCGCAGCTATGGCCTGGGAACCGGGGAAGAATTCATCATCGAAGGCGACGAGTACGACACGGCATTCTTCGACAAGGCCCCGAAATTCTTCCACTACCATCCTCGCGAACTGATCATCACGTCACTTGAATTCGATCACGCCGACGTGTTCTCGGACCTCGCCGCGATTGAGCTGCAATTCCGGCGCTTGGTGAATCTTGTCCCGCGCCGCGGCCGGATCGTGGCCTGGGGCGAGAGTCCCACGGTAATGGGCTGCGTGGAAAAAGCGTACTGTCCCGTCGAGACTTTCGGTCTTTCGAGCGGAATGGATTGGTGCGCCGGCGATCTGGAGTGGAGCGAAGGCGAGACAAAGTTCCGCGTGGCCTACAAGGGCCGGGAAGTTACCCGCATTCGGACGCCCGTCGCCGGGCGGCACAACGTACTGAACGCGCTCGCGGCAATCGCCATTGCCTATGGACGCGGAGTGGAATGTGAAGCCATCGAACAAGCCCTCTCCACTTTCCACGGCGTGAAGCGCCGCATGGAATTGAAGGGAGAAGTAGGCGGCGTGACGGTAGTGGAAGATTTTGCCCATCATCCCACGGCAATTCGGATGACGCTCGATGCGGCTCGCACCCGCTGGCCCGGGCGGAAAATTTGGGCCGCTATCGAGCCGAGATCGAACACCATGCGGAGGAAAGTGCACCAGGCAGAACTGCCGGAAGCGCTTTCTCTGGCCGATGCAGTGTTGATCGGTCCCGTGAATCGCGCCCAATTGCTTGGCGATGAAGACCGGCTCTCGCCCGAACACGTCGCCTCCGAATTGCACGCACGCGGACGAAAAGCATGGGCATTCAATTCCGCTTCTGAAATTGCCGATTTGCTCGCTGCCGAAGTCCAACCGGGCGATCTGGTCCTGGTGATGACCAATGGCAGCTTTGACGGGCTCATCCCCAAGCTCCTCGAAAAGCTCGGTCAGCGGGAAAAGGTCGCCGGATGAGGAGGCTCTCTCCCGGCGCTTTCGTTCTTCTATTTCTTTTTTCAGTTAGCTCCGCAAAAGCCACGATTCGCTATTCCGTTTCCCTCGATCATCCGGAACAACACTTCTTCCATGTGCGGATGACGGTTCCCAACGCCGGCAGCAATTTTACGGTGCAGATGCCCGCCTGGAACGCCCTCTACCAGATTCGCGATTTTGCGTCGCGCGTGCAGAGTGTGCGCGCCAAGGGCGGCGATGGTGGCCCCGGAGCGGAGATCGTGGTCACCAAGCGCGACAAGCAAACCTGGCGGATTGGTCCGCGGCCCGGCGTGGCCGGCACTCTAAGCGTTATGCTCGAATACGCCATCTATTGGGACGATCCCGGCCCGTTCAACTCGCAACTGAATTTGCACCATGCCTTCGTGAATCCCGCGGAGATCCTGTTTTATTTGCCGGACCGCCGTTCGGAAGACGTTCTGATCGAATACACCGATTTGCCGGCGGCCTGGAAAATGGCGCAGGAACTCCCGGCAGGTCCCTCCGCAAATTCGTTCGTCGCTCTCAGCTACGACGCGCTGGCGGACGCTCCCGCGGAACTGAGCGCGTTCAGCGAATTTCGATTTGAAGAAAGCGGCGCGAAAGTTCGAGTGGTGGTGGACGCCGAGACCTGGCACGAGACGCAATTGTCCGAGGTGCTCCACCGCATCGTGGGCTACGAAACGCAATTGATGGGAGGAGCGCCATTCACCGAATACACTTTTTTCTTTCATTTCGGAGCCGCTTCGGAAGTGGGTGGCGGCGGTATGGAACATTCCAATTGCACGGCGATCTCCGTCAGCTCGGACGACAATGCCGGGGGAGTGGCTGCCCACGAATTCTTCCATCTGTGGAACGTGAAGCGCATCCGCCCACAAACTTTGGAGCCGGTGGATTACACCAGCGAGATGTACACGCGAGCGCTCTGGTTCGCCGAAGGTGTGACCAGCACCTACGGCGCCTACACCCTCGAACGCGCCGGGCTCTGGTCGCGCAAGGCCTGGTATGGCGATCTCGCTTCCCAGATCGAAGAACTGCAATCGACGCCGGCACGCCAATGGACCAGTGCGGAGCAGGCCAGTCTGGATGTCTGGTTTGAAAAATACTCTCTGTATCGCTCGCCGGATTTCAGCATTTCCTATTACAACAAGGGACAGATCCTCGGCGTGCTCCTCGATTTGCAAATTCGCTCGGCCACGCAGAATCATGCTTCACTCGACCACGTTCTGCGCGTGATGAATGAAGAATTTGCCAAGCGCCACCGCTATTATCACGATAGCGTGGATATTGAAGCCGTGGCCGAACAAGCGTGCAATTGCAAACTGGACGACTTTTTTGCGCAATATGTTTCCGGCACGCGGGAAATTCCCTACGCCGAATTCCTGGCGCTCGCGGGCCTCAAGCTGAAGACGAAAAGCCGGACGATTGCCGATCTGGGCTTCCGGCTGGCGCGGGGGCCGGGAAATTCAATCGTGGTCACGGCGCTCGCGCCGGGCAGCAGCGCGGAATCAGCCGGCATTCACGCTGGGGATGTGCTGCTTTCCATAAACGGTGAACCGGTGCCGCATGAAATTAACGATTGGCTTCAGGGCCGCCCAGTGGATCAAATGGTACGCGTTCGAGTGCGCCGCGATGGCGGGGAGCGCGATCTCTCTTTCGCGCTGAGCGGGCGCGAAATGCTTTCCTACGAAATTGAAGAAGATTCCCATGCGACAAACGACCAGAAGCGGATCCGCGAGGGTCTCCTTCATGGAATCACCGACTAGCTTGCAATGATCCGCTTAGTGTTCGCCAGCGTCTACATGTTCTTCCTGGTGCTCCTGGTAGGTCCTCCTTTCATTCTTCATGCGTACTTCACCCGCAAAGCCGACCTTCTCTATCGCACTGCCATAGGAGCACTGCGGGTTCTCTACCGGCTGTTGGGAATTCACGTTCGGGTTGAGGGCCTGGAAAATATTCCGCAAGGCGTCTGCGTTTTCATGGCCAATCACACCAGCAACGCCGACCCGCCGGCGATGGTCTTCGCAATTCCTCGCCGCGTGGCGCTGCTCGCGAAAAAAGAATTATTTCAGATTCCGATTGTCGGCGCCGCGTTGTCGGTCGCAAGCATTGTCCCCGTGGACCGCAAGGATCGCGAGTCAGCGGTGGCGAGCGTCGAGAAGGCCGTGGCAAACCTGAAAGCCGGAGTTTCCTTTCTTGTCTATCCCGAGGGCACCCGAAGCAGGGATGGGCGCTTGCTGCCATTCAAGAAGGGAACTTTCGTCATGGCCATCGAAGCAGGGGCGCCGATCGTGCCCGTCTCCGTGGCGCGTGCGCACAAAATCATGCGCAAGGGCGAGTGGGCAATTCATCCCGGCCAGATCGTGGTGAGGTTTGGCAGACCAATCGACGCATCGGCTTACACGGTTGATCAGCGAGCTGAACTGCTGGCGGTCGTTCACGCCGCCGTAGCCGCGGGCTTGCCCGAGGACCAAAAACCACTGGTTCCGCCTGAACCGGCCTAGTTGAGAGTACAAGAGCCTGAGGAAAATCCCGCCTATTTTGCGCGCAAAGCCCTCACTTCGGTGGCAAGCTGCAAGACGAGTTTTCTCAATTCGGGCAGGCGATTGAAAACGCCAATCGCCCGGTACCAATCCGCAGTCGGAATCGCGGGCGATCCGGAATACGACGCCTTCTCCGGAACATCGTTGCCCAATCCACTCTGTCCGGTCACCACTGCGCCATCACCCACGGTAAGGTGCCCTCCGCTCGCAGACTGCCCGGCAAAAATGCAACCATTTCCCACGCGCGTGGAGCCCGCCAGGCCCACCTGTCCGCAGAGCAGGGTATCCTCGCCTACTTTGCAGGAGTGACCCACCTGGACTAGATTATCGAGTTTTGTCCCGCGGCCAATCTTCGTCTCGCCGACTGTGGCGCGATCCACCGCGCTATTGGCCTGAATTTCCACGTCATCGCCGATCACGCAAGTGCCCGACTGGCGGATTTTGTACCAGCGTCCCGCGGATTCCTTGGCGAAACCGAATCCATCGCCCCCAATCACCACGCCGTTCTGCAGGATCACGCGATGCCCCAGGCGGCATTCTTCGCGCACACTGGAGTGCGAATGCGCCAGAAAATCATTTCCAATGCGCGCGCCGCGGTAGATCGCCACGAAGCTGTGTAACACCGCATTGCGCCCGATTTCCACATCCTCATCCACGAAGCAATAGGGCCCGATGTGCGCTCCCGGACCCACCCGCGCGGAGTGCGCGATCACGGCGGTGGGATGGACTCCCGGGACATAGCGTAGCGCCTCGTGGAATATTTCAATGGCTCGCGCGAAATCCAGGTAGGGATTCGATGAGCGCAAGGCGGCGATCGGTACTGGCCCTTCCTCCGGCTTGATCAGGATCGCCGAGGCAAGCGAGCCCTGAACGGCCGGACGGTAGCGGCGATTCGCTAGAAAAGTAAGCTGTCCAGGCCGCGCCTCCTCGATTCCAGAGACACCCGTGATCTCGATTTCGGGATCGCCTTCGAGCTCGCACTGCAACCGATCTGCTATCTCGCCAAGTCTCATGCCAGGTCTCCTCGATGGTCGGCGGCGCTACGGATAATGGAGCGCCGCAGGGGTGAATGTATAACATTTGCGCTTCCTGCGCCCAAGAGAGGGAATAGGGAAGTCAAAGCTGGCAAGAATTTGGTAAGGCTGCGGACTATTCGGTGAAAAGCTTCGGCTGAGGCGGAGCGGCTGTGCGGGGAGGCGTCCGCCGCGCAACACCCACCACACCGAGGACCTTCATTTCCTCGAGAGCCGTCCGAGGGATGAAGATACGAATACTATTACCGTGCAGATCGGGCGGCGTAAGCTGCACGCCGTTTACCAGCAGATCGAGCAGGTCATTCGATACAATTCCCTCGAGCAAGTCGTTGTCGCGAAACTTCAGCCGTACCCACAATCCATCCAGCTTGGGCCGGCTAAAGAAACTCTTACGCTCCGGCTCGAATTTTTCGGTGAATTCCCGAACGAAATAGATACTTTTTACATCCTCTAAAGGGACGACTCGATGCTCTCCATTGGGGGTAAGAAGGTCGACCGTTTCGGAGTGCCCGAGACTGGAAGGATTCAGGTACCCGTGAATCGTACTGCGGTCAAACAGCAAGGCAATGACTTTCTTATGGGTAGACGTTGCGGCACGACTTTTCACAAAGCGAAGGCCTTTTGGTAAGGTATTGCTAATTAACAAATGGGATGTTAGAATACTGCTATATGCGCTGTCAACTCGTTGGTGTCTAAAGGGTTAGTGCCGGAGCGTCCCACGTTTGACCGAGAAGACAAAGATTCTGAGGTCAGCCTCGGTTATCACTCTTTTCACCCTAACCAGCCGCGTTTTCGGCTATATACGCGACCAGCGGATCACGCTGTTGCTGGGTACCTCGCTTTCGGCCGATTCGTTTATCCTCGCCTACCGTATCCCCAATCTTTTAAGGCGGTTGGTCGGGGAAGGCTCGATGACGGCCGCATTTATCCCTGTATTCACCAGCTATTTGGCGCGGGAAGAAAGAGAAGCAGTATGGGAGTTTGCAAATCGAGTCTTCTGGACGCTGACGCTAGTAGTGGGGGCGGTGACTGTTCTTGGGATGGTGTTTTCGGCCCAGATCGTGCACTTTTTTACTCTTTTTGGCGGCCGCTCCGGCGAGTGGGCTTTGGCTGTATACCTGAATCGAATCATCTTCCCCTTTCTATTCTTCATCAGCCTGGCCGCCCTGGCGATGGCAATTTTGAACAGTTTTCACGTTTTTGGTCTGCCTGCTGCAAGTCCCATTCTAGGCAATCTCGTCATCATCGCCCTGTCGTTCGGCGTGATCTACCGGCCCTTGATGCGGCTTGCTCCCGAAGCCTATCGCACTCCGGCGGTGGTCCTGGCGGCGGCCGTGGTGATCGGCGGGGCATTGCAGTTCTTGGTTCAGGTGCCGGAACTGGTCCGCAGGGGGATGGATTTTCACTTCGGCCTTTCGTTCTCCGACCCCGGAATCCGAAAAGTGGCCAGACTCTCGATCCCCGGTTTTTTTGGAATCGGGGTCTATCAGGTCAATTTTTTCGTCGGAACAATTTTTGCGACGTCTTCGCGGATGCCTCGCGGGAGCATCACTTCGCTCTACGTGGCGGAGCGCATCACCGAGTTGGTGCTGGGCGCATTCGCGATCTCGGTGGCCACTGCCATCCTGCCGATGATGTCGATCCAGGCGGCTTCCGGGGATTTCGAAAAGCTGAAAAAAACGATGGTGTTTTCCATGCGCACCGTGTTCTTCGTCGCGGTGCCCGCTGCGCTGGCCCTGATGCTGTTGCGGCAGCCGATTGTTCAGGTGCTGTTCCAGCACGGCCGCTTCACCGGGGAGTCAACGGCGCTCACGTCCCGCGCGCTGCTGTTTTACGCCATCGGCCTTCCGGCATTCGCGGGAGTCAAACTGATTGTGCCGGCCTTCTATTCCTTGCACGATATGATGAGCCCGGTGCGCGTGGCCGCCTATGCCATGCTCCTGAATCTCGCGCTGAATCTGATCTTCCTGGAAATTTTCTTCCAAACGTTGTACAACGGCAGTCCGGCGTTGGCGACTTCGCTTTCCGCCTATTTCAATTTCGCCCTGCTTTTTATTCTGCTGCGACAGCGGCTGGGACGGCTCGGCACGCGAGGTCTGCTCAATTCGTTCGGAAAGATCCTGGCATGCGCGGCAATCATGGGGTTCGTCTGTTACGCGATCCTGCGGATCTCCAACTTTTCGACCTACGAACACTTTCTCCCGCGACTCGTGCTCCTGGCAATCCTGATCTCCGCCGGCTTGCTGAGTTATCTGGGGACCGCGCGCCTGCTGCGCTGCGAGGAGCTTGATGAAGTCTCCCAACTTCTGCGTCAGCGCGGCAAACTGGAACCAGCCGCACCGATGATGGTCGAATAAGAATGGCTGAGACGAAAAAACTGGCGCTCAAGGGATTGCTGGACCCGCAGTTGCGCGCGTTTCTCAGTTATATGCGCGTCGAAAAAGGCGTGTCCGAAAACACGCTTTCCGCGTACAGCCGCGATCTGGGCAAGTTCGAGGCCTTCGCGGCAAAGCGGCGGCAGCGCGCCTGCGAGATGCAGCGCGCCGATATTGTCGATTTCCTGAGCAAGCTGTACCAACAAAAGCTGGACAGCCGTTCGATTGCCCGCAACCTGGTCTCGTTGCGCAGTTTCTTCCGGTTCGCGCTGGCCGAGGGATTTATCAAGGAAGATCCCGCTCAAAATATCGAGTCGCCAAAATTCCGGCAGTCCCTTCCTTCGTTTCTCAGCGCCGGGGAAGTCGACCGGCTATTGGCTCAGCCCGATATTTCCACACCGCTGGGGCTGCGCGATAAGGCCCAGATCGAATTGCTTTACAGCTCCGGGCTGCGCGTTTCGGAGTTGTTGAGCCTGCGCACGGGCGATATACATATGGAAATTGGGTGCCTGCGTTGTATCGGAAAAGGGGACAAGGAGCGCCAAGTACCGGTGGGACGCGTGGCTCTTGCTGCGGTGCAGACATATATGCGCAACGCGCGGCCTGTTCTGCTGGGCAAGAAAGCGTCTCCCTACCTGTTTGTGAATCGCCGGGGCGGGCAGATGGGCCGGTACGGATTCTGGCAACGCCTGGCGGCTTACGGAAGAAGGGCGGGCTTGCGCGCGAAACTTTCGCCCCACAAATTGCGGCACAGCTTTGCCACGCACCTATTGGAGGGCGGCGCCGATCTCCGGTCCGTGCAGATGATGCTGGGCCATTCGGACATTTCTACGACACAAATCTATACCCACGTGGTTCAGGACCGGTTGAAGCAGATCTACAAGCAGCACCATCCACGCGCCTGAATAAAAATGCGGCTTTGGCGGGATGGCAGGGAAGTTTGGCGAGGAGGCTAAGCAGGATGCCTGATTATATGTATTTGCTGGAAAGCCGGTTGTCGCCGGAACAGCGCGCGGCGCTGGTGCGCGTCCAGGAACTGGCAAGGGCGCAGGAATCGAATGTGTATCTCACCGGCGGGGCCGTTCGCGATTTGATCTCGGGCATGCCGCTGCGGGACCTGGATTTTACGCTCGAAGGAAATCCGGCCAAGGTTGTGAATGAACTCGAAAAGGGTGGAGCAAAGATTGTCTCGGCCAGTGAGCGTTTGCGCCACTACGAATTGATTTTCGCAGGCGATGTCGATGGCTCTCTCGCCGCCGCGCGCGACGATGTTTACGACCGGCCGGGAAGCAAGCCGGAGATACGCTGGTGCACCGTCATAGAAGATTTGCGCCGGCGCGATTTTTCGTTGAACGCCATCGCCATCTCGCTGAATCCGAATTCACGCGGCCTGCTGCTCGATCCCACCAATGGCCTGGCCGATCTTGAAAAGCAGGAAGTCCGCGCGCTTTCCATCCACGCGTTCACCAATCAACCCATTCGCTTGTTGCGCATCCTGCGATTCTGCGCTCGCATGGGATTCAACATCGAGTCACGCACGCAAGAGTGGTTCGAACTGGCGATTGAGCGCGGACTTCACGAATCCCTCGAAGGGGCGGAAGTGGGACAGGAAATCCGCCAATTGGGCCGTGAAGACAATCCCATCGCCACCCTGAAATCCTGGGAATCGCATGGCTTGCTCGGGGCGGTTCATCCGCAATTGCCGAAGCGCCGTCCGGATTACGAATTCCTCGCGAAGCTGGCGCGCGCTCGCGACGCCATGTCGGAATCCGGCGTCCGTCCCCGGCTTTTTGCGCCCATCATCTATTACACACTGCGCCGGCTCAAGGATCGAGAAATGGCCGCGGCGCTGCGGAATTTGGAGTTGCGTCAGGCCGAAATCGATTCCGTATTGCACCTCGAGGCGGAGACCGGAAAAGTTTTGAAAGTGCTCAAGGGCGGAAAGACGAATGCGCCTCGCGATGCTTACAACTATCTGACGCATGTTCCGCACGATATCTTGACGTTTCTTCAGGCGGAAAATCCGAATCCCAAGGCGCTTTCGAAGATTCGCAATTACCTTCAAAAATGGCGTCCGCTGCGCGCGAGCTTGCCTATAGCGGAACTCGATTCCCTGGGCATTCCGCGCGGGCCGAAATTCGACAAGGTCCTGGAAGACTTGTTCGAGATGCAATTGCGCGGCAGAGCTCGCGATCCCGAGGGTCGTACCCGGACCTTGCGAAAACTGGCCGGCATCAAGCCCGAGCCCGTAAAGAAAGTGAAAGACGAGAAAGAAATCGAAAAAGAGAAGGGCAGGAAGCGCGGCAAAGTCGCGGCCGATTTGAAAGCGAAAGGGAAGGAAAGAGCGGACGCAGCCGCGGCAGCGACGGCGCAAGAGGCCAAGAAGGCCGTCCCATCGAAGAACGCGGCGGCAGGAGCCGCGACCGCGAAGAGCGGCGCACCTAAGGCCGCCAAAGCGGCTCCTAAGCATACCAAGAAATCTTCGTCTCGTAAACGCGCCCGCGGCGACTGATTTTTCTAGCTTGCCGATTGGCAGGACGATCCGGAACTCGAGCCCGCTTACCTGAACGCCATTGAATGGGGAGAAGATTTCTGCCCCCTAAAGTAAAGTCTCAGCAGAGCTTGCTCTAATTTCCGGCATCCGCGCCACATTTCAAAGAAATATATTCACGATCCACCTCCAGTTCGGCGATGACAAACCACCGCGCGAGAGACTAGAATCAATTGACATGAATTCCCCGGGATTCGTTCACCTTCATCTGCATACGGATTACTCGCTGCTCGATGGCGCGTGCGAAATTGGGGAACTGGCCACCGAAGCGGCGCGCCGCGGGATGCCCGCGGTTGCCGTCACCGATCACGGCAATCTATTCGCGGCCGCGAATTTTTATCATCAAGCCGTCACGCACGGCGTGAAGCCCATCATCGGCTGCGAAGTGTATGTCTCCCCGGGCAGTCATAAGACCCGCGGCGCGGAGGCCGAGCGCTCGAATCACCTGGTCCTGCTCTGCGAATCCAACGAAGGCTACCAGAATCTGATTCAGCTTGTTTCCACCGGTTTTCTCGATGGCTTTTATTACAAGCCGCGCATCGATCACGAGCTTCTGGCAAAGCACAGCAAAGGTCTGATCGCGCTTTCGGCGTGCCTGCGCGGAGAAGTTTCCGACGCGCTCCTGGAAGACAAATACGAAAACGCCAGGAACTCCGCCTACCGCTTGCAGGATATTTTCGGCAAAGGAAATTTCTTCCTGGAGGTGCAGGACCAGGGCATTGATGCGGAGAAGCGCGTCAATCAGGGAATGGTGCGGCTCTCGCGGGAAACGGGAATTCAGCTCGTCGCCACGAATGATTGCCACTACCTCACTCGCTCCGACGCGCACGCGCAGGAAGTGCTGCTCTGCATCCAGACCGGCAAGACCATGAGCGATACGCAGCGCATGCGCTTCGCCACCGATCAATTTTACTTCAAGACGGGCGAAGAAATGGCGCAGGTTTTTCACGAACTGCCCGACGCGCTGGCTCGAACGGTGACCATCGCGGAGCGCTGCAACGTAAAAATCGAACGCGTCAGCAATCCCTTCCCTGAATTTCAAGTCCCTGCCGGGCACACGGCGGAGAGTTACTTCGAGAAAGTTGTGCGCGAAGGATTCCTGGTGCGCTTGCCGATCCTGGAACAACGGGCCAGGGCAGGGCAATTGCGCAAGCCGCTCGCCGAATACGAAGAGCGGCTCTCGGGCGAAATCGAGATGATCAAGAAGATGCGCTTTGCCGGCTACTTCCTGATCGTCTGGGATTTTATTCATTACGCGCGGGCGCAAGGCGTGCCGGTGGGACCGGGACGCGGCTCGGCGGCCGGCAGTCTGGTCAGTTTCGCGTTGCAGATCACCGACGTCGATCCGCTGCAATACGATCTGCTTTTCGAGCGGTTTCTGAATCCCGAACGCGTATCGCTGCCCGACATTGATATCGACTTCTGCATGCGCCGCCGGGGTGAGGTAATCGACTATGTGCGCCAGAAGTACGGCGAGAAGAGCGTCGCTCAGATCATCACTTTCGGAACGATGGCGGCGAAGGCGGCGATCAAGGACACCGGCCGCGCACTGGACATGCCCTACGGGGAAGTGGACAAGATCGCGAAAATGATCCCCACAACGCTCAATATCGAACTGGAAGACGCGCTGAAACAGTCGCCACAGTTGGCGGCGCTGCGCGAGAAAGACGAAAAAGTCAAAGAACTGATCGAAGTCGCTCTCCGTCTCGAAGGCCTGGCGCGCCACGCTTCGACCCATGCTGCCGGCGTTGTGATCTCGCCCCGCCCGCTCACGGAAATCGTCCCGCTCTATAAGTCGAACCGGGATGAAATCATGACGCAGTACGATATGAACGCGCTCGAGCGCATCGGCCTGTTGAAGATGGACTTCCTGGGCCTGACCACGCTCACCGTGCTTTCCGATGCCGTGCGCTTGATCCAGCAGAATCGCGGAATGGCCGTCGATCTCCCCACGCTCCCGCTCGACGACGCGCCCACCTACGCGATGTTCGCTCGCGGGGAAACCACCGGCAT
Source organism: Terriglobia bacterium (assembly GCA_041497605.1). Classification (GTDB taxonomy): domain Bacteria; phylum Acidobacteriota; class Terriglobia; order Acidiferrales; family UBA7541; genus JBGPTK01. The sequence continues at coordinate 4,597 of JBGQGW010000043.1, read as the reverse complement.
CTTCCAGTTTGAATCGCACGGAATGCGCGACATCTTGCGGCGTTACCAGCCCACCCGCCTGGAAGATTTAACCGCCCTCAACGCGCTCTACCGCCCCGGCCCGATTCAAGGCGGAATGATCGACGATTTCATCAACCGCAAGCACGGCAAGAAACAAGTGACCTACGATTTGCCGGAGCTGCAGGAAGTTCTTTCCGAAACCTATGGTGTGATCCTGTATCAGGAACAAGTGATGCAGATCGCCAACCGGCTGGCGGGATTCTCCCTCGGCGAAGCCGACATTCTCCGCCGCGCCATGGGCAAGAAGAAGCGCGAAGAGATGGCGGCGCAGCGCGAAAAGTTCGTGGCCGGTTGTCTCGCACGAAAAGTAAACAAGAAGAAAGCGGAACGAATCTTCGATTTGATGGCGGAATTCGCCGGTTATGGCTTCAATAAATCGCATTCCTGCGCCTACGCTCTTCTGGCCTATCACACCGCCTATCTGAAAACACATTTCCCGGTCGAATTCATGGCCGCCATGCTGACCGCCGAATCGGGCAATACCGACAAGATGGTGAAGTACATCAACGAGGCGCGCAGCATGGGAATTCGCGTGCTCCCTCCCGACGTGCAGGAGAGCGACTTGTATTTCACCCCCGTGGGCGAAGACATTCGCTTTGGACTCGCGGCGGTGAAAAATGTCGGTGAAAACACCGCCAGCGCGATTTGCGAGGCCCGCAAGGAACGCGGGCGCCTGAATAATATCTACACATTTTGCTCGGTGATCGAGCCGAAATTCCTGAACCGCCGCGTTCTCGAAAGTTTGATCAAGGCCGGAGCGCTCGATTGTTTTGGAGCGCCGCGCGCCCGCCTTTTTGCCGCTATCGAAGGCGCGCTGGGTTACGGCCAGAGAATCGATCATCAGCGCACCGTGGGACAACATGGCCTGTTCCTCGGCGGTGGCCACGCCGTCGCGGTCGAGGCCGCGCACGACAATCTCCCGGAAGCCGATGATTGGACCGAGGATCAGCAACTTGCCGGCGAGTATTCCGTGCTTGGTTTCTATGTTTCGGGACATCCTCTCGATAAGTTCGCCGGCCGCCTGAAAGATTTGGGCGTCACCGAACTCGGCGCGCTCGAAGGCCTGCGCAATGAAGAAAACGTGATGATCGCAGGAATTATTGTCCAATCGCGCCCCATGCGATCGAAGAAGGGCGCCCGCTGGGCCATTTACACGTTGCAGGACCGCACCGGCGTTGTGGACGTGCTCGCTTTCCCGGAATCGTTTGCGAAACTCGAGAACACGCTGAAAGCGGGAAGGGCATTGCTGGTCAAGGGACGAATTGTGGTTGAGGAAGTGGGGACGCGGGTGGTAGTCACGGATGCGCGCGCCCTCGAGGATATGACGCAAGCGCCGGCTAACATCTTGCGGGTTCGCGTGGATCTCGGCGCCGTCGGCATTGAGATCGTGGACCGGCTGCAAGAGCTATTCTCGAAGCGCCCGGGCCGCTGCCGGGTGGAATTCGAGCTCGTCAATCGTGCAGGCGAAACGGCCCGCTTCGAGGCCGACAATCGCGTCCAAGCCGATGGCCAGCTCGCCGAAGCAGTCCGCGAAATCTGCGGCCCGGACGCAGTAACGCTGGCATAATAGACGCGGTAGGCTCCTATTGTATCCGGCAGCGTCGGCGGCTCTCGGCTCCTGATTACCCAAAGCACTTAGAGGCATATGGATCCCAAGCAACGCAAAAAGCAAATCGAGGACCTCGAGCGTGACGTGGACGAACTCGGCCGCCTGGTCCCCGCTACCGACGAAACGGATGCTGAGATTGGCCGCATTCGCAACGAGGTGACGGAGCTGAAGCGTGAGTTCTATAAAAACATGGGCGCCTGGCAGCGCGTGTTGCTCGCGCGTCATCCCCAGCGCCCTTATACCCTCGATTGGGTCCGCCTCCTCTGCACCGATTTCAGCGAAATCCATGGCGACCGCGAATACGGCGACGATCCTGCCATCGTCTGCGGAATGGCGCGATTCCAGGGACGCCCGGTGATCGTGATCGGCAATCAAAAGGGCCGGGACACCAAGCAACGCCTGGAACGAAATTTCGGGCACTCCAAACCGGAAGGTTATCGCAAAGCGCTGCGCGTGATGGAGCTCGCCGCAAAATTCGGCAGACCCGTCCTGACGTTTGTCGACACCCCCGGCGCCTATCCCGGAGTCGACGCCGAGGAACGTGGACAAGCGGAAGCGATTGCCCGCAATTTGCGCGAAATGTCCCGGCTTCCGGTCCCCGTCGTTGTGACCATCACCGGCGAAGGAGGTTCCGGCGGCGCGCTGGCCATCGCCGTGGGCGACCGGGTGAACATGCTCGAAAATGCCGTCTATTCCGTGATTTCGCCGGAGGGCTGTGCTTCCATCATGTGGCGCGATCCGCGCAAAGCCGAAATCGCGGCCGAAGCCTTGAAGATCACCGCGCAGGATCTGCTGAAACTCGGTTTGATCGACGAAATCGTGGATGAGCCGGAAGGCGGCGCACACAACGATTATGAAGCGGCGGCGCGAATGCTGGATCGCGTGCTGGCGCGCGACCTGGAAGAAGTCTCAAAGCTCTCGACAGACCAACTGCTCTCCGCCCGCTACGAAAAATTCCGCCGCATGGGCCAATTCTTCTAACACTCGGTTTGAAAGTTCGTGCCTGTCGTTAGCGGCTATTTCATTTTTGATGCTTTGGAACTAAACTCCTCCCTTATCCGTATTCTTCTACTAGAGGTCTCGAATATCGGAGGTGAACTGTGTTCTGCGACCAGTGTGGTAAAGAGTTGAATCCTGATGCGAAGTTCTGCAGCGCTTGCGGAAAAAGTCTAAGTCAGTCTGGCGGGCCCGCCACATCGCAGGCTGCGCCAACGGCGCGGCCGACGCAGTACGCCGCCCCGGCTACTGCTCCGGCGCCCATGAACATGAACAATCACCTGCGCATACTCGGAATCCTGTGGATTCTGCGCGGAGTTCTGCATGCCTTTGGCGGTGTCTGGCTGGCGTTCGTTGGCAGCGCGTTCCTGCCCCACATGATGTATTCCTTTCCGCGAGTTTTTGTGGGCATGCCGTTCGGAAGGCTGATCGGATCTTCGATCGCGCTTGGCGGCATGGTCGCCGTTCTCTTCGGGCTTGCGGACGTCCTGACCGGATGGGCCTTGCTGCAGCACGAACAGTGGGGAAGGACGCTGGCTCTGGTCATCGGCGTCATCACGCTTCTGAGCTTCCCGTTTGGCACGGCGCTTGGAATTTACACGCTGATCGTCCTGCTTCCGCCGCAATCCGAGGAAGAATATCGCCGGCTCGCTCGCGCCGTCTAAGGGCCCTCTAAGGTGGTTCTTCCGTCATCCCGAACCCCAGCATTATCGGGGTAAGGGATCACCTTATTTCAAGAACCAAGCGGTTTCTAGAAACAGTCTCCCATGCGCACCTCGCCGTCGCTCGCCTAGCGAGCGGACAGCAAGTTGGTCTTTACTAGGCTTGCAAAAAAGACTGGGCGGGACAGTCGTCGATCTCATCTTTTTAAAGATAATCCAAAAACCTACCCGTTGGCACTTGGGCACGCTTCCTGATCTCCTTCTTGCTGCCAGGTCATTTGTGAACTAGTTTCGTTCTCATTTGAGGTTGTCCCTGGAGGCGGGCTGGGCATGGCTGAAATCTTTCGTCCCTTCGAGCGTCTGGTCGAGATCACCATTCTTGGGAAAAACTTTTTGGTCCCGGAGAAAAATTCTCTTCTGCGCTGTTTTCAATTCATCAGCCCGGAAACAATTCCTTACGGGCGATTCTGTTGGAACCAGGAATGCCAGTATTGCCGCGTCACTTGTCAACTCCCGGACGACGATGCGCCCCGGCAAATCCTGAGCTGCAAATTCATTACCTCATCGGGGATGAACGTCACGGAAATGGCGCCGGAGATTCACGGCTGCCTGCGAACCAAGATCGGAAAATGACCGGAAAATAAATTTCGTCCGCGCCGAGGCACAGGCTCTGCTGTCTGTGCCTCGGCGTTTTCTTTTGGAGTAAACTCCCGCTAGTCCCCAGCCCCCCGCATCGCCAGCCGCGAATCTCCGCCGCCGCTTGCGCTCGCTCTCTGTGCGTGCCATGCTCTACCGGTGAACGCACAGGTGAGACCTCTTTATTGTGACGGGTGCGGGCTCCCCGCAATTTCTTCGCACTTGCGCCGGCGATACGAGCGTCTCGAATGGGCCACCAAGTACCGTCCCATTCATATTCAGGTTCTCTTGCTCAATGATGCTCCCCCGCCGCTTATCGAAGATTTTTTCTACCGGCCCGGCACCGCCGGCGGGGAGCGCTCCGGCTACCATCGCATTCTCTTCCAAGAACTGATGGGCGCCGCTGGAATTTCGTTGGATCATGTGTCGTCGGAAGAAGAGGCTCTCGCTGAATTCCAGCATCGCGGATTCTTCCTCGCGGATATCTGCGAAGGTCCGCTCGAAGAGCTCGCCTCGGCTGCGGGGGAAAGTTCCAAGGTTTTTGTGCGCCCGGCTCACATCCGCAAGTTCGCGCCCACTGTCATCAGACGGATTGAGTATTCCTATAAGCCGAAGAGAATTGTTCCCATCGGCG
>JBGQGW010000042.1:0-18306 GCA_041497605.1 Terriglobia bacterium | reverse complement strand
GGTGGCCCGTTTCGCCGCCTCCAGCGCCTCCTCCCGCCTCCCGACATTGCTATAACGGTTGCCCAGGTTGTTTAGGCTGCCGGCCAAGTCCGGCTCAAACGCGTCCGCATTTTTCTCCGCCAGACTCTCGTAAATCGAGGTGGCCCGCTTCGCCGCCTCCAGCGCCTCCTCCCGCCTCCCGACATCGCCATACCATTTTCCGAGATTATTCAGGATTCGAGCCTTCTCGATTTCGGCCTCGCTGTGTTCCGGCAGCTTCCCCTCCATGGATTCGTATATCGCAATCGCTGTGCTGGCTGCTCCCACACTGGCATCCGGAAGCAGTGTTTCCGCTGCCCTCAAAGAGGCCAATGAAAGCCCTCTCGCCAGAGTGCCAAGCCATCTATCCACTGCGTCCTTGTCCTCCTGGCCAAAGCGGGCCGAGTCCACCGTCGTGCGCAACAGGTTGCTCCAGACGAGTGGCCCGGCCAGATTCAGAGCCCTCGCGAGTGTATCCACGGCTAGGCTAGGCTTCTCTTGGAGAACTCTGATCGAGAACGCCTCAGCCAGCAGGTCGGGAGCCAGGGGTACGATCAGTCGCTTTTCGCCGTGTTGCGTATCACCCAAAATTGACACCAAATCGTCCCGTGTCTCCCCGGGCGTCCTCGAATAGCCGCAAGCCTTTGCGTCTTCCGCCAGAAGCTGAAGCCATCGCTCGCTATTCTGTTCCGCCGGCCCGGTGAACGTCAGCATTGCCATGCCTCGCAGGGCGAGTTTGGTCATTGGAGAGTCGGCCGAGCCGAGGATCCGTTTAACGTAGCTCAGCTCGCGGTCCACGGCATCTTCCAGCAGCTCTTTTTGGCCCCAGCGGGTCAGCCACGAAGCGTCCCCTTCTTCACACGCTCGCAGTCCAGCCATTTGCAGAAACAATGGCCGCCCTTCCGTGTTTCTCCACAGTCCCCTCAGCTCCTGGGCGTTCAGTTCGGGCAAAACAGGTGCCGGCCCTCTTCCTAGTTTTTCCCAGGCCTTGACCGTAGCCCTTATGATTTCCATCATCGTTTCATCTGGGGTGTCTCGCCCCGGCGCGGCAATTTCGCGAGTTTCTTCCATCACGTCCTGAATCTTTTCCCGCAGCGCTCCTTCCGCGGATTGCGTTCGCAAATCGTGAAGCCATCCGGCCCCTGTATTTGCATTTCGCTCCAGGAGCAATAGGCGTACCCGTTCGTCCGCGTGCGGATTTTCCCGCTCCCACTCGCTGAATCTTTCAAGTAACCTTTTCAGGTCCTCTGCCTTACTCGCTGCGTAATCAACCACAATCAGTGAATCAACAATGGGTGCCCATTGCGGAAAGGCATCATGACGAACCAGGTGCTCGATCGACCCGGCGGATAGAAACCCGGCGTCCCATCCTTCGTCGCGCCGATTCTTGGCAGTTTCCAGCGCGAGACGCGTTTTCCCCACGCCGCCGTCACCCGTCAATACCGCCCAGCGAAACGGGCGCTTGTCATTGCAAAACGATTCAAGCCGTTGCGAATCTTCCTCGCGGCCGATTAGAGGGATGAATCCGTTGTAGGGCTTCAGCAGGCGGTTAATTGGCGTGTTGGCGTCCAGCTCTGGCTCATCAATTTGCAGCGACACCCTGCACTTCAAATCTCCCAAGGCCAGCGCAATTGCATCTAGCTTCTCGAACAGCCCCAGCCACTTCTTGGTTTCCTCGTTGACCGCCTGCCACTGGTCCGCTGTCATTCCAGCAGGAGGATTATCAGTCCACTTGCTCAGACTTTTCTTCGCCGCCCTCCGGTTCTCGATCTTGAAACATAACCATTTCCCAATGCGGCCCGAAAGCCGGTCGTAGAACTCAAATTTCTCACTGAGCGCTTCATGCATTCGCTCGAAGCCACGCTCCATCGTACCTTCCACAAGTTTCCGCAGAGCCGGCACCAGCGTCCGCACCGCCACTTTGACGTAGAGCGGCTTAAGGCCCCAATCCTCAATTAGCCATATCTCAATCCACTCCTTGGAGTCTCTTTCATCAAGGAAGGCCAGTAGAATCGGCTTCTGCTCGTCGGTTATCGCGAGCGCCCTGTCCCTTTCGTTTTGTTCCGAGTCAGTCACGCGTAGATTCACGAGAGAGTGAGTAATCTAGAAGTACTCATGCCATTCCGTCAACACGAATTCGTGCCAGCGTTGGCCCTCGGCGTCCTCCGCGTCTTTTGCTTACCGCGAATTTAGGCGAATAGCTACCTTGGGATAGCAAAAAGCCTCGATTTCGATCAATGCAAGCGACGCGCAGCCCCGTAGTGTAAGATCGTACTCGACCATGCCCTTCAAATGTGGATACGTGACGGTGATCGGCCGGCCCAACTCCGGCAAATCGACGCTTGTCAACGCACTGGTGGGACGCAAAGTGGCGATTGTTTCGCCCAAGCCGCAGACCACCCGCTTGCGCATTCAGGGCATCGTCAACCGCGAAAACGCGCAGATCGTCCTCACCGACACGCCGGGAATTCACAAGCCCGCCTCGGCCCTGAACCAGCAGATGATGGAGGAAGTGCAGCAGTCGCTCGACGGGGTGGACATCCTCGCGCTGGTGGCCGATGCGTCGGTCGATTTCGGCGCCGGCGACCGCTATGCCCTGGACTGGGTCCGCCGCTTCCACGGAAAATCGTTTCTGATCCTGAACAAAATTGATTTATTCCGCGACAAGCGCAAACTGCTGCCACGGATCGAAATCTATTCCCGCGACCACACTTTTACGGAAATATTTCCGGTTTCCGCTCTTACGGGAAATGGCATGCCCGCGCTTGAAAAGTCCTTGATCGAGCATCTTCCCGAAGGCGTGCCGTTTTTTCCCCAGGATCAATTTACCGACCAGCCCGAGCGATTCCTCGCCGCTGAGCTCGTGCGTGAAAAGGCCATCCTGAAAACGCGCGAAGAACTGCCGCACGCCATCGCCGTGCTGGTGGATACTTACGAGGAAACCGAGAAGCTGCTTCACATCCGCGCCACCATCTATGTGGAGCGTGAGGGGCAGAAGGGAATTGTGATCGGCAAGGGCGGATTGATGCTCAAGCAGATCGGCACGGAAGCGCGGCTGGAACTCGAGTCCATGCTCGGCGCAAAAATATTTCTGGAACTCTACGTGAAGGTGCTGCCCAACTGGCGCGACAATCCCGCCATCGTGCGCCAATTGGATTGGCACCGCCAACTCGAGCAACTCAGCGAAGAGCGTTAGTCCGCGGGATTATCCTGAAAACCGGGTTACGCCTCTTTCGTCGCCGAAATTCCAAGAGTTTTCATCTTCCGGTACAAATGGCTGCGTTCCAGGCCGAGCGCCACGGCGGTCCTGGTCATATTCCACTGGTTCTCTTCGAGTTTGCGAAGCACGAATTCGCGCTCGTAGGCGGAGCGCGCCTCGTGCAGCGTCGCATACGGCTGGTGCGGGCTGCGCGCCGCTCCGCGGAATACCTCCGGCGGAAGGTGATGAGGCTCCACGCGCGCCTGCGGGCACATAATCACCAGCCGTTCGATCAGATTCTTCAGCTCGCGAACGTTTCCGGGCCACGGATAGCGCAACAGCACATCCATTGCCGATTCGCTCAACTCCTTGGCGCGCTTTCCGTGCGCTTCGCTGAATTCCGCCAGAAAATGCCGCGCCAGGATGGGAACGTCCGCCGTACGATCGCGCAGCGGGGAAAGATAAAAAGGGATCACGTTGAGCCGGTAAAACAAGTCTTCGCGAAAAGCGTTCTTCGAAATTTCCTCATCCAGTTTTTTGTTGGTGGCGGCAATCACGCGCACGTCCACGGTCACCGGTTGGTTCGATCCCAGCGGCTCCACGCGCTGCTCTTCCAGGGCGCGCAGCACTTTTGATTGCGTTTTCAAGCTCATGTCGCCGATTTCATCCAGGAACAATGTGCCGCCGTCGGCCTTCACGAATTTCCCGGTCTTGTCTTCGCTCGCTCCAGTGAAGCTGCCTTTGCGATGGCCGAACAGCTCCGATTCGATCAACTCCTCGGGGATGGCGGCGCAATTTACTTCCACGAACGGCATTTGCGATCGAGGGCTATGCGCGTGCAACGCCCGCGCCACCAATTCTTTTCCCGTTCCACTCTCGCCGTAGATCAAGACCCGGCCCGTGGTGGGCGCCGTCAGGGCGATTTGCTGCCGCAGGGCTTTCATCGGCACGCTATCGCCCAGGATCTGGTAGCGTTCCTCGAGCTCGGCGCGCAGGCGGCGGTTTTCGGCTTCCAGCCGCAGATAGTCGAGAGCGTTCTTCACCACCAAAATAATTTTCTCGAGCGAGAGCGGCTTTTCGATGAAGTCGAACGCACCCAGCTTGGTGGCGCGCACTGCCGTTTCGATATTCCCGTGGCCGCTGATCATCACCACCATCGGCGCGCCGTCGCGCTCCTGCAATCGTTCCAGCGTCGCCAGGCCGTCCATCTTCGGCAGCCACACGTCGAGCAGGATCAAATCAAACGGCTTCTGCGCCACGGCGGTCAGGCAATCTTCACCCGAGCCGGCCGCTTCCACTTGATAGCCCTCCTCGCGCAACAGGGAGGAGAGGGACTGGCGAATCCCGCTTTCATCGTCAACAACCAGAATGGTATGTGCCATGAATGTTCGCTAAGGAATCTTTCCGCGAGCTCAACGCGCTGGGGTGCGTGGCTTCTGAGTTCCTGTTTTCCTTTTCACTATTTCAAATACTGCCTTGCGCCGCCGGCACCTCCGCCACCGGAAAGCGAATCACGAACCGCGCTCCCGTCGGCGTGTTGTCCATCACCCGCATCGTTCCGTGATGTTCCGCGACGATGCGGCTGGCAATCGCCAGGCCCAGACCCGTGCCGCGATCCTTGGTCGAGAAGTGCGGCAGAAACAACTTGTCTTTGTCCTCGGGTGAGATGCCCTGGCCGCTGTCGGCAATTTCCACTTCCACCGAATCGCCGTCATTTTGCACGCGGGTGGATACCGTCAACCGCCGAACCTTTGATCCTTCCATGGCCTCGGCCGCGTTATCGATCAAATTCACCAGCACCCGCCGCAGCAATTCGATGTCAGCCCGGACCAGGGGCAGCGACGCCGCCAGGTTGGTATTCAACACAATGCCTTCCAGGCGGCCCTGAAAAACTTCCAGCGCGCTCGATACAATTCCATTCAAATCCGCGGGCGCGAGGCGCGCGGAAGGGAATCGCGCGAACTGCGAGAACTCATCGACCAGCGACTCCAGTGTTTGTACTTCGCGCTCGATCAGCACGGCGCACTCGAAAGCCACTTTTTCGAAATCGGCGGCCATGGCCGGCGAGCGTTCGGCAGCCGCGTTGCGTTCCAGATGCCGCAGCATCCGCTGCGCGGAAAGCTGGATTGGCGTGAGCGGATTTTTGATTTCATGCGCGATCCGTTGCGCCACTTCCTGCCACGCCGCGGCCTTCTGCGCGCGCAGCAATTCCGTCAAGTCGTCCATCACCACTACGAATCCGGGATTGGAGCGCCGTGGTCCCAGCGAACTGACCGTCACCGCCGCGTGCAGCGGCCGGCCAGCCACGGCAATTTCGAATTCCCGCGATGCCACGCCCATGCGCAGCGATCTCCGCATCAGTTGCAGCACGTCGCGCGCGGCTTCCTCGCCCACCAGGTCGGCCAGATTTTGAGCGGTTCGGGCATGATCCCCAAAAATCCGCACCAGCGCCGAGTTGGTTCGAGTGATCACGCCGCTCGGATCGAGTGACAGCACGCCCGTGGGAATGTTTTCGAGAATCGCCTCCATCACTTTTCGCCGGCGCTCATTCTCTTCAATGGCAATTTGCAAGCTACGGGTGAACTCGTCAATTTGCCGCCGGCTCTCGCCGAGCTGCGCGGTCATTTGATTGAAGGAAGCGACCAGCGTGCCCAACTCGTCCTGCGCCTGCACGTTCACGCGATATTCCATGTTGCCTTGCGCCACTTCCTGGGTGGCGGTGGCCAGGGCATCGATGGGGATCGTCACCTGTTTCGAAAGGAATAGCGCCATCCACGTAGCAGAAAACAGCAGCAGCAAAGTGATCAGCAGCAGCGTAAGCAAAATTTCATTTTTGTACACCCGGATCTGCTGGCGCAGGGATTCATAGGTCGCAGTCTGGGCCTTGATATCGTTGAGCCGTTGATAAAAATCGCCCGGAAGCAAATGGCCGACCATCAGCCACCCGTCTTTGTAAGGAGCCCGCCCGGCCAGGTAATACTTTCCATCGGCCGTCCATAGCTCGGCACCGCTGGACATCTCCTGGACGCGTTTGAATTGCGAACGAGACTCGTTTGCGGGCGTCCCCGTCGCCGTTACATGACCAGCCGGATCGACTACCCACATCGCGCTCAAATCTTCCCCATAGCGATGAGCATAGCTTTCCAAATCGCCGTGATTGGCGGGCGTATTCAGCCAGGAAACCGCTGCCTCAGCGCGATCGTTCAAGCGATCCCGCTCCAAGCTGCCCAGATCGCTGAGCATCTTCTGGCTCTGTTCGTTCGCAATTTCGAGCGGCCGGGGAAACCACAGAATCAGCGTCCGGTTCACCAGCCCATAGCTGATGAAGAACATGATGATCACCGGCAACAGCGACACTCCCATCGCTCCGATCACCATCTTCGTCTTGAATCGCGAGCCCATCTTCCCGGCGCGGCGTTCCGCCCATAGCCGCAACAGGCTGCGCGTCAGGATCAACCCGAAAACCAAAAAGGCCGCGACGATAAACGTCGAGAGCGCGAACAGCACCAGAAATGCATTGCTCTTCTCCGGCCGCACCGGAGCGTCCAGCGACCCCAGCGTAAAAACAGCCGCCGCCAACAGGGCCACCAGAAGCCCGCCCACGGCCAGCCAGACGCGCGTTGTCCAGGCCCGCGCTTTCAACGGCCCTCCTCCAGGAATCGGCCCAGCGGGCATTCCCCACAGAGCGGCTCGCGTGGCCGGCACCAGCGCTTGCCCGTCTGCACGATCAGTGCGTGGAATTCATTGAATTGCGCCGCATCGCGATCGAAATTGTTTTCGAAGAATTCGCGCATTTCTTCATAGCCGGACTTTTCGCCTACCCAACTGTGGCGGACCAGAATCCTTTTCGTGTACGCATCCACTACAAACACCGGGTGCCCGCCGGCATAGAGCAGAATCGAATCCGCGGTCTCAGGTCCGATTCCGTGTACGTCCAACAGCCGGCGGCGCAGCTCTGCCGTCGGCGTTCGAAACATGCGCGCCAGTGACCCCTGGAAATCTTTGCGCAAAAATTCGGCGAACGCCTTCAGTTTTCTCGCCTTCTGCCGAAAGTATCCGGAGGGCCGCAGCAGGCGGGCCAGTCGTTCGAACGTCACGCGTTCGAGCGCACCGGGCGTCAGCATTTTTTCCGTGCGCAAATTGCTGATGGCGCGTTCAACGTTTCTCCAGGCTGTGCTTTGCGTAAGGATCGTGCCTACGATCACTTCGAATCGGGACTTTCCCGGCCACCAGTGCTGCGGCCCGAGCGTGCAAAAAAGCGAGTTATAGTACTCGGTCAGTGCGAGCCTCGGGTCCGGCTTTGGCCCGCTCGGCGGTTTCGTTTGCAACTCGCGCAAAGAGGCCATCCGAGGTTCTGCGGACATAAAAGGCACGATAGCGAGCGAAAGGCAGCAAGTCAAGATAGCATTGTGGCGAAAATGCCACAGGCCCGTCTCAATTTAGTGTTACCTGTTTCACTACGACGATTTAAGCCTGTGTGCTAGTACTCCTTCCAAGCATGTTACGCTTTTTTCTCCAGGCTGCGCGTCGGTTTCCAAATGGGCTTGAGAGAACGCCGTATGCCCGTTGGCATCCCTGATGTGCGTCCGCTTGAGCGGACCAATCGCGCAGCACGACAAGTTCCGCTGTTGTAGCCAGGAGCCCGGATGTCGTCCCGGTTAGGCGAAATACTGGTTAAGGACAAGCTGATCTCGTCCGAGCAATTAAAACAGGCACTGGACCACCAGAAGCAGAATGGCGGTCGATTGGGCAGTTGCCTGGTCAAGCTGGGACTGGTGAGCGATGAGGATATTACTGCCGTTTTGTCGCGCCAGTATGGCGTCCCTTCGATCAATCTGAAGTTTTACGATGTCGATCCCACCGTCATCAAATTGATTCCTCAGGAAACTGCCACGCGCTACCAGATTGTCCCCCTTTCGCGGGTAGGCTCCACGCTCACCATCGCCATGACCGACCCGACGAACGTCTTTGCCATGGACGACGTGAAGTTCATGACCGGCTTCAACGTCGAGCCGGTGGTGGCTTCGGAATCGGCCATCGGCGAAGCCATCCATAAATTCTACGGAGAGGCGGAAAGCGTCCACGAACTCGACAAGGTAATGAAGGATCTGGCGGGCGAGGAAGCCAGCCTCGAGCTGACGGCGGAAGAACAGGAAATGGACCTCGCCGATCTGGAAAAGGCGGCGGAGGAAGCGCCCATCATCAAGCTCGTCAACCTGGTCCTGACCGACGCCGTCAAGCGGGGCGCCAGCGACATTCACGTGGAACCCTACGAGCGGGAACTGCGCATCCGCTTCCGCATTGACGGAATCTTGCAAAGCGTAATGACGCCGCCGCTGAAGCTGAAAGACGCCATGACCAGCCGCATCAAAATCATGTCCAAGCTGGATATCAGCGAAAAGCGGCTGCCGCAAGACGGCCGCATCATGATCAAGTACATCAAAGAAGGGAAAAAGAAAGAACTCGACTTCCGCGTCTCCACCGCTCCCACCCTCTTTGGCGAAAAAATTGTGATGCGCTTGCTCGACAAGGAAAACTTGCGGCTGGACATGACCAAGCTTGGTTTCGAGCCGGAATCGCTACAGAAATACGAACGCGCGATTTTACGCCCCTACGGCATGGTGCTGGTCACTGGCCCCACGGGATCGGGCAAGACCAATACTCTGTACTCCTCGGTGGCTCGCCTCAACACTCCCGAGACAAACATCATGACTGCCGAGGACCCGATCGAATTTCAACTCCCCGGGATCAACCAGGTCCAGATGAAGGAGCAGATCGGTCTGAATTTTGCTTCGGCCCTGCGCGCCTTTCTCCGGCAAGACCCCAACATCATCCTGGTCGGCGAAATCCGCGACTTCGAGACGGCGGAAATCGCGGTTAAGGCCGCGCTCACCGGCCATCTGGTGCTTTCCACGTTGCACACCAATGATGCCCCTTCGACGATCAGCCGCTTGATGAACATGGGAATTGAACCCTTCCTGGTGGCTACGTCCGTGAACCTGATTTGTGCGCAGCGACTGGTTCGCCGCGTCTGTTCGCAATGCAAAGAGCAGCTTCCCACTCCCGCTCAAGCGCTGCTCGATGCCGGATACACCGCCGAAGAGGTGAAAACCGTGCAGGTTTTTCACGGGCGCGGCTGCGCCACCTGCAATAGCACCGGGTATAAGGGCCGGGTCGGCTTGTATGAAGTGATGGAAGTGAATGACGAAATGCGCGAGCTGATTCTGGTGGGCGCTTCGTCGCTCGAACTGCGCAAGAAAGCGCTCGAGCAAGGCATGATCACCCTGCGCCGGAGCGGCCTGCTGAAAGTGGCGGCCGGTCTGACCACCATGGAAGAAGTGTTGCGCGAATCCGTTCTGTAGGGAAGGGGCGCGCAAGGAAAACTGCAGCACGTTGTAGAGGAGAAGAACGATGGCTGGCATCACGTTGAGCGAACTGCTGAAGAAGATGATCGAGATGGGTGGAAGCGACTTGCACCTTTCCACCAACAGCCCTCCGCGCATCCGCGTCCATGGCAAGCTGAAGCCGATCGAGATGCCGCCGCTCTCGGCCGCCGACACCAAGGCGCTCGCCTATAGCGTGCTCACGGACGCGCAAAAGCATCGATTAGAGGAAACTCTGGAGCTCGATTTCTCTTTCGGCTTGAAGAATCTGGCGCGCTTCCGCGGCAATATCTTCCACCAGCGCGGCGCCGTCTCCGCGGTGTTCCGGACGATTCCGTGGGAAATCAAGAACTTCGATTCACTGGGCCTGGCGCCGGTGGTGAAAACTCTCTGCGACAAGCCGCGCGGGCTGGTGCTGGTCACCGGTCCGACCGGCTCGGGGAAGTCCACCACGCTTGCCGCCATGCTCGACAAGATCAATAGCGAGCGCGAAGAGCACATGATCACGATCGAAGATCCGATCGAATTTCTCCACAATCACAAGAAGTGCCTGGTCAACCAGCGGGAAGTGCACTCCGACACGCACTCCTTTGCCAATTCGCTGCGCGCCGCGCTTCGCGAAGATCCCGACGTCGTGCTCATCGGCGAAATGCGCGACCTCGAAACCATCGAATCCGCCCTCCGCATCGCCGAGACCGGCCATTTGACCTTTGCTACTTTGCACACCAATTCGGCGAGCTCCACGATTAATCGCGTGGTAGACGTCTTTCCCGCCCACCAGCAGCCACAGGTGCGCGCCCAGCTTTCCATGGTCCTCGAAGGAATTCTCTGCCAATCCCTGTTGCCTCGCGTGGATGGCCGCGGCCGCGTCATGATTATGGAGATCCTGATTCCCAATGCCGCCATCCGGAACCTGATCCGCGAGGACAAGATTCACCAGATTTATTCCGCCATGCAGACCGGAACCAATGTCTCCGGCATGCAAACTTTCAACCAAGGGCTTGCGAATGCCTATTCCCAGAGGTTAATCACTTTGGAAACGGCGCTCGCGCGCTCCTCGAATCCAGATGAATTGCAGGATTTAATTAACCGTGGGGTAACTTCGCCAGGGACGCCGGGGAAAACACCCGTGCGCCGGTAAGAGCAGGAAGTGACAGGAGGGAAGTCCTATGCCCGTCTTTACCTATCGTGGAGTGAACCGTGCTGGCACCACCGTCAGCGGTGAGCGCAGTGCCGCCAGCAAGAACGAGCTGTCCAACATGCTCCGCCGCGAGCAGATCAACGTCTCCAAAGTTTCGGAGAAGGGCAGGGAGTTCGCCTTTCCGACTTTTGGCTCGGGTGTCGAGAGCAAAGAACTAGCCGTTTTCACGCGCCAATTCTCGGTGATGATTGACGCCGGCCTTCCGCTCGTCCAGTGTCTGGAAATTCTCGCCGGCCAGCAGGAGAACAAAACCTTTCAGAAGGTTCTCTCCGGAGTTCGCTCGTCGGTCGAAGGCGGCACCACTCTCTCCTCGGCCATGAAACAGTATGACAAGATCTTCGACCCGCTCTACTACAACATGGTGGATGCCGGCGAGACCGGCGGTATTCTCGACACCATTCTCCAGCGCCTTTCCACGTACATCGAGAAAAACGTCAAGCTGAAGCGAGCCGTGAAATCGGCCTTGATTTATCCTGTTTCCGTTATCACCATCGCTGGGGGCGTCATCACCCTGCTGTTGTGGAAAGTCGTGCCGATTTTCGTCACCTTGTTTGCCGGACTGGGCGCCGAGCTGCCGCTTCCTACGCGCATCGTCATCGGCCTCAGCAATTTCGTCGGCAGCATTTTCGGTTTGTTGATCGTTGTTTTCGCGGTGGTCGCAGGCGTGGGGCTCAAGATGTGGTACGGAACTCCTGGGGGCAGGCTGGTCATTGACGGTGTCTTACTCAAGCTCCCCATTATTGGCATGCTCCTCCGCAAAATCGCGGTCGCGCGATTTACCCGCACACTGGGCACGTTGATCTCCAGCGGCGTCCCCATTCTCGAGGGGCTGGACATCACCGCGCGCACCTCCGGCAACGCCGTGGTCGAAAAAGCGATTCAGGCAACGCGCAAGGCGGTTGAGGCGGGCCGCTCGCTCGTCGATCCGCTGAAGGAATCCGACGTTTTCCCCGGCATGGTCACACAGATGATCGCCGTGGGCGAGCAGACGGGCGCGATGGACGCCATGCTCCAGAAAATTGCCGACTTCTATGAAGAAGAAGTAGACGCCGCCGTGAAGGACCTGCTCACCCTGCTCGAGCCGGTCATGATCGTATTTCTCGGCGTGGTCGTCGGCGGCATCGTGATTTCCATGTATTTGCCGTTGTTCTCGCTGATTGGCAAATTGGCTGGCGCTCACTAGAAATTTCGCGCCGGCCCGTTCAGGCTCGCGACGCTAGGCCTCAGGGCTCGGGAGGGGCGGGCATTTGGCCCGCCCGTTCTGCTCTTGTCTCTATCGAGTAGTGGCTGCTCGCCGCGCTCGGGCCCGGGCTTTTGCGGCATTGTTTAGACAAGTTTCGGCGTTCCTGGCGAGCGCTGTGCATTTGGATGGGGGAGCGATCGCACCCGGATGTTGGATTCCACTCAAAGTCTTCAGGGATGGCTTGGCTGGCTGGGCCGTCTTCGCTTTCTCGTTATTACCTTTCTGCTTGGCATCGCTCTGGCGGTTCAGCAACTGACGCTGCTCCCTCTCAATCCCAAGTACTTCGTCCTCTCCATTCTGATGTGGTACACGCTGGCGATCGTTTACGTCATTCTGTTGCGATTGATTCCCAACGCCCGGTGGCACGCGGGGCTGCAGATCGCCTGCGATTTGATGGTGATGACGGGACTCGTTTATTCCACCGGCGAGCATCAGAGCTATTTTCTATCGCTGTATTTGCTGGTCATTCTGATGGCCAGCATTCTGTTCTCACGCCAGGGCGTGCTGCTGGTGGCCGGTGGCAGTTTTGCATTGCTGGGTGGGCTGGTCGAACTTTGCTTTTACGGCATCATCCCTTCTACCTCCAGCTCCATGCCCGGATTCAAGACCATTCAGTTTTGGATTTTCAGCAATTTTTTCGCCTTTTTCGCGGTGGCCTATCTGGGCAGCTCGCTGGCGCACAACCTGCGCCGCAAGGGTTTCGAGCTGGATGCCAAGCGCGAAGAATTGAGGGACCTTCAGGCATTCAACGACGACATTATTCAGTCCATGCGCGGCGGTTTGCTGACCATCGGCCTGGATGGCCGCATTCTTCTGTTGAATCGCACGGGAGCGGACATCATGGGTTTCGCCCCGGCGGAGGTCCGCGGCCGGCAGGTTCAGGATCTTTTTCCGGCGCTGTGGGAACGCGTGCAAACCGATGCGGAAAGCAGCCCGCTCGCCCAGCGCAAAGAGGAAGAATTCCTGCGCCCGGACGGCTTGATGCGTTACCTGGGACTTTCGGTCTCGCCGTTGCGTTCCGGGCAGAATCAGATGTCCGGATACGTGTTCAATTTTCAGGACCTCACCGAACTCAAGCGGCTGGAACACGAAGTCGCGGTGAAAGAGAGAATGGCTGCGCTCGGCCGCCTCGCTGCCGGCATCGCCCATGAAATCCGGCAGCCCCTGACCGCCATGACCGGCGCGCTCAAGGAATTGTCCCGGCTCGCTCCGCTGGAAGAGGATGACAAGCGCCTCGTCAAAATTGTTGGCCGCGAATCCGAGCGTCTGAATCAGATCATCACCGATTTTCTGGATTATTCGCGCGAGAAATCGTACGAGTTCGCCGAGTTGGACGTGGTCTCCCTGATTGACGAAACGCTGACACTCTTGGTGCGCCAGCCAGGCTTCTCGGAGAAATACACCGTCGAGCGCCACTATGATTCGCGCCGCACTCCCGCGCGGGTGGATCGCGATCGCGTGAAGCAGGTATTGTGGAATTTGTGCAGCAACGCCTTGCGGGCCATGCCCAATGGCGGCGTGCTTTCCGTTGGTCTCGAATCGGATGCGGAGTGGGTGCGCGTAGCCATCCGCGATACGGGCGTTGGCCTCGATACCCGGCAAGCCACGAAACTCTTTGAACCTTTTCAGTCCGGATTCTCGCAGGGAATTGGCCTGGGGCTCGCCATCGTCTATCAAATTGTTCAGGCGCACGACGGCCGGATTCGCGTGGATTCCATCAAAGGCCAGGGCGCGGAATTTACGGTGGAACTGCCGCGCAGCATCACCAATCGCACCAAAGATCGGATCGCTACTCGAGCTCCAGTAGAAGCTCTTGGAGTTACGGAACGGAGCTAACGACAGCATGGCTCATCTCCTGGTGGTTGACGACGAAAAATCGATTTGCGAACTCCTCGAAATCTCCTTTCGCAAGGAAGGTCATCGCGTCGAGGTGGCTTCCTGTGGCGAAGCGGCCAAGCGCCGGCTCGAATCGCAAATCTTCGACATCGTCATCTCCGATATCCGCATGCCCGATATGTCCGGCGTCGATTTGCTCCGCTATTGCAAGGAGGTTTCGCCGGCTACCGTATTTATCCTGATCACTGGCGTGCCCACCATCACCACCGCCGTCGATGCCCTCAATTTCGGCGCCGACCGCTACGTCATCAAAGGCGATAAGCTCATCGACGAACTCCGCCCCGCTGTCCAGCAGGTAGCCGAACACCTGAAGCTCAAGAAAGAAGCCGGCATTTTGCGCCGGGAAGTCCGCCGCCTCACCGGACTCGACGGCATCATCGGCACCAGCCCGAAAATGCGTGCGATTTTCGACCTGATTCAAACGGTGGCCCCGCAATCGAGCCGCGTTTTGATCACCGGTGAAAGCGGCACCGGTAAGGAATTAGTCGCGCGCGCTTTGCATGAAAACAGTGCCCGCTCGAAGACGCCCTTCGTCACCATCAATTGCGGCGCCTTTCCGGAAACGCTGCTGGAATCGGAACTGTTCGGGTACATGAAGGGCGCCTTCACGGGTGCGAATGAAAATCGCCACGGCCTTTTCCAGGCCGCCGACGGCGGCACTCTGTTCATGGACGAGATTGGCAACATGTCTCCCACCATGCAGGTGAAGCTCTACCGGGTGCTGCAAGAAGGAAAGGTGCGGCCCATCGGAAGCAACGAAGAATCGAGCGTGGATGTGCGCGTCATCGCCGCCACCAATAAAGATCTCGAAAAAGAAATTGCAGAAGGCCGGTTCCGCGAGGACCTTTACTATCGCCTGAGCGTGATTCCGATTCATCTTCCGCCCCTGCGCGAGCGCCGCGACGATATTCCGCTGTTAGCGCGCGCTTTCCTCGATCGTTACCGGCAATCCATGGGCAAGAATCTCGAAGGGATCGAGCCGAAAGCGATGGAACGCCTGGAAGCCTACGAATGGCCGGGAAATGTGCGCGAACTCGAGAACACCATCGAACGCGCCGTGGCTCTGGCAACCTCACGCTTCATCACCGTCGAAGGCTTGCCCGACCGGATCACACTCTATTATCAAACTCACTTTGCCAATCTGGCTCTTCCGGAGCGTGCGGTCCTGATACCCGAAGGCGGCATCGACCTGGAAACGCATATCCGGGATACCGAACGCGCGTACTTGCTGGCAGCACTTGAATGTTCGGCAGGCGTGCGCATTCGCGCTGCGAATTTGCTGAAGATGAGTTACCGCTCCTTCCGTCACTACGCCAAGAAATACGGTGTTTAGATACGACACTGCTGGTTCACCCCGGTGCTCTACCTATGAACGCCATTCCGCTGAACAGAACCCACAAGCTCTCACAACATCTGAATTCGATCTCGAGTGTGATACAGCGGCTGAGGGCGCTGCCGCGAATGGTTCCGTTAGCGCGTTCCAATTTCCTCAGATGTAGATTGTTTAAATTCTCCAATCCAGCGCGTCGGAATTGGTCAATTCCGATAGCCGCCCTTTGTCACTTCCACTTCGTCGCTGAACGCCCGCGCAGCAATCGCTACTCACCTATTTAGGAGCTGCCTGCAAGCAGCTATAAATACATCTCTTACCGGAACCATGACCGATTGGAACTCTAATGATGTTTGGCGGTCTGGTTGCCCACACCCTAAGTGGGGATGGGAGTGTCGAAGGAGCGGCGTAGTGCTCCTGGAGAGGTGCGGCAATGAAACGAAATTCGCGTGGTTTCTCACTAATCGAGCTTTTGATGGTGCTGGGGATCATCCTGATCATCGCGGCGCTCTCGATACCGAACTTGGTACGCTCGCGCGTCGCCGCCAATGAAGCCTCAGGCGTTGGATCCCTGCGCAGCATCTCCACTGCGACCCTGATCTACTCTTCGACCTACGGGAATGGATTCCCGCCGACTCTTGGGGTTGCAGGCGGTCCCACAGGCGCCACCCAGTCCTCGTGCGATCAGGCGCTTCTGATTGATTCCATCCTTTCCGGTGGCGGTGGCAGCGCTGTTAACTCTCAAAAGAGCGGCTATACCTTCAATTACTTCGCCATTGCTCCGATCTCAAACAAGGGAGCTGGCTGTGGCAGCGCTGGCTCTAACTCATTCGTTATCAATGCTGTTCCGGTTACCCCGGGAAGAACAGGACAGCGCACTTTCTGCACGGACGAGTCTGGAATCATACGCTCTGACAGTACCGGAGCGGCAAATCCTACGACTACTGCTTCCTGCTCAGCTCTCCCCTCTTTGCAATAAGGCATCAATAGAATCTAATATACAAAACGGGAATGGCGCCGATCTCGGCGCTATTCGCCTGTCTGGTATTCACGGTCGAGATGTGGCAAAATCATAGGGCGCAAATTGTCATGATTGAACTTTTCGGGAGGCCTCGATGTGCTGCAAATTGGACAACACTCCCGGTTGCGAACCCAGAAATGGATCACAAATCACTAATAGGAAAGGCTTTATGGAATTCCGGCTGGCTGGCAGCGGACCCTGGCTCTGGTTTGGACCCACGCTTGCACTTAGGTATTGCGGCACCCGCTACCGGAACTGAGACTGATGTTCCAGCCAAAATTTGAAGGAGACTAACGAAATGTTGATTAAGAAACAAAAAGGTTTCTCTTTGATTGAGCTTTTGATCGTGGTCGCGATCATCCTGATTATCGCCGCCATCGCCATCCCGAACCTGTTGAGGTCGAAGATGGCAGCCAACGAAGCGTCGGCGGTTGGTTCGCTTCGCACAATTACCACCGCTTCGGTTACCTATTCGTCCACCTATGGTAACGGTTTCCCGCCAAGCCTCGGCGCCGCGGGCGGAGCTGCTGGTGTCACCATCGCAACCTGCGATGCGGCGCTGTTGATTGACAGCGTCCTTTCCGGAAACGGCGGCACGGTGATCCCGCCCCAGAAGAGCGGCTACAACTTTACCTACGTCCCTGGCGTGGTAGTCGCGACTGCTGGACTCAACTGCGCGAACGCTGGTGCGAATACGTTCATGGTCAATGCGATTCCGGTTACCCCCGGCTCCACTGGCCAGCGCTCCTTCTGCACCGATGAATCGGGCGTGATCCGCAACAACACGGATGGAACTGACATCGCGGACGAAGCAGCCTGTATCGCCTTACCGTCCCTGCAATAAGAACGGCCCTCAATCCCCCCCAAAGAGAGGAGGAAGCGAAAGCTTCCTCCTTTTTTTGCTTTTGCAGACCCCCCTAACCCAGTCTTCGTGCTCTCCCGGGAACGCCAATCTCCCGATTGGCGCCCAGCGTATTGATTCTCACCCGCCAATTGTCACCAAAGGAATTCTTGCGCCCCACCGCTGAGAGCACACCTTCTTCCTGCTACACTCGAACCGATGAAGCGATTGCTCCTCATTTCTTGCGCGCTCTTGGCCGCGTTTGCTCCTGCTTTGGCCGCACAAGATATTCAGGCCATCGTTCGCGCCGTGGAAGCGCGTTATCAACACGCTTCCACGCTTGAAGCCGTTTTCCTCGAGCGTTTCAGCGACGGCCGCCAGGGCATTCGAGTGGAATCCGGTCGCGTTTTCTTTTCCCGTCCCGGTCGCATGCGCTGGGAGTATGAATCTCCCGAAACCAAACTATTTCTGGTGGATGGAAAGAATGTTTGGTTTTACGTCCCCGCGGACCGCACAGTCAGCCGTGCGGAGGTAAAACAAAGTTCCGACTGGCGCACGCCTTTCGCTTTACTCACGGGCAAAGTTCATCTGAACCGCCTGTGCGGCCGTCTCGAATTGGCTGCCCCCTCGGGCGCGCCTGCAGGTGTGCCTGCAAATGACCGCCCCACCGGGCAGGGAAATGTTGTGCTGCACTGCCTGCCTCCGCAACACGGCGCCGCAAACGATCCTGAATTTTTCAAAGAAATCTTATTCGAAGTGGATGGGGAGAATCGGCTGGTGCGAATCGTGATCCGCGAGCCGGGCCACATTGAAACTGAATTTCGATTCGGCAATTGGCAGGAGAACATTCCAATACCGGAATCGAAATTCCATTTCGAGCCTCCCCCCGGCGTGACGATCGTCAACCAGGCGGATCTCGCCGGCGCCGTCCGTTAGCACCCCTCTCGGATGCAAGACTGTCTTAAAACGGGGCACAGTTCGCTCCGGCTTGCCTGTCCTTAGCCCATATGGCTCACACCGGGATCGCACCCAAGCGCAGGTTCATACCGGTGCAATCCAATGACTAACTCCCCAAGCATGAACGGATTGGGTTCATCTTGCGAAATCGCCGCCGTGGACTCCCTTTCGTGTCTCGTGGCTTGTGCTACACTCAATATTTGGTGCGCCTGTGTTG
>JBGQGW010000041.1:0-18309 GCA_041497605.1 Terriglobia bacterium | reverse complement strand
TACGAACTCCGTCACAACCTGTGCCGCGGCGCCGCCTCCGCCTCCGGGCTTTTCTGCCGGCAAGGAAAATTTCAGCGGGCCGCTCTATAATAATTCCGGGCTGCTGTACTACACAGACAACAGCGGCAACTCCGTTTACCACGGCTTAACACTGCAGGTGAACGAAAAAGCCGGCAAGTACTTCCGGCTCAACGCGAATTATACGTTTTCGAAAACGCTCGATGACGGTACGTTCACCACGTTCGTTAGTACGCCGCAAGACTTCTATCGAAGGAACTTGGAACGGGCCAATTCTAACCAGGACGTTCGCAGTCGCTTCATTGGAAACTTTGTGGCGGATACGCCGAATAAATCATTTATCAGGAACTTCGAATTCAGCGGCATCGTGACGGTGCAATCTGCCCGCCCGTTCACCATGTTCGTTGGGTTCGACCCAAACGGGGATACAAATCCGGTGACGGATCGTGTGGGGCTGGCGGCCAGGAATACGTATTGGGGCGACAACCTGAGGGCCGTGGACCTGCGCATCTCCCGGTTCTTTAAAATTGGAGAGAAGTTGAGGCTCGACCTGATGATGGATGCGTTCAACGTGTTCAACCGGCCGAATGTGGACGAGGTCACTTCCGTCTACGGCACGTATGCGTTTTGCAGTGGACAAATTCCCACGCATTACAAAGACAGCACGTCTATCGCGATCCAGAAGATTCAGATAGCAGGTTGTCCCGTCGCAGGGCCTCCGGTTCCGAATCCTCAGTTCGGCGGGCCAAGGACTATGTTGAACCCGCGGCAACTTCAGTTCGCGGCTAAGTTCTCTTTCTAACCGTCGTCTTGGCAGGGTGGGGCCACGAAACGGTGGATTCGTGCCCACCCTGCAGTTCCCGCACAGGGTCTGGGATAGGAAGCAATCGAGGAGCTCGGGTTCGCCCTAGAATTCGAACTCCTGAGTTGCGAACGCGCGCCCGGCGTGTTATTGGAAGTGTTTGTTAACTTGATTCGTAGGATCTTCAGGAGAACCTGCCGTGGCAATCTTCGTCTTGGTACACGGTTCCTGGCATGACGGGTCCGCGTGGCAATCCACGATCGACCACTTGATAGAGAAAGGCCACAAAGCACTCGCCCCGACCATTGCCGGCCATGGCAAGGGCGTGAACAAGAACGTGAACCACGCGGATTGCGTGCGATCGATCGTGGATTACATCACCGGCAATTCTCTAATGGACATCGTGCTGTTAGGACACAGCTTCGGCGGGACCATTATCTCGAAAGTTGCCGAAGCAATTCCCGAACGAATCAAGCGGCTGATATTCCTGAATGGGTTTGTGCTCCAGGATGGCAAATCCCTGACGGACGAAATACCGCCGGTCTACGCCACTCTTTTTGAGCAGTTGTCCAAAAATTCCGCGGACCAGACAGTGATGCTCCCGTTTCCGATCTGGCGCGAAGCGTTTATCAACGATGCCGACCTGGAAATGGCGAAATGGGCCTACTCGCAATTGTCACCGGAGCCTTATCAACCGAGCCAGGACAAACTGGACTTGAAGAAGTTCTACTCACTCGAAATTCCGAAAAGCTTTATCAATTGCACGGAAGACGCAGCTCTTCCTCCCGGAGAGTGGGGCTGGCATCCGCGCATGTCCAGCAGGCTCGGCCTGTACCGGCTGGTGCAAATGCCGGGAAGCCATGAGGTGCTGTTTACGAATTCGTTGGGATTGGCGGGAAAGATTATCGAAGCCGGGCGCGACTAGGGGAGCAGGGCTGTAGGTTTGGATCGATGTTTGGATAGGGGACGGAAATCGCGGCGGGAGATTCCTAAGAATTGTGACGGAACTGAATGCCAAACCGGAAGCGATCGCGGTTGATTTCGATCGAGCCGCGATCGTCGCGGTGGACATGCAGAATGCGTTCGCCAGCAAAGGCGGGATGCTGGATATTGCGGGAGCGGACCTCTCCGATGCCCAGCGCGTCGTTCGAGCGATTCGAGCAGTTCTGGCGGCAGCGCGGCGGGCAGAGATGCCGGTTGTCTATCTCCAGATGGGATACAAACCGGATCTGAGCAATAGCGGCGGGCCCAATTCCCCGAATTGGCACAAAGAACTGGCGATGCATCTGATGAACAAACGGCCGGAGTTGAAAGGGAAGCTCCTGACCGAGGGAACCTGGGATTTCGCGATTGTGGATGAACTGGCGCCCGAAGAAGGCGACCTGGTGATCACAAAAACCCGGTACAGCGGCTTTGCGGGTACGACACTTGATTCGCAGCTCCGCGTGCGCGGGATCCGGTATCTATTCTTCGCGGGGATTGCCACCAACGTGTGCGTGGAATCGACGCTGCGGGATGCTTATTTTCAGGACTACTGGCCAATCCTGCTTCGAGACGGCAGTATGCCCGCGGGAAACGCCAGCGTGCAGGAAGCGACGCTCTATAACGTGGAATCCTTTTTCGGCTGGTCGGCGAAATCGGAAGATTTGATTGCGATTTTGGAGTCGCGCGCGGTGAGGGCCCCGTGTGGACAGTAGATATCGATGTGGGCGGGACATTGACGGATGGCCTGTTCACGGATGGCCAGAATGTTGTGTGCGTGAAAGTGGATACGACTCCGCACGACCTGACGGTGTGCCTGTTCGACTGCCTGGCGCAGGGGGCGTCGCAAGCAGGCTTCCAGGATACCAGCCGCTTTCTGGAAGAGATCGAGTTAATCCGGTGGTCGACCACTATCACTTCCAACGTTCTTGCCGAATCGCACGGTCCTAGAATTGGATTACTCGTTTCCGCAGGGGAGGAGAAGCGGCTGTACGGCGCGGAACCTCGCAGCATTGTTTTGAACCGGCTGGTGGCCGAGGCGGATGTGATCGGCGTGAGCGAATCCGCGGACGAATCCGAAATCATGAATGCGGCGCGATCGCTTCTGGAAAAAGGCGTTCGCAGAATCTGCGTGAGCATGAAGGATTCCCACCGCGATCCCCAGCGCGAGCTCTCGGTGAAAAGAACCATCGATCAGCAGTATCCGGACCACTTCCTGGGCTCCGTGCCGGTGCTCGCGGGGATCGACATTTCGCAGAGCGCGGAAGATCAGACGCGCACGTACTGTGCCCTGATCAATGCCTATACGCATGGGGCGCTGGCAGCCACATTGTTCAAGGCGGAGGATGAGCTGCGGGAAACGTCGCGATACATGGGCTCGTTTCTGGTGAGCCATATCAACGGCGGCGTGGCGGGAATCGCGAAGACCAAGGCAATCGATACGATCGAATCGGGACCGATTCTTGGCATTCATGGCAGCGCCTACCTGGCAAGAATGTATGGTTTGAACGACGTGGTCGCGATGGATATCGGGGGAACAACTGCAAAGGTCAGCGTCTTGAAAAATGCGGAACCGATCTACCGGAAGCCTTCCGACTTCTTTGGTATTTCCGTGGGAATCTCTCTCCCGTACTTGCGCAGCATCGCGTTGGGCGGCGGCAGTGTCGTCAAGGTGCATCCGGCGGGTGCCGGCGAGAAGCGCGGGGTGCAACTCGGTCCGGAGAGCATGGGTTCGTTCCCGGGGCCGGCGTGCTACGCGTTGGGAGGGGATCAGCCTACACTGACCGATGCATTCGTGACTGCAGGGATCATCAATCCCGAATACTTTCTCGGCGGGACGAAGCCGATTGACAAGGACCTGGCGCGACAAACCATCGAAGAGATGGTGGCGAAGCCGCTGCACATTTCCGTGGATGAGGCCTGCAAAACGATTATTGACCGGGCTTTCGAAATGGCTGCCGGCACGATCGGCGCCGCACAAGCGGAACTCCAGATGGATTTCTCGAATCACGTGCTCTTTGCCTACGGAGGCAACGGAGGCCTGTTTGCCTGCGGCGTGGCTGAAAAGGCAGGATTGAAATCTGTCCGGCTATTTTCGCTTGGGCCTGTGTTCAGCGCATTCGGATCTTCGGTCTCCGGTGTTTGCCACGTGTATGAGCGGAGCCTGCCGGGAATAAAATTTTCCGAGGGGAGCATGGGCCAGATTCGCCAACTTCTGGAGGAGATGAAGGCGGAAGGCATCAAAGATTTGCTGGGCGAGGGGATTCAGCCGAAGGGATTGAGTTTTGCGATCGAATTTGATGTGACGAGAAATGGAGGGCATTCCGTCCCCGCGCCGGTGGCTGAATCTTCACTGAAAAATTCGCAGGATTTGAAAGCGGCACTCACGGGAGGCCGAAGTCCGGCCGGCGGAGAACCGGTAACCGACGTCTTGCTGGAGCTGGTGCGCGTGCGGGTGAACAAAGCGATGCCGGCTCCGCGTATCGCGGAACGTCCGATGGAAGGGCCGGATTCTTCCCATGCAAAGAGCGGGACGAGGGCGGTGGGTTGGGGAAGCGCGGACGGCGTAGCGCAAATTTATCGCTGGGAATCGTTGAAGCCGGGCAACCAGGTCGAAGGATGCGCGGTGATCGAAGGAATCAACAGCACGCAGTTCATTCCCGAGGGTTGGGAGATGGCGATGGACCGCTTTGGAAATGGCACGGTCAGCCGGAATTCGAAGAAATAGCAGGCAGTGTATTCGGGACGGGGACGGAATATGGCTTCGGAACAAGAGAATCGAATCCGCATCACCGAGTATCTCGATCTCGATCTAGACCGCGAACGGTGGGTCTGCAATCGATGCAGCCGCGATCTAGGATCCGCGCGCGAGAACTACAAGAAGGGCTGCCTGCTCTATGACCGCGACCCCCGCGAGGTGCATCCGCCCCTGGTTTCCGGCCCGTTCAACTTCTCTCCTGATCCGCAGTGGGTACGAATCGTGGAATATTACTGTCCAGGATGCGGGACCCAAGTAGAGACGGAGTACCTGCCGCCGGGCCATCCCATCACCCATGACATTGAGATCGACGTGGACAGTCTGAAGGAACGGTTGCGCAAGGGCGAATTCGTGATTCGCGGGCAGCGGCTCGAGGTCGTGGAATGAATTCGATCGATATCGATGTTGGCGGAACCTTTACTGATCTGGTCCTGAATTTTAAAGGGAAGGCCCTGATCAAGAAGGTCCCGACAACTCCTTACGACCTATCCGTGTGTTTTTCGCGCGTAATTGAAGAGGGAGCTTCCGCGCTGGGACTGAAGATCGAGGAGTTGCTGCCGCAAATCGAAATGATCCGGTATTCCACGACCATCGCGATGAACCGGCTGATTGAGAGGAAGGGCCCGCGCCTGGGTCTGATCACGACGGAAGGACACGAAGACGTTGTGCTGATCGGGCGCGGGGCGCAATGGATTGACGGCACGCGCGTTTCCGAGCGAAGAAATCTTGCGGTTCAGAAGAAACCCGATCCGCTGATTCCCAGAGACATGATTGTGGGCGTGAAAGAGCGTGTTGATTCACGCGGGAACGTGATCCGGCCGCTCGACGAGAACAACGTCCGCGAAAAGGTGCGCTACCTGGTGAGCCACGGCGCGCGAGGATTCGTCGTGGCTCTCCTGTGGGGATTCTTGAATCCCGTCAACGAAAGGCGAGTAAAAGAAATCATTCGCGACGAGTATAAGGAATTTCATATCGGCTACCTGCCGGTGGTTCTTGCGGGGCAGGTGGTTGGGAAACTCGGGGAATATGAGAGGACGCTGGCCGCAATTCTGGATGCTTATCTGCAGCGCTCCATGCAAATCGAGCTCTCCGCGATGTGGGACAAGCTGCGCGAGAGAGGCTACAACAAGCCGCTGCTGATGATCCAAAGTTCCGGAGGGATCGCCGAAGTCTTTCGCACGACTGCCTGCCGCACTTTTAATAGCGGCCCTGTATCCGGATTGATGGGAGCGCATCACGTGGCGCAGTCGCTCGGTTACCAGAACGTGGTGATGACGGATATGGGCGGGACGAGTTTCGACGTGGGGCTGGTGGTGAAAGACAGCGTCCGCAGCTACGACTTCCGGCCGATCATCGACCGGTGGATGGTGGGGATCACGATGATCAAGACGCTCTCCATCGGTGCTGGCGGCGGCTCGATCGCTTCGATTAATGCGTTGCTTCAGAATCAAGTGCAGGTGGGCCCGCGCAGCGCCGGGTCTATACCTGGCCCCGCATGTTTCAACCTGGGCGGGACGGAACCGACTGTCACCGATGCCGATGTTGCCCTTGGATATATCAATCCGGATTACTACTCGGGCGGAAGGATGAAGCTCGACAAAAATCGATCGATCCAGGCGATTCGCGAAAAGATCGCGAAACCGCTGGGCATCAGCGTGGAAGAGGCGGCCGATATCATCCGGAAGATCGTGAACGGCAACATGGCTTCCGCGATCATGAAAGAAGTTCACCTGCGGGGATACAGCCCCGAGGATTTTATCCTGTTCGTCGGCGGGGGCGCCGGGGCGACGCACGCAGCGGGCTACAAGGGGGATATTCCGAAAGCCGTCACGTTTCCTTTTTCTCCCGTGTTCTGCGCCTACGGTTCGTCCACGATGGACATCATGCACGTGAATGAAGTGTCGAAGAAACTGACGCTGCTTTCACCGGGGACGCAGCGGCTGACCGAAGAATATTCGGTGTTCAACCAGACGGTGGAAACTCTGCTGGAGCAAGCCCGGAAAGATTTGACCGGAGACGGCCTCGATCCGAGTACGGCGGCGTTCGTGCTGGAATTGGACATGCTCTACGGCGGGCAGTTTCACGTGAAGCGCGCGCTATCCCCGCGGCTATCACTTCATGGCCCGGAAGATGTGGCGGTGATTTGCGAAGCATTCAAGAAGGAATTCAGCGAATCGTTTAGTCCTTTCGTCGTGAATCCCGAAGGCGGAGTGTTCGTCGAGAGTTTTATTCTGAAAGCGATCGTGAAAACTCCGAAAGTGGAATTGCCCAAGCTGGCGCTGGAAGGACACAGTCCGGCCGCAGCCAGGAAGGGCGAGCGACAGGTGTATTGGCCGGAACGGAAAGACTACCAGATGACGCCCATTTTCACTTACGAAGCGCTGCGCCCCGGGAACGCTTTGGAGGGGCCGGCCGTGCTGGAAGGCGAATACACAACGGTGGTCGTGCCACCGGGCATGCGGTTCACAATTGATGACAGAGGACTCGGCATCCTGGAAGGATGAGCCGCGGGGTTTGAAGGAGAGATATGCCTATCCCAACACTGGCCGAAAAACTCGCATGGCTCAAGCCCGCACCGGCGACGGCCTACGAACAGGAGTGCGCCGGCAAGGTCCGTCAAGGTGACTACGAAATCGGCGTGCAAATCACGAACGACATTTTAGATGAAGCGATGGAAGTGTTCGTGCGGTCCTCGCGGAGCTACTTTGGCGTTTCCGGAGATTCGATGGTAGCGATTTTCACCGCCGGCGGAGATTTGATCAACGCGTCGTGCGGGACATATTTGCACGCCATCATCCAGCCCATCGTGATCAAATTTATCCAGAAATATTTTCATGAGAACCCGGGGATTCGCGAAGGGGACATTTGGTACACGAACGACGCGCTGTACGGTGGAATTCACAACCCGGATCAAGTAGCGCTGATGCCCATTTTCCACGGAGGGAAATTAATCGCGTGGGCCTCGGCGGCCCTGCACACCACGGAAACGGGCGCGATCGAGCCGGGAGGGATGCCGGTGAGCGCCCGCTCGCGATTCGAGGAAGGGCTAAACATGCCGCCGATGAAAATCGGCGAGAACTACGAACTGCGGAATGATTTTCTGGAATTCTACTCGGTCTACGGCCTGCGCGCGCCGGCGATGTTTATTTCCGATCTTCGCGCGCGCTGCACAACGGCGGATCGCGTGCGCGTCCGGATCCTGGAACTGGTGGAGAAACGCGGCGCGGATTTCGTAGTTGGATTGTTGCGCAAGATGTGTGAAACGGCGGAAGCGGGAGCCCGAAAGCGAGTGAAAGCGCTGCCCGATGGGAAGTTTCGCGCGGTCGTCTTCAACGACGCTCTCGGGTGGACACCGGCGCTGGTGCGCTCCTGCTATTTGACGTTGACGAAGAAGGACGGGAGTATCGTTTTCGATTTCGAAGGCACCTCTCCGGAAAACGCTTCTTCCTACAACGTCCACTCGCAAGCAGTGGTGGGACATATCGCGAATTTCATGTATGAATACATTTTCCACGACCTGCCGATTTGCAGCTCCACGTTTGCGCCGATTGATTTTGTTTTCCCGGAGGGCATTATCCTGAATCCCGGGCGCACGGCTGCGACCAGTTGCTGCGTGTTCATCGGCATGCAAGCGCGCTGCGCAACCCACATCAGTTTCGCTAAGATGACTTTCTCGAGCGCCACGATGTGGCGGCAGGTGGCAGCGCCCCCGGGCAGCCAGCACACTTCACAGATCTGCGCGGGGCATTCGCAATGGAATCTGGCGGTCTCGGATGTGCTCTCTTTCTCGCTGAACACCCAAGGGCAAGGTGGGCGCTCGTCGGCGGATGGAATCGACGCCTACGGATTTGCGTGGTGCGCGTTCGGCCGGGCTCCCGACTCCGAACAGGTGGAAAGCGAACTGCCGGTGACCGTCACGCTCTCGCAGCACTGGAAGGACTCGAGCGGGCCGGGACTTTATCGTGGAGGCTCGGGTGGCGTGCAGCTATGGATGATTCATAAAGTTCCGGAACTGATCTCCCTGTGCATGGGCAATGGAAGCAAAGTGCCGCTCGGCCAGCCGCTTTTCGGCGGGTATGCCTCTTCACCGATTCCCGGCATCAGTGTGCGCAAGGCCGACCTGCTCGAAGAAATGCAGAAGGGGAATTCGAAAATTAATCTCGATCTGCGATCTATTTTGGAGCAAGGCTCGATCCAGGGCCAATGGAACTACGAATTGATCGCCCGAACGCCCAAACTTTATCAAGAAGGAGACTTGCTATTCGGATTCAGCGGGGGCGGGCCGGGCTACGGCGATCCGCTGGAACGGGAGCCTGAAGCGGTTCTGGAAGATCTGAGGAAAAATATCGTCTCGCCATGGACTGCCGAGAATATTTACCGCATTGCGTATGATCCCGAGCGGCGACGGCTGGATTCCGGGAAGACGAAGCTGCAAAGAGAAGAAGAGCGAAAGTCTCGCCTCGAGCGGGGCAAGTCCTACGAAGATTTTCATCTTGAATGGAACAAGAAGAGCCCGCCGAAAGAGATCTTGCAGTGGTACGGGTCGTGGCCGGATGCCAAGGCGAGCGGGCCGCTTTTCCGGCCGTGAGGAATGGCTGATCGCCCCACTCCGCGGGAAATGATGAAAGGGCTGTTGCAAGGTATTCTCCCGGCCCGTCCGCTATTCCTGCCGATTCTTTTTTCGCTCGGCGCGCGAATTGAAAACGTGCCGCTAAAGACGTTCCTGAGCAACCCCACCAAAATCTCAAACTCTTTGAGAAGAATCCGCACGCATGTGCATTCGGATGGCGTGGCCTGTTACTTCGATCCAAACCTCGAAGCAGAAGCTCTGGGCGCGACGTTGCAGTGGACAGCGGAAGATCAGCCGCCTTCGGTGGGCTGGCCGGGGCGGGCAGAGAGGGGCCAATTGCCGGAGGGAATCCGGCCGGTGGAACAGGCGGCGAAGAGCGGGCGGATTGCGGTGGCCATCGAAGTGATTCGCCGGCTGAATACTCTGCTGCGCGACGATTCGTTGCTGATGGCCGGCGTGACGGGCCCTTTCACGCTCGCCGCCCGCATGACTCAACTGGA
Organism: Terriglobia bacterium; assembly: GCA_041497605.1. Taxonomy (GTDB): domain Bacteria; phylum Acidobacteriota; class Terriglobia; order Acidiferrales; family UBA7541; genus JBGPTK01. The sequence goes on along the minus strand of JBGQGW010000041.1, from coordinate 8,680 downwards.
ACCTGAGGAAACTCTTCGCTTCGAGAATTTTTCGCCGGCCGCTTTGGAAACGGCAGCGTCGTTGATTACGCAAATATCGTCCGCTTATGTGGCCTCCGGAGCGAACTTGATTTTCATTCAGGAGGAAATTCTTCCGGCCCTCTCAGCGGAAAGCCGCGATTCGTGGGCGGCATTGTTATCTCCGGCAATCAATGTGATCCGGTTTTATGAGGCACTTCCTGTGCTGCGGTTGCCGAACGGCGGCTCCTCCGCGGCAAGGGAGGAGGTGATCTTCGAGAGAGGGTGGGATTGCGTCATCTGCGTGGGACTGGATGCGCTGTTGTCACTGCCCTCGCGAAGGATAGTTGAGTCGGCAAAGACACCTTGGGGAGTAGCGCTGCCTCTTGAATCGTTTCAGACGGAAGAGCCGAAGAGCGGAAACGTCCATCTTCCAGTTCATGACATCATCTCGGAGATGCGGCCCGCGATCGTGACTACGGCCGGCGATGTGCCGGCCGGGACTGATCTCAAGCGCGTGCTCAAGGTATTGGAGAGTGTTCCTCGTCATGTATCCTGATCAGGAGAAAGGCGTGGGAGAATTAGCGGCATGAGCGCGGACGCGCGGCGGGCGGAAGGGGATAGCGGCATTCCGATTATGGCTGAGAAGAATCGCGTGCGGCCGGTGAGGCTTCGGAGCTCAGGCGCCTCCATCGAGCATCGGGCTGACGGAGCGATCCTGGTCCGCGCGGACGAATCCTTAGGGCCTTATCCTAAAGTGCTCACGGATCGCTTAGTTCATTGGGCCAGAGTTTCTCCGGACAGGATCTGCGCGGCCAAGCGGCAGGAAGCGGGCGGGGAATGGAGGCGGCTGACGTACGCCGAGGTGCTCGATGCGGTGCGGAGATTGGGTCAGGCACTGCTGGATCGAGGGCTCTCCGCCGACCGGCCAGCCGTAATTCTTTCGGAAAATGACCTCGAACATTTCCTACTGATGTTAGCGGGACAACACGTGGGTATTCCCACGGCGCATCTGTCTCCCGTCTATTCGCTGATGTCGAAGGATTTCACGCAACTAAGCCACATTTTTGACATCCTGACGCCCGGGCTTGTCTTCGCTTCGAGCGGCGAGCGATACGGCCGCGCAATCGAGGCGGTTCTTCCCAAGGGGACGGAACTTGCCGTGACTCGCGATCCTCCGGCCGGGCGAAAGACCACATTGTTCGCAGAGCTTGCGGCTACGGCGGCGACGTCGGCCGTCGAGGCGGCACACGACCGGATCGATCCGGAGAGCCCGGCCAAGTTCCTGTTTACATCCGGCTCGACGGGCATGCCGAAAGGCGTGATCAATACGCACCGGATGATCTGCTGCAACCTGCAACAGATCGCGCAGGTATTTTGTTTCCTGCAGGACGAGCCACCGGTTCTGTTGGATTGGCTGCCGTGGAATCATACATTCGGAGGGAACCACAATACCGGGATCGCTCTGTATAACGGCGGGTCCTTCTATATAGACGAGGGGAAACCCGGCCCGGGATTGATCCGGGAGACAGTGCGCAACTTGCGAGAGATCTCGACGACAGTTTATTTCAACGTGCCGAAGGGCTATGAAGATTTGCTTCCTTTTTTGCGTTCGGATCGCCAGCTTCGAGAGACATTTTTCAAACGGCTGCGGCTGCTGTTTTATGCCGGAGCGGGATTGTCGCAACACGTCTGGGATGCATACCGGGAGCTGGCGGTGGAAACGTGCGGCGAGCGAGTGGTGATGGTCACCGGGCTTGGAGCGACGGAGACGGCGCCGATGGCGATCCAAACCACGTGGGAGACCGATCAAGCCGGAGTGATCGGGATTCCCATCCCCGGCGTGGAGGCCAAGCTGGTGCCGCGAGGCGACAAATTGGAGGCGAGGGTCCGCGGGCCGAACATCACTCCGGGTTACTGGCGCCAGCCGGAGCTGACGCGGCAGGCATTCGATGAGGAAGGTTTCTACAAATTTGGAGACGCGGTCCGTTTCCTGGAATCAAACGATGTGAATAAGGGTTTCGTCTTTGACGGACGGCTTTCCGAAGATTTCAAACTTTCGACGGGGACCTGGGTGAGCGTGGGTCCGCTGCGGGGGAGGATCATCGGCTATTTCGCGCCGTTTGTTCGTGACGTCGTGATTACCGGCCATGACCGCGACGAGGTGGGAATGTTGATCTTCGCAGACTTGGACGCTTGTTGTTCCCTTTGCGCCGATCTATCTTCCGGTGCGACGGCCGCCGAAATTCTGAGCCATCAAGCTGTGCGCTCGCGATTTCAATCCCTGCTGGAGAAATTTGCGGCGGAGTCCGCAGGCAGCTCTCGACGTGTGACGCGAGCGGCGCTGCTGGAAGAGCCACCATCACTTGACGGCGGCGAAATGACGGACAAGGGATCGTTAAACCAGAGCAAAGTACTCCAGCGGCGGGCAGCACTGGTGGAAGAACTGTACTCTTCCGAGTTTTCTCCGCGGATTTTGCGGATCCAAGAAGAGTGAGCGGGAGCCGCGTAAACTTGCGCTAAAGGTTCACACCGCGTTGATTCGAAGCGGGCGAAGGATCGCGCCGCTACCCGAGAACGCGCTCTAAAGGGACGAAATGCTGATCAATAAGAGGGAACTGCGCATCGAATGGGGAGATTGCGACCCTGGTGGAATCGTTTATTTCCCGCGCTATTTTGAATTTGTGGATGCGTGCACGAACGCCTTATTCGAACGCGCCGGCTTGCCCCAGCCGCAGATGCAGAAGATGTACGGAATCGCCGGGATTCCCCTGGTCGAGGCCAAGGCGCGGTTTCTCGTGCCTTCACAATTCGGCGATCAGGTGGTGGTGGAATCTGCAGTGGCTGAATGGGGGCGCAGCAGTTTCTCCGTTAAGCACCAACTTTTCAAAGGCGATATCCTGGCAGTGGAAGTGATTGAGAAGCGCGTATGGGTGGTGCGAACGGCGGACGATCCGGTGCGATTCAAGAGCCAAAGCATTCCCCGGGAAGTGAAGGAGAAATTTTCGAGTTCGCCGGACGAGAGGTAAGGCGGGGATTCGAGCGAAGCATCAAGGGATGCAAGCGGCAGTTGAATCAAAGGCTTCGCGCACAAGTAACTACAAGCCATCTCATAAATGGCAGCGAGCACGAATCCGTGCGCTTCAGGGGCTAAAGCCCGAGTTTTTGAGGGCTGCTATGTCGGAACCGAAGCTCCGACCCCCTAAAAACCATTTAGGAGACAGGCTGTAGCTGGAGAGAAAAACATGACACCCCGAATCAAGACGACAGTGGTGGGCAGCTATCCCGTTCCTTCGTGGCTGGTGGGAAATACTTCACGGTTGGTGCTGCGCGACGCGGTGATGGCCGTGTTGAAGACACAAGAGCTCGCCGGGCTCGATCTGGTGTCCGATGGAGAGCTGATGCGCTTCGACCCAAGCCATCCGGAGACCAACGGGATGGTGGACTATTTCGTCTCGCAGATGGACGGAATCCGGAAACATTTCACACTATCGGATTTTGACCGCTTCCGATCCGACCGGGCTTCGGGATACCGGCTTCTCACCGCCGGAATGGTGGTCGGCAAGATCGGAGAGGGAACTCTGAACCTGCCGAGGGATTACGAATTTGCCCGCGCGCTGACGAAAGCACCGCTGAAATTTACCTGCACCGGTCCGCACATGCTGGCCAGAGTCCTGACCAATTGTTTTTATAAAGATGTAGCCGATCTGGCGATGGATATTGCCGCAGTCCTCCGCCGGCAGTTGGAGTTGGTGGAAGCCGATGACGTGCAATTGGACGAAGCCTGCATCGTCGGTTATCCGCAGGACGCGCCCTGGGCCGCTGAAGCCATCAATCACGTGCTCGACGGAATCCTAAACGAAAAGGGCGTGCACATTTGTTTCGGCAATTATGGCGGCCAGCAAATGCTGAAAGGTTTTTGGCGCGATCTGATTCCGTTTCTGAATTCGTTGCGGACGGACCACCTGGTTCTGGAGTTCGCGCGGCGGGGATACGAGGAGCTGGCTGTGTTTTCCGATCTCGATCCCAAGATTCGCCTGGGAATCGGATTGGTGGATATCAAGGACAACGAAGTGGAGACTCCGGAGTTGATCGCCGCGCGCATCGAGCACATCGCAAAGACACTGGGAGAAAAGCGGCTGCGCTACGTCCATCCGGATTGCGGTTTCTGGATGCTGCAGCGAAGCGTGGCGGACCGCAAAATGCGGGCTTTGGTCGAGGGAAGGAATTTGTTCGAGGGGCGGACCTAGGGAAATCAATGTTGAAGGATTTGGCGCAAACCGCAGGATTGCATATGTCCCTATCGGAAGACGAGAGAACTCAGGTCCGAACGATCCTCTTCGGCCACCTTGCCGGCACCGTTCTGGCTCCCACCATGAAGGCGCTGTGGGAGCGGGGAGTGTTTGAACTCTTCGATAATCCTTCCGAGTGGGTGGAACTCGAACAAATTGTGAAGCGAACGCACGGCAACAGAGGCTATTTGCATATCGCTCTTCGACTGCTCGCCTCCCATGGCTGGCTGATGCAACGCAAAGGCGCGGACGGGGAGGCTCCCGCGTACGCACTGACCCCCGAGGGAAAGATTGCAATACGGCTTGCGCCTCCGTTGTATGCGGAAGCGACCGCTTTCCTGCCGAAGGCGATCTTCCTGGAAGATTTTCTGTTCGGTAAATCGGATGAGCCAATTCTTCCGTCTCTTCAAAGCCTGGTTGATCGAGCGCGAGAGCGTTGGGGAATCGGGAGCGCCGCCGATCCAATCGAAGCGAAAGTACGGGAACAGGTTCTCAGGCACCTGGACGGCATTCTAGTTGGTCCGGCCATGGTCGCGCTGGCCCGGGGTAATGTCCTGGCTCAACTTGAAAGAGGGCCAGTGGAGATCAATGATCTTGCCGGGAATCCGGCGAGTCTCTCATGCTTGCTTGACCTGCTGGCAACACAGGGTTGGATCGCTCGTGAAGGGAATCAGGTCTGCCTGACTCCGTGCGGTTCTTATGCGGCCCAAATCGCAACCTCCTACGGTGTAACCGTTTCCTATCTCCCGCTGATGAATGTGTTGAGTATCCTTCTTTTTGGGAATCCTCGCATTCCACGGGTCGATGAGAGCGGCGTTGAAATGCTCGTCAACCGGGGCATGAACGTGTGGGGCAGTGGAGGGGCGCACAAAACCTATTTCAAGAAGGTGGATGAGATCCTCGTGGAGATTTTCAACCGGCCACTCGAAGGCCAGCCGCAAGGCATCTGCGACATGGGCTGCGGGGACGGAACTTTCCTGGAACATTTATATTCCGTGGTGAAGAATCGGACCGCTCGAGGCCAAGTGCTGGACAAATATCCGTTGATCCTGGTTGGGGTGGACTTCAACAAGGTTGCCCGTCGAGTGGCCAAGCAGAATCTGCGGAAAGCTGAAGTTCCGGAGCATCACGTGATTGCCGGGGACATCAATCGGCCCGCGCAATTGGCGGGCGATCTGGAAGAACTCGGACTCGATATCCACGACTTGCTCCATGTGCGCTCGTTTCTCGATCATAATCGGCCGTATTCGGCGCCGGCGAATTATGTGCGAGGAAGCCGGAAAGGAAGATCGAGTGGCGTTTTCGATTACTTTGGAGAGGAAATTCCCGCCGATGAGTTAGAGGAAAACCTGGTTCGATACTTGCGCCGCTGGGCGCCCTACGTGGGACGGTTCGGGCTGCTCGTACTCGAGCTGCATACGCTGCCTCCGGAGGTTGCCGCGGCGAATTTGGAGCGGACACCCGCAGTCGCCTACGACGGCACTCACGGATTCTCGGATCAGTACTTAGTCGAGCTTCCTGTATTTCTGGAATGCGCGCGCGAAGCCGGGCTCGAAGCGAATCCACGATTTCAATTCAAGTTTCCGCCATCGGAACTGGCCACCGTCAGCATCAATTTTTTCACTGCTCCCGGGGCGCGATAGGTTTTGCGGGTTCATGTAATTTGGCTGTAACATTCGTTAAGTAGCCTTCGCACCCGGACACAACTCGAAGGAAGAGGACCCAGCGGAAAATATCCGATGAACTCCCAACCCTACGATCTCCTGGTGATCGGCAGCGGTCCTGCCGGGCAGAAAGGCGCGATTGCCGCGGCAAAACTGGGCAAGCGCGTGGCCGTAATCGACCGTGGCGACATGGTCGGGGGAGTGTGCATCCATGGCGGCACCGTCCCCAGTAAAACTCTGCGAGAAGCAATTCTGCATTTGACCGGTCTGCGCCATCGCTCCTTTTACGGAAGCGACTACGTTGTAAAAGACAAAATTTCATTTCGCGATTTAGCAAACCGGGTCTTGCAGGTAATCGAGCGAGAAATTGGCGTCGTTCGAGACCAACTCCGGCGAAACGGGATCGATCTCTATGCGGGAACGGCGCGTTTTGTGGACGCGCACACTCTGGAAGTGGAAGGAGCAGGCGAAGTTCACATCCTCAAAGGCGAGCATGTCCTGGTTGCGTGTGGAACCCGCCCGGCGCGGCACCCCGACATTCCGTTTGACGGAAAGCGCGTGCTTTCGAGCGACCAATTTTTTCAGATCGAAGAGATTCCGAAGGAACTCATCATCGTCGGAGGCGGAGTGATTGGCCTTGAGTTCGCCTCGATGCTGACGGCACTGGGCGTCGAGATTACCCTGATTGAACAGCGTCCCACGCTCCTCGAATTTGTTGACACGGAAATCGTTGAAGCTCTCTGTTACCACATGCGCCGCCACGGCGCCATTTTCCGCCTGGGCGAGAAAGTGACGAAAGTGGAATATGACGACCGTAACCGCGTGGTGGCGCACCTCGAGAGCGGCAAACGCATTCACGGCGATGGCTTGCTTTATGCCGTGGGGCGGCAGGCGAATACGGATCTTATTAAGCTGGAAGTGGCTGGCCTCGAAGCGGGCGCGCGCGGGAAATTGGTGGTCAACGAAAGTTTCCAAACTTCCGTGCCGCATATCTATGCGGCCGGCGATGTAATCGGGTTTCCATCGCTGGCAGCGACTTCGATGGAACAGGGGAGGCTCGCGAGTTGCCATATGTTCGGCGTCCCGGCTCAGATGAATCCGGCGCTGCTTCCGTACGGCATTTACACCATCCCCGAAATTTCGATGGTCGGGCAAACGGAATTGTCGCTGACCAATGCGAAGATCCCATTCGAGGTGGGAATCTCAAAATACGAGGAACTCGCGAAGGCTCAGATCGTGGGAGACCACACCGGCATGCTGAAGATTCTGTTTCACCCGGATACGAAAAAGATCCTCGGAGTCCACGCGATGGGCGAAAACGCCGCCGAGATCGTGCACATCGGCCAAGCGGTTTTAATCCTCGGCGGCACGATCGACTATTTCCGCGACACGGTCTTCAATTACCCCACTTTTGCCGAGGCTTACAAGGTGGCTGGACTCGACGGCCTGAATAAACTGTAAGACGATTTTGCCCGCCTTCCTTTCCAACGGATCAATTAGGGCATGAAGTTGCGCGCGTACGCAGGAGTACGTGAGCTTTTGTTCCGAAAGGGCAATCGTGTAGCATGGGGCGCCTAAAAGTTTGACGGAGGATGTTTGATGAAAAGGCAGAAGGTGGCGGGGTTGGCGCTCTTTTCGGTTCTGACGCTTGCGGCAGTGGTTCGCGCGCAGACGAAGCATGCGCCAACAATGGATGAAATTCTTCAATTGAAGGTTGTGGGCGGCCCGCGCATCTCACCCGATGGCCGCTACATCGCTTACAGCGTGCGGGAAACGGACTGGAAGGAAAATGCCTACATCCGGCAAATTTGGCTGCTGGATTTGGGGTCAGGCACAAGCATCCAACTGACGCGCGGAAAGAAATCGAGCGAGGGCGCAGCATGGTCACCGGACGGGCGCTGGCTGGCGTTTGTGACCGAACGCGAAGCGAACTCGATTTCGAAAGGGGCCGCCTCAGCGCCTGCCGCAAAAGAAGAGAAAAAGGAAAGCGCTTCCGAGGAAGGTAAGCCTGCGAGCCGGCAAATCTGGCTGATCTCGGCGCAGGGCGGAGAAGCGTGGCAACTGACCGAACACTCGACCGACGTTGGCGGTTTCGAGTGGTCGAAAGACGGCAAGCAGATCGCATTCACGGCGGCCGCAGAGCCATCCAAGGCGAGTAAAGAGCGCAAGCAAAAATACAGCGAATACGAAGTCGTCGAGCAGGACTTCACGCAGAATCAATTGTGGACCGTGGATGTGGCAGCGGCGGAAATGAATTCAGCGCCGGTGAAAGCGCGTGCGATCACGCGCGATCCCGCCCTGGACGTTCGCGACTTCTCGTGGTCGCCCGATTCCACACGCATCGCGTTCAGCGCCACTCACAATCCGTTATTGGCATTTTCCGGAGACTCGGATATCTATCTTGCCGATTTAGCGCACGAGAATGCCGTGCACAAAATCGTGGCGCTCGAAGGCCCGGATTCCGACCCGATCTTTTCGCCGGACGGAAAGCAGATTGCTTTTTCGACGGCACTCGCGCAGCGCTATTTTTACTACGCCAATAACCACATTGCGGTTGTGAATGTGGATGGCGCGCTCACGAAGCCTGCGTCTAGTCCCGCCGACGTGCAAGACCTGACAGCGAAGTTCGATGAAGATCCGCGGATGGTGGACTGGGGGCCGGACGGCATTTATTTCCAAGGTCTGCAGAAAACAGCGTCCCATTTGTTTCGCCTGGACCCACAAACG
>JBGQGW010000040.1:0-18331 GCA_041497605.1 Terriglobia bacterium | reverse complement strand
CGGGGAAATTCCACAGGTTCGTCGACCCATCGTCGTGGGTAATCTCGGCTCCCAACCGGCAATTGCTATCAGGCGGATCCGGCGCGAACAGCGACCAGCCCTGCGTCAGGCCTGCCATATTCATGTAGATAGAAGTATGACGGTTCACTGCCGGGAAGAGCTTTGTATCCACGGGAAGGGCCCAGCACAAGATAGCGACCAAATTGAAGAGTATAAAGGCGCTGATAGCAACCCGTTGGATCGGGGTCGGATTTGACACAGCGTCTTGCCTCCTGTGCCGCCCGCGCGTGCACAACTACTGTCATTTCAATAAGTCGCGGCTTGCAGTCGGGGACGAGCCTTATGATTATTTTATCGGCTGCCTGTCAGTTTCGTCAAGCCACAGGACCCAGGACACAGTTGTCACATAGGTTCTAGTACCCATGGGTGCCGGCAATACTGCGGGCGGCTAGTCTTTAAGCTAGTTTGATATACACATGTCCGCCTTCGAAGAAAGACCCTGGGGATGGTTGTAGCTCGAGCCGAGTTCGACTCCTTGAAGAATTGGGTCACAATTTGGATCGAAGATGGGAAAACTGCCCAGAATTCGCTACTCAAAAAAGCGTTGATCAAAGCCGGGAGCCGGACCTCATACTAAAGTGCTTTCAATCTGATTCATCGAAGGGCTCATGATTGTCCCCTCGATAATTCCATCTCAGTTGTCGCAACGATCGTTGTTGTTCCTGAATCAGTCACCGTTGTTGCCGCCGTTTTTGCCGTTGTTGCCGCCGTTCTTGCCGTTGTTGTTGCCATTGTTGTTGCCGTTGTTGTTGCCGTTGTTGTTGCCGTTGTTGTTGCCGTTGTTGTTGCCGTTGTTGTTGCCGTTGTTGTTGCCGTTGTTGTTCCCATTGTTGTTGCCGTTCCCGTTGTTGTTCCCATTGTTGTTGCCGTTCCCGTTGTTGTTGCCATTGTTGTTGCCGTTGCCAATTCCGTTGTTGTTGTTGCCATTGCCGATGTTGTTGCCGTTGTTGCCGCCATTGTTGTTGCCGCCGTCGTCGTTGTCGCCGCCGTTGTTGCCGCCGCCGTTGTTGCCGCCATTGTTTTGGCCAGCAGCTTTGTTAGTTATAGTCGATCCAATCCCCGAGTAGGTATTCTTGACGGTATTGGAAAACCCCTTTGAACTGGAGATCGTGCCAAGAGCAACGAGCAACAGCAACAGCGCATATTCAATCATGTCCTGGCCGATCTGTTCTCGCCAGAGGCGCTTCAAAATTTGGAACATCTTTTGCCGCATCGCATTACCTCCAAATCAAACGTACTCGCGCCCTTGCTAGGACGGTGGCAAAGTCCTCTAGATGTTCTTACGCTTCGCTTTACGAGGCAAACAAAAACGACGAGTTTTCTGAAAAACTATCTCATAGCCGTGCTAGGAGTACGTCCCCAGTACTGTTGTGGAATCAACAACTTGGAGAAGGCTGCCTCTTTCAGATTCATCAGTTTCTGCGCGCATTTTTTGACGACAAACGAGGCTTCTATCGTAGAGCTGCGCTGGCCGGAGATTCATGACTGACTCGTGGTTCCTCCTCACCTGATTCGGCCCGCGGGAAAACCACGATTCCAGCCAGTTGAAAGCTGCGGATCAAATCTATGGAAGAGATGCCGCTCGCTGTGTGGCGACCTCCGGGGCCGGCGCCTTCGACGTTCCAAGCCAGCCGAAAAAGCCTGCGGACGCGTAGAAAACTACTGCGAGCAAGCGGACCACGCTTGCATTGGGGGCAAGGTTAATTCACACCGCGAAGGATTTCGTAAAATCTCTCCACGTCTTGCTTTGCACCCACGAAGCTAGCCTCCCAACTTCCCTGCTGGAGTAAGCATTTCACAACCATAGGTGCAGCATTATTTGCCTCGGTAGCCGTCATGCAAAAAATGTCATTCGGAGGGGTCCCGATTTTGATCGGGCCGCTGATAATAGCCGAACTGGCGGGAGTAGGAGGGTAGGTCCAAAATGATTTTTCAAAAGACTCGTCGGCTTCCGCGACAGTCTGGCTTCCCAGTGGGCTGCCCTTGCGGATAGAAATCCGCTCGGTCATCCATTCCAATCGTAAAATCGTAAAAAGCGTTAAAGGCATCTTCGTGATCGTCAGCTCCTGCGGTTTGGCGCTCGCAACCCATCCGCGTGGAACAGGGACGTGTTTCTCCTTGTACCGGATGGCATTCCCGTGCCGCAGGTGCCAACCGGTCTCGTAGATGTGGGGTGTAAAGATTGCCAAAAAAGCGAGACCAAACCCGAGAATCCACAAGGCGAACTCCCGACCTCTTGTTCGCGAGCGTCGCTGTTTCGAATAATCCTCACAGAGCCGGATGAATTCATTTCTTTGCGAATCATCGTGGAATGCTCGGTTCGGGATTGTAAAACTATTCAAATTTCGGCCCAAAATGAAGACATGCTCACCGGTGACAAACACTTCCGCAATCTTTTCCCACCGAACTCTTCCCTTCTTTTTCCCAATCTGCGTGTGAATCCCCGCCGGATCAATCGAGAGAATCCGGCTGCCTTTCTTTGTGTGGAGCATGGCGACAAGGGGCGTCAGGACCGGGAAAGCGATGGCAACGTTTAGCGCGATAAATGCGTCGCGTAAGGCGAGTTCGCCCTGGCTTAAATAAGCGGACACCAGAATCCAGGCAGCAACCACGAGTGTGCCCACGCCTATTCTTCGTCTGAAATATGCCGAGTTCCTCCAAAGGTAGGAATACAGTGCCCCGATATCATCGGGAGTGGCGCTATATTCGATTTTCACTGGTTAACCACCGGATAAGTGTTCGAAACAATCGGGAACGCTCTCCGCTTGCCAAATTCAGGGGGCCCCGTGAGCAAGCAGGGCAACAGCGTCAGACCGCAGGCGGTCTGACGGCAGCGCGCGTTGATTGACAACCACCGAGCGGCCGCCAAGTACAGAATCTTTCCTCCCGGCGCAGCCAGAGTGCAGTTATCGATGCAGATTTTCGAGGTTTCGTGCCGGATATGCCGCGCCGAGGGCCACAAATCAGCGGCTCCTGCGCTATTGCTTGGGCGTGCTCAGGTAGCCTTTCACTTCGTCTTTGGCTACCTCGAAGACGACGATTTCATAAGGCATGTGAGCGCCTTTCACGTAGAACTGGATCGGCTCGCCCACCGTCTTGTCTTTTTTCTCGATGCTCTTATCGTCGGCCACCACGTTCATGGTGTATTTGTACTTCTTCGTATCCACTTTCTTCAGTTCCACCTGGACCGGGCCGACCCGTTGAGGCGCCTTCGATTTGCGGATATCGAATTCGAAGATATTGCGTTCGCCGAGCCGCTTCAGCTCTTCTACTTCGCCATGGTTTTTGGCGATCAGCCCGCTGGCCACGCCCAAATCGCCGACGGTGCGATCGAGTTTGTTCTTGGTGGCTTCGAGATCTTTTTTCGTGGCGTCCACATCGGTCTTTGTACCGGCAAGATCGGTGGAAACAGCGCCAATTTTGGTGTTGGTATCCTGCGCCACCAGTCCGATCTGGGCGCGGAGTTGTTCGTCGCTCTGCTTCTGATCTTTGCGAATCGTCTGCGCCAGGCTGCGGGCGCGCGCCAATTCGTCCTGGGTCAGTCCAAGCTTTTGCGATGTTACTTCGAGTTCGCCCTTCAGGTCCGCGAGGCGCGAATTTGTCTTGTCGAGCTGCGCCGCGAGCGTTTCGGCTCGCTGGTTGGCCTGCGCGAAACCGCTGGCGAGTTCTTGTTGCTGGTTGTGGCCGGAGTACACCAGATAGCCCACGAGCAGGAAGGCGATGACAAACGCGATCAGAATCCATCGCGGCGTCGGCGAAGTCTCGAACTGCGGGGAGCCCTGAGGTTCGGGACCACTTGAGGTAAGGCTCATCGCGCCTCCTTGGCGTCTGAAACACTCGATCCAATCAGAAGAGTACGAATGTTGGATTATCTCCAAGTCGCACGGGGTTGTCTATCCCTGGAGATGCTTCATGTGTTCCTAGCGAGCACTAGCCTTGCCCCGCCCACGCGGCCAGCGGGCCTCGACATTTGTGAATAGGCCGCCGCGCGGTGTGAATTCGCCGCGCACCGTGCACCAGACGGGCCGAGTGGCGGCTACCACATCCCGCAGGATGCGGTTTACGGCGTTCTCGTAGAAGATCCCCAGATCGCGATAGCCGAGCAGGTACATTTTGAGCGCCTTTAACTCGAGGCAAACTTTGTTCGGCTGGTACTGAATTGTAATCGCGCCATAGTCCGGCAATCCGGTTTTCGGGCACACCGAGGTGTATTCCGGGAAGCGAATGGTGATTTCATAACCGGGGAAATGATTGGGCCAGGTCTCGAGTTTCGGCAATTTGGCGTCAATCCCGGCGCGCGAGTGTGCGGCTGTGTAGTCGAGCATGATTTTCCTCGGCGGCTATTCTACACTGGGCCATGCTGGTGATTCCAAGTGATGCTTCTCACCGGAAAATCAGAGGCCGACGAAGGCATTGCCTCGCGAACTCTATTTGGCGTAAGCTTTCGCGTGCTTTCCTCCGAGGCTCTGGATGATTTGTCCGCGCTGCCAAACTGACGCTTGCCGCCGCTCCCACCGGAGTGGAGCAATTGACTTATTCTTCAGTCTTTTCGGCCTGCGTCCCTGGCGCTGCCGGGGATGCGAGCTTCGCTTCTTTGCGTGGAAAGTTCCCATCCCCTATGCGTTTTACGTGCACTGCCCGAAATGCGGGAATATGGACGTGCAGCGAATTGCCCGCGAACGAGTGGATGAAGGATTGTTTCTCTGGATCCAGCGAATCCTGGGTATTAAGGCGTACCGCTGCGACCCCTGCCGGACCCGATTTTTCTCGGTGCGGATCTATCGCCGGATCCTTCCGGTGCCGGTCGACCTGGCAATCAAACACTCATCGCGGCACTCCACGAGCCACTCGACCAGCCAGACGCAATAATCCTGACTAAGCCGCTGCGCTTCACTTTCTAACAGAGTGCGGAAAGAGTCGATGGGCGCTTACCAATGGAATGGTCACCTTGGATGGGCGGCGAAGAAACTTTCTGCTTCTCAAGCATTTGGGATTTGCTCCGGATTCCTCGCTCCGCTTGGAATGACCCCGAAGTGGATTTTTCCGCAGCCTGCTAAGCGTGTTCCGGGAGTACGCCTCTCCCGAGGCCAAGCACGCGCTGATTCGTTCTGTATAGCCTGCGCCCCCCTATCATCGGTGCGCGAAGTGCTTCCCGGAGAGCGACTGGGTGATCTTGAGTCACACTAAAATCATCCGGCGCATCTCGCGAGCGAACGTGATTAACATACTAACTGCTCACAATGTGTTCACAAGTGGTATACAAAATTCGCTTGACTTCGATTCCCCGCCTCGCTATAAGCCCGTCTCAACGGGGTAGGCTATTATTGTCGGCACGACGGGGCAAGGGGGGTTGCGCCGATTCCGAGAAGTGTTACGGGAGGTCACACCAATGGCATTGAGAACTTCACAGTTTTCGTTTCGCAGTCTTTATTCCATCGCGGCAGTCTTATTCACCGTTCTGATCCTGCTTCCGCCGGCCCATGCGCAGACGGGCACGAACTTCGTTCTCCAGGGAAACGTGCAGGATTCCTCGGGAGGAATAGTGGCCGGCGCTAGCGTCACCATCAAAAACCTGAGCATCGGATTGGTGCGCACCACCGAGACTGATAGCAACGGCCATTACATCTTCTCGGCGCTGCCTCCGGCCGGAACCTATGAGCTGAAGGTCGAGATGAAAGGGTTCGGCGGGGAAACCATTACCGGCCTCACGTTCCAGGCGAACGCAGCCCCAGTGATCAATGTCACGCTCAAGCCCGGGAGCATGGAACAAAGTGTGACCGTATCGAGCGCGGCGCCGATCGTCGAGACGGACAAATCAGAAATCGATCACACCATCGATCAGCGGCAGATCTCCAACCTGCCCACCAACGGCCGGAGTTTCTTTGATTTCACCAAACTCGCTCCCGGCGCCGTCTTCTTCAGTTCCGATAGCGGCGGCCTCACCTTCAACGGACAGGGAGAACGCCAGTTGACGATGCTGGCCGATGGCGTAAACAATCAGTTGCGCGAAATCCGAACGCTGGCCGGCGATCAGCCCGGGCCAAACAGCGACCTTTCGCTCGCCGTGGTGCAGGACCTGCAAGTAGTGACCAACAATTTCTCCGCTGAATTCGGCAGAAGCCCCTCCGGTGTGATCAACGTCATCACCAAAAGCGGGACGAACGACTGGCACGGGCAGGCGTTTTTCTACGAGCGCCCAGGCTCGATCGACGCGACTCAGGGATTAACCGGCCTCAATCCCAATTTCAACCGGCAGGAGTGGGGCGGCGAGGTGGGAGGGCCGATCGCAAAAGACAAGGCTCATTTCCTGGCCAGCTACGAGCAAACTCACCAGACTCAAAATGCGGCGGGCATCACGTCGGTGCTCGAGCCTAACCCAGGAGTACTGCTGATACAGCCGGCCAGAGACGTCAAGTTTTTCGGCAAAGTGGATGACCAGATCTCCAAGAACAACCGGCTCACCGGCCGTTACAACATCGTTCGAGGCACGTCGGAGAACGGCGGCGTAGGCGGCCTGAACACCTCGCAGCGCATCGTGAACTTGATTGACTACGAGCAGGGAGTCAATGTTGCTCTGTCGACCGTCTTCTCTCCCCGCTTGGTAAACGAATTCCGCTTCGGCTATACCAAGGACCGGCTGGATATCTGCGCTCCCAATGCCGGCGGCTGCACTTTGACTCCTGACTTTTCCACCACCACGCCGGCGGCCAACTACGCCGGCAAAGGCAATCTGGGACCCAATCCGACCCTGCCGCAGAATTTGCGCGAAAATGGTTACCAGTGGATCGACACGCTTTCCCACACGATCGGAAAGCACAATCTGAAATACGGTGGGGATTTCGAGTTCTTCCACCGCTTCGTGACGTTTTACAGCAACTTCAATGGAACCTATAATTTTCCGGCCAGCGCTGTCTTCCCCTTCAATGCGGCCAATCCGGCAACCTTCCCCAACCAATACACTCAGTCGTTCGGAATCTCCGGCCTGCCTTACAACGAATGGCTGGACGGGCTCTACATTCAGGACAGCTACAACTTGAAACCCAACTTCACCGTCAATGTGGGGTTGCGGTATGACTACGAAACGATCCTGAAGGATTCGAACAACTTCGCGCCGCGCATTGGATTTGCCTGGGATCCCTTCAGCTCAGGCAAGACCCTGGTACGGGCGAGCTTCGGGCTTTTCTATGCAACCATCGAGTCTTCCCTGATCAACCGGGAATCGAACTTTGGGCCCTTGGCGATCGTGCAAATTGCCTTGACTCCCGCAAATGTGGGCTGCTTCCCCACCTATCCGGCGCGCTTCATCACGGCGCCGGCCTGCGCCACAGGAGTGAAAAACCAGGTGTACATTCCCATCACTCGCGGGCTGGGGTCCGATTTCCCAGGCACCGTGGGCGATAAATGGGGCGGCCTGCGCGTCAATCCTTACACCGAACAACTAAACTTCGGGATCAGCCGCGAGTTCACGCCCAACTGGGCTTTGAGCGTGGATTATATCCACGTTCATGGCCTGAAACTTCTGCGAACGCGAGATTTGAACTCTCCATCGTTCTTCTTGACCGGTCCCGGCCAGACTCGGACGGTGGCACAAGCGGACGCCACGCGGCCTTTTGGCGCTCCCTCCGTGATTCCGGGGCCACTAGGAGTCACCTTCGGTGGCTTCCGGCAGATGCTAGACCAGGAATCCGGCGACCAGAGTTTTTATGATGCGTTGCAAGTGGTGATGAAAAAGCGGTTCAGCCACCATTTCAACGTGCAAGCCAACTATGTCTGGTCGAAGAACATCAGTGATTCCGACAATTTCCGGCTCAATTTCTCGCTTCACCTGGATCCCAACCGTCTCGGGCTCGATCGGGGCCTCGCCGACCAGGATCGAACTCACAATTTCGCGATCTTCGGCACCTATGACTTACCATACGGCTTTCAATTTAGCGGAATCGTCACGGCGATTTCCGGCTTCACCTATAACGGGTTGGTCGGGTCTGATGCCAATGGCGACACGGATTCCTCGCGAGACCGGCCCGGTACTTTGGGCCGCAATACGTTCCGCGCCAGGCGGCAGGCCAGCTTCGATTCCAGCCTGAGCAAAGCCTTCAAGATCAAAGAGCAGCAAGAGTTCGCGCTGCGCTTTGAGGCGTTCAACACGTTCAACCACGTCAACGTGACCGCCGTGAACACAACCATCGGCCTGAACCAGTTTGCTCCGCCCGCCACATTCGGCAGGCCGACGCAATCGGCAGCGCCGCGCCAGTTCCAGTTTTCGGCCGTTTACAAGTTCTAGCTCGACAGTTGAGATTCGGCCGGCGTCTTTGCAGAAGGGCGCCGGCCCCGCTTTTTCAGCAGTCGAATTCTCCGTGTGCCATTTTGCGTTCGAGGGGGAGACTCAATGAAGCGAAGTCCGCAATTCATCGCCATACTTTTCTGTTTCATTCTCGGCTACTCAGCTTTGCCGGCGGCAGCGCAGCAAGCGGCGGCGGTCGCCATCGAGCATGTCACCGTGATCGACGGCACCGGAAGGCCGGCGATCCCGGATGCCACCGTGCTGGTTGAAGGAGACCGGATCGCGCGAGTCGCGCGCGGTGAAATCGCCCTGCCGCCCGGGACGCAGCGGGTGGACGGGCACGGAAAATATTTGATTCCGGGGCTCATGGACATCCACATTCACCTGCGCGGCGGTATGGGGAAAACTCCGGACGAGCGCACTGGAATTCGCGTGCTCCAAAGTTATCTCTATTGCGGCGTCACTACCGTGCTCGACGTGGGAAACAATCCCGACTTCACGTTTGCTTTGCGCGATAAGGAACGCTCCGGCGCGATCGTAAGCACGCGTCTGCTGGCCGTGGGCGGCATCGTCACTTATCCTGGCAGCCACGGCGGCCGAGTGGGTGGCGCGTCCACGTTGGTCGACTCCTGGCCACAGGCAATTCCCGCGCTCGATGCGGCGATCGCCCGCCACCCCGACTTCTTGAAAATTACTTATGAGGAAGAAGGCTGGGGGACGCGGCCGATGATCACGCTGCTGCCCATCCCGCTGATGCAGCACATCATCGAGTATTACAACGATCATGGCATTCGCTCGACCGTTCATGTCTCCAGCGAAATTCGCGCCCGCGAAGCGATTTTTGTCGGCGTTGACACGCTGGCACATCCCGACATCCAGGGTCCGGTGACCGATGACTTCGTCCGGCTCCTGGCGGCGAAGCAAATGCCCATGGCTTCGACACTGACCATCGGCGAAAATTATAGCCGCCTCGCCGATCATCCTGAATTTCTGGACCAGCCTCTGTACCAGGCGGTCCTCGAGCCGGAAGAAATCCAGCGGCTGAAGACAACCGAAAGCGATATACAGAAGAAGAACCGTTGGGCAGCGTGGATGAGAATCATGACACCAGTGGCGCAGGAAAATAACCGCAAGATCGATGCGGGCGGCGGAATCGTCGCGCTCGGTACCGATCAATCCAGCGGGCCGGCGGCGCATCGGGAACTCGAGCTGCTCGTCGCCGGAGGTATTTCGCCGATGAGTGCCATTCGCATCGGCACACTGAATTCCGCGCGCTTCCTGGGTAAGGATCGCGACATGGGCTCGGTGGAGGAAGGCAAAATTGCCGACCTGGTTCTGCTGGATGCGAATCCGCTGGAGGACATCAACAACGCCAAGCAGATTTCCATGGTGATGAAGGCCGGGAAAATCATTGACCGTTCGAAACTCGATTTGCCCGTCAATCGCAAGGCTTCCGCTGCCGCTCACGTTCCCCTGCTCATGTCGCCCATCGAGAACGCCGAACAGTAGGAGGCGCCCATTGGGAATTCGCCCATTCGAAGGTGGGAAGACCGCGAGGATTCATTCGGTCCTCGCGGTGCTTGCCGCTGTGTTTCTTCCTGGGTTGCTTTGCGCCCAAGAAGCCCCGCGGCCATTCACACCCGAAGATATGCTGGGGATTGTCGAATTCGTTCCCGGTAGCTTTCCCGCTATATCTCCCGACGGCGCGTGGGTTGCTTACGCCACCGTGGACCCAACGCTAGAGTCCAACATTCTGGCCCGGCATCCCGATGGCTTCCTGTGGGTGGTCAAGCCCGGCGGCAAGCCCGTGAGAATCGACGACGACGATTATGCAGACACTCCCATTTGGTCGCCCGATGGCGGCGAGCTTGCTTTCTTCCGCACGCGACAAGGCCGCCGCCAGTTGTGCATTTGGACAGCGGCGACGGGAGCAATGCGAGAGCTCGGCGAATCGTTCCCGAAAGATGAGGGCCAGTGGGGTTCCGAACTGCTCGCGCCTCAGTGGACTGCAAGCGGAACCGCGATTGTTTATGCGGTCTTGCTGCCCGCGCCGCAGCAACCCGATCCCGAATCGCAGCTCGTGCACAGCACCGACCTGGCGATGCCGGGCGATGCACCGTTTATCGACGCGCGGAAATGGACTCTTGTGAGCGTGGAGGTGAGATCCGGCCATGCGCATCCGCTCAATCCCCGGCCGATTTCTCTGACCAGGTTCGCGGTTTCGCCAAATGGATCGCAAGTTCTGTTTCGCGCCATCACGCCTGAGACGCTTGCCTTGTTTCGTCATGAGCGCTCGCAGGATTGGCTCGCGCCCGCGGACGGCAGCCAGCCGCCCCATGCGATTCTCGAAGGGCATCCTCCGGCGTGGATTGCATTTTCTTTTGATGGCCGTGACCTGCTCTTTCCTGAGAAGGGAAAACTGCGCTCGATCAGCGTGGCCAGCGGCGATGAAAAAATTATCCTGGAAAATTTCCCCGAGCGAACGTGCGATCCGCGTGTCACCGCAAATGGCTGGCTGGCAGTCCTGGCTGCACGGCCAGGAACCGGACCGCGCGACTCGAAAATGTATTCGATCCTGGAGCCTACCTGGGACGTCGTGGTCGCACAAATCGGCCAGGCGAACCTGCGAACACTGACGGAATCGGAGAAAGAAACCCAGAGCAGCGATTTGGTGTGGAGCGGGGACGGCCGCACGTTGTTCTATCGCTCGGTAGATGAGCAGAGTTATCGCGAGAGCATTCATCGCTGGCAAACCGGAAATGAAGCAAGCGCGGTAATTTATTCCGCCGATCAAGCTCTTCGCTCGCTGCTCACATCGCGTGACGGCTCGGCGGTGTCGTTCGCGGCGTCCAGCGCGACTGCCCCCGAAGAGGGATACCTGCTCGAGGTAAGCCAACCGCAGCCTCGCCGCATTACGAATTTGAATCCACAGCTCGCGGCTTTCGCGTTTCAGCCTCCGCGTGTGTTTCATTTCACTTCCGCTGATGGCGATCCGCTCGAAGGCCTCCTCTTTTTGCCGGCGAAAACGGATTCCTCTCATCGCGTGCCGGTGGTCACCTATACTTACGAAAAGCTGAGCCCCTCGAAGAACCGCTTCAACGCCGAAGCGCAATGGTACATTTCCCACGGCTACGGATATCTGATGCCCGACGTCTTGATCAAAGACGGCCTTACCGGCGATTCGTTCGTGAATTCAGTGATCCCCGCGGTCAATGCAGTTCGTGCCATGGATTTCACAACTGGCCGGTTCGGAATCACGGGTGGAAGCTTCGGCGGCTATTCCGGCTTGTTCCTGATTTCGCATTCGGATATTTTCGCCGCCGCCGTCCTGCGCGCGCCGCCCAGCGATTTTTTCAGTACCTGGGGCGACGGCCGCGACCGCGACGTTTGGACGATCGAGACCGGACAGGCGCGCACCACCGGCACTCCCTGGACCAATCGGGACGGTTATCTCGAAAACTCTCCGTTCTTCGTAGCGGACCGCGTTCACACTCCCGTGCTCATCGTCCACGGCAAGGCTGACTTCACCGTCCCATTCCAGCAAGGCTTGATGATGTTTGCCGCGCTGCGAGCGCTCCACCGCACCTCCGACCTGTTGATCTATCGCGACGCGGAACACAGCATCGTCCGCGGCTCACGCTTCCGCTTCCTCGATTTCCATCAGCACACCATGGAATGGTGGGATCGCTATCTACGCGGAGATGCATCGGCGAAGCCGAAGGCGGAATCGCAGTAGCGCGGCGGTTAAAGAATTTCTATCCGCGGTTGCACGGCGCTCATTTGTCTTTGCCAGTGCAGAGACGAGTTTCAGATCCGCCCACTCGCGGCACGGATTAATCGGATCATTTCGATCAAGGGGAGTCCACCATGAAATCTCATCGCCTGCTAAGAATTCTCTCGTTCTATTTACTAGCCTTCCTAGTTTTCCCCGGCACGTACACGCTCCGCGCTCAAACGAAGCCCAACGACTATAAAGCGCTGCGGTGGCGCAGCATCGGCCCCTACCGCGGCGGACGCGTCACTGCCGTCGCCGGCGTCACCAGCGAACGGCTGGTTTACTACATGGGCGCGACCGGCGGCGGCGTCTGGAGAACAGAAGATGGTGGAATTACCTGGATCCCGATTTCGGATCGCGATTTCAAAACCGGCTCGGTGGGCGCCATCGCGGTGGCCGAATCCGATCCCAACATCGTCTACGTCGGCATGGGCGAGGCCTGTCTTCGCGCAAATATTTCCCATGGGGATGGCGTTTACAAATCGACGGACGGCGGCAAGACTTGGAACAACGTCGGCCTCCGCGACACCAGTCAAATCGGCAAGATCCGCATCGATCCGCGCAATCCGGACGTCGTTTATGTCGCCGCGGTCGGCCATCCCTACGGCCCGAATGAAGAACGAGGCGTCTTCCGCTCGCGCGATGGAGGCAAATCCTGGCAAAAAATCCTATACATAAATGACAAGACTGGGGCGGTCGATCTCTCCATGGATGCGCACGATCCGCTCACCGTTTACGCCACCACCTGGCAAGTTCTCCGCACTCCGTGGGGCATCAACAGCGTGGGCCCCGGCAGCGGCATTTACAAAACCACCGATGGGGGCGACCACTGGACGCAGCTCAAAGATGGTTTGCCCAAAGGTGACAAGGGGAAAATTGGCATCACGGTTTCACCCGTCAATTCCAATCGCATCTGGGCCACCGTCGAAGCCGAGGATGGTGGCATCTATCGCTCCGACGATGCCGGCAAGAGCTGGCAGCGGCTGAACGACGATTTCGAATTGCGCTCTCGCCAGTATTATTACGGGCACATCTTCGCCGATCCGCAGCAAGCGGATACCGTCTACGCCTTTTCGTCGAAGCATTTCCTGAAATCCACCGATGGTGGGAAAACGTACTCGCACATCGAAACGCCCCACGGCGACTATCATGATCTCTGGATTGATCCGCACGACAATCAGAGGATGGTGAACGGCAATGATGGGGGAGCCATCGTCACCTTCAACGGCGGCAAGAGCTGGAGCACGGTTCTCAACCAGCCGACCGCGCAGATTTATACAGTGAGCGCCGACAACGGGTTTCCGTACCGTGTCTACGGCGCGCAGCAGGACAACACCACGCTTTCGATTGCCAGCCGCACGGCAGGCCCCGGCATCGGCCTGACCGATTGGTACGAAGTGGGTGGCGGCGAGAGCGGCTACGTCGAGCCCGACCCCAAAGATCCCAACATCGTCTATGCGGGAAGCTTCTGGGGCATTCTGACGCGTTACGACCACCGCACTGGCAGCATCCGCAATATTTCCGTGTGGCCCGATTTCCCCGGCGGCCGCACAGCCGCGGAGATGAAATATCGCTTTCAATGGACGTATCCCATAGCCATTTCCGCAGCAGCACCGGAAACAATCTACGCCGGCTCGAACGTACTGTTCCGCTCCACGGATCGCGGACAGAGCTGGCAGCAGATCAGCACCGACCTTACGCGAAACGACAAGACGCGCGAGGAACAAGGCCGGCTCGAGGATATTTACTCCACGATTTTCACAATTGCCCCGTCTCCGCTGGATAAGAATGTGATCTGGACGGGCTCCGACGATGGCCTAGTGCATTTGACTCGCGATGGCGGGAAGACTTGGACGGATGTCACGCCGCCGGAAGTCCAGCCATGGACGCGAATGAATATCATCGAAGCTTCATCCCACGACGCTGCCACCGCGTACGTCGCCGCCAACCGCTATCAGCTTGACGATTTCCGGCCCTACATTTACCGGACGCATGACTTCGGAAAAACCTGGCAGGCTGTGACCGCTGGAATCGCCAGGGATACTTTCGTGCGCACGATTCGTCAGGACCCCGTTCGTAAAGAGCTTCTCTATGCCGGAACGGAAACGGGAGTCTATGTTTCCTTCGACGATGGAGATCATTGGCAAAGCTTGCAGCTCAACCTGCCGGTCGTGCCCGTAACCGATCTCACTTTAAGAGACAACGATTTGATCGCTTCGACGCAAGGCCGTGCATTCTGGATTCTGGATGACGTCACGCCGCTACAACATATGACGGCTGAAGTGGAAGCTTCGAAGGCTCACCTGTTTCCGCCGCGCGCGGCGTATCGGACGCGGCATGCCAGATTTTTCGGGCCGAGCGGCGGCGGCGGCGAAAATCCGCCCGCTGGCGTGGTCGTTTATTACTACCTGGCTGAAACTCCCTCACAGCCCGTGTTTTTGGAATTTCAGGATTCGAGCGGCAAGACCATCCAGAAATTCAGCAGTGCGTCGAAAGCGGGGCGCGGCCAAGCGGCTGTCACGGCCGGAGCGGGATTGAATCGCTTCGTTTGGGACATGCGCTATCCCGACGCGCACGGCATCGAAAGCGGAACGTACGTTTTCGGCGCCAGCCTGCGCGGTCCGGAAGCGATGCCGGGAGATTACAAGGTCAAGCTCACGGCCGGCGATCAGTCAGACACTCAATCGTTCCAGATCAAGAAAGATCCCCGGTTGCCGACAACGCAGGAAGAATATCGAAAGCAATTTGAGCTGTTGATGGCAGTGCGCGACAAAGTTTCCGCCGCCCATGACGCCATCAACGAAATTCATCGCGTTCAAAAGCAGATCGAATCCGCTTCGCAAAAGGCAGGCGCGGATAGTTCTCTCCTCGAGAGCGCCCGCAAACTGAATGGAGAACTCGACGGACTTCTCCACACATTGTACGAGCCCCGTTTTACGGGATTCGACGATCAGACCCTGATCTACGAATTGCGGTTGAATAACCGCCTGGCTGCCTTGCAGAGTTACGTCCAGGGTGATTACGGGCCGACCGACCAGGATTTCAAGGTCTTTCAAGAACTCTCCGCGGAACTCGACCAGGTGCTCGCTTCCTGGAAACACATTCTGGACGTTGAGGTGCCGGCATTCAATTCACGCCTGAAAGCGGAAAGGCTGCCGGCGATCAGCAGAGCGACTCAGAACAGTCGTATCCAGTGAATCTCAACTTTTCCCGCCGGGGATGGGCAGTTTGACTTGCCATTGGGCGCAGCCTAAGATGGGCGGCCTGTATCTCAGATTCTGCAATGATTGGCCAAATTCTAGGCCATTACCGAATCACTGGACAGATTGGTGCCGGCGGGATGGGTGTCGTCTATCTGGCGCATGACGAGCGCTTGCACCGCGATGTCGCGCTCAAGGTATTGCCCGCGGGCCAGCTCGCCAGCGATGCGGCCCGCAAGCGATTTCACAAAGAGGCCCTGGCCCTCTCCAAGCTCAATCACCCGAACATTGCCACCGTGCACGATTTCGATACTCAGGACGACATCGATTTCGTCGTCATGGAGTACATCACCGGAACAACTCTCTCCAGCCGCCTGAAAGGCGGCGCCCTGCCTGAAAAGGAAGTGTCATCGTTCGGCGCGCAAATCGCGGCGGCGATGGAAGCAGCGCACGAACAAGGAATCGTGCACCGCGATTTGAAGCCCAGCAACATCATGGTGACGCCAAAAGGACAGGTCAAGGTTCTCGACTTCGGCCTGGCGCAGGTGTTGATGCCGGGGAGCGATCCCGAAATGACCGTTAGCTTGGCTGAGCCTACTGCGGTCGGCACTCTCCCCTATATGTCGCCGGAACAATTGCGCGGGGACAGCGTGGACGCACGCAGCGATATCTGGGCTGCCGGTGCGGTGCTCTATGAAATGTCCACCGGCCAGCGTCCGTTTCCAGAAACCCAGGGACCGCGGCTCATCGACGACATCTTGAATCGAGCCCCGCGGCCTCCCCGGGAGCTGAATCCGCGGATTTCGCCTGGACTCGAAAGCATCATTCTGAAAGCCCTGGACAAAGATCCGGAGCATCGCTACCAGTCTGCAAAAGAACTTCTCGTCGATCAGGAGCGCCTGAGCATCTCGCTCCCGCTGTTGGCGGCCACTCGATCGAAACGCCACACCCGGCGAAATATAATTCTCCTTGCCGCAATTCTGGTGATGCTTCTTCTCGGCGGGTGGTTTGGCATCCACTCTTGGCGTTCGCGGACACCTGCCGACAACCGCGAAACGGTTCTGATCGGCGAATTCGAAAATCGGACCGGCGAACCGGTCTTCGATCAGACGCTTGCCGAGTTGCTGGCGATCTCGCTCGAACAATCCCATCGCTTAAGCGTTTTTCCACACAGCCGCTTGCCCGATGTGCTGCAGCGCATGGAGCGTCCCGCCGATGTCCGAATCGATGAACGAGTCGGTTTGGAAATCTGCCAGCGGGAAGACTTGCAGGCTTTGCTGATCGGTTCCATCAGCAAGATCGGAGAAGGCTACGTGGTGGTGGCGCGGGCGCTCAGTCCCGAGGGCAAGACTCTGGTCAGCACGCAACAGATGGCTACGGGGGCGAGCCAGGTGCCGATGGCGCTCGATACCGTCGCTCAAGATCTTCGCAAGGGACTCGGAGAATCGTTGAGCGTCGTGCACGCCAGTTCCCTGTCGCTGGCGAAGGTTACGTCGCCTTCGCTCGAGGCCATCTCGTTTTACACCCTCGGAAAACAGCGTCTTGCCTCGAGCGATCCGCAAGGGGCCATCCTCTTTTTTCAGAAGGCGCTCGAGAAGGACCCGCAGTTCGCCATGGCCCATGATTACCTGGGCGTGGCCTACACCAACCTTTATGACTCCGAGCGCGCCGGGCAGCAGATGTATGCCGCTTCTTTGCTGGCGGATCATGTCACCGAGAGCGAGAAAGCGAAAATTCTGGGAGACTACAATCTAATCATCGGCAATTTCGACGAGGCTTGCGGACATTTTCAGGTGCTGACACAGCTCCAGCCTCAGAATCCGTCCGCCTACATCAATCTGGGGCTCTGCTATGCGGGGAAATTCGATTTTGCCGCCGCCTACAGCGAGATGGAAAAAGGAATGCACCTTCAGCCGGAGAGCAGTTCGGTGCGAAGCAATCTGTCGATGTTCAGCTTTTTGAAGGGAGACACCGCCAAGTCACTTTTGCTTGCTAAGGAAGTGCTTCGAGACCACCCGGCGGATTTCGAGGGCCTGTCCAATCTCGGCAGGGGCTATCTTCTCAGCGGCGATTTGGCCCAGGCGCGCCAGACCTTTGAAAAAATGGTGAAAGCTGGCGGCGATACGGAAGCCGAAGGGCATGCTTCGCTCGCCGATCTTGCCCTGGCCACCGGACTATTCCGCGAAGCGCGTTCTCAATTGGAAGCCGGCATCGTTGTCGCGGAATCGCGCGGAAACACATTTGCCGGAGTAAAAGACAGGCTTACGCTGGCTGGCTTGTCCCTGGCCGAAAACTCTCTTCAGCAATTCCAACAGGAAATTACGCAGATCGAAGCGCGCGCCGCGGATCCGGCTCACCTTCTCTTACTGGGGAGTCTTTCCGCGAGCGGCCACCGCATGGAGGTAGCCCAGAAAATGCTTCGCCGGTTGGAGGGCCTGGCCGAGGAGAAAAAAGTTCCTCGTCTTCGGTCCTTTCAGTATTTGCTCCAGGCAGAGTTGGCACTTTCACAAGGAAACGCGCAGGCAGCCGTGGAAGCCGCGAAAACGGCGGTGCAATACGAGAAATCAACTCTTGCGCTGGAAACTCTGGCCGTGGCCGAAGCGGCTGCGGGGAAAAACGAGGAAGCCATCGGAAATTACGAGCAAGTTCTGGCCCGCTCGAACGAGCGCGCGTTTAGCTATGATGCACCAGGTTTTCACCACGTTGTGGAAATCCATTACCGCCTGGGAATCCTGTACCAAAAGATCGGCCAGGCCGAGCGCGCAAAAAATCATCTGGAGACTTTTCTCAAGTATTGGTCCCACCCCGATCCCGATCTGAAAATCTACAATGACGCGGTCCAACGGTTGCGTTCGTTTGCTTCAGCTTCTTAGCCGTCCGGAAATCCGGCACCCGGATCATAGCGAACGGATTCGCTAACTCCATCGAGGCCCTGATCATTTTCGACCACGGTGTCCTTCCGGAGAGCCTTTCGCAATCTGCCACGCGAATTTTCCGGAAGCAGAGACGCAACCT
>JBGQGW010000039.1:0-18511 GCA_041497605.1 Terriglobia bacterium | reverse complement strand
TCGAGAGGCAGCTTTCCGGAATAGTCCTGGATGTAGCGGTTGACGCCGCGGGAATATGCATCGAGCAGCACGCGCACGTCTGGATTCAACTCCAAGACGCCTCGATCGGCAGCTTCACGCAGCCCGAGCGTCCGGTTTTCGCGGTCGAGCTGGAGCGCTGAATCGAGCGGGCCGGGGCCGAAAATTTCTGCCAAGTCGCCAGCAGCGACGCGACGAAGCAAGTCCATTTGCCAGAGCCGGTCCTGCGCCATCACGTACCCTTGCGCCGTAACCAAATCTTCCAGCGAGTCGGCTCGAATTCGCGGCACTCCGTGCTGGTCGCGGTCCACCAGGACGGCCTGGTGGAGTTCCGGAATCGTGACGCTGCCATCGAGCTCGGGCAGCGGCCGGTGAAGGAGCCACCACCCAACCACCAGCGCGAGCCCGGCGGCCAGAAGAAGTGCAGAGGCGAGGTAACGTAGAAATCGCGCCAAATTAGTCGATCCTAATCCTCAACATGCTCAAGAATTCCGGCGCGGAGTTTAGCCCAGCAATCGCTGCCAAGCAACCGGGACCTGGATACAGCGGAGGGGCGCACAACGCCTCGGCCAAATCCTGAGGATTCCAATGGGGGCATGTTTGGCATCTGGATGGCGTCGGTAAGGGGAAAACTCCTATTGCCGGGCGCAACTTGTTAGAATTCGACGAGTATGGTCGCCTTACGCCTCTTTGGAGTTCTCGCGCTGATCGGCGTGAACGCCTTCTTTGCTGCCGCGGAATTTTCGCTGGTAGCCGTGCGGCTCTCGCGCGTGAGGCAGTTGGTGGAGGAAGGCGAGCCCCGCGCGCGAATCGTGGAGAAACTACTCGGCGACCTGGGACGAGTTGTGTCGGGCGTGCAGGTGGGGATCACGCTGGCCAGCCTCGGCCTAGGTTACCTGGGCGAATTGACCCTGGCGCAATTCTTGCGTCCCACCCTCGATTGGATTCCCGGAAAGTTTTCGGGGGTGATCGCACACGGCATTGCTCTCGGCGCCGCTTTTATCCTGCTGACATTTCTGCAAGTGCTGTTCGGCGAACTGGTACCCAAGAGCCTGGGCCTGGAGCGCGCCGAGCGCGTTGCACTACTGGTTGCTCGTCCTTTCCGCTGGTTCCTGCAAACGTTTCGCTGGGCGATCGATTTGCTCGATGGCCTTTCGAGGAAAATCGTTCGGGCGATGGGCGTCAAGACCCCGCACACGCACTCGATGGTGCGCTCCGCCGAAGAGTTAAGCGTACTGATCCAGCAGGCGCGGGAACGGGGGCTGCTCCAGCCGGGCGAAGAGAAATTCATTCAAAGTGCGATGGGGCTCGGCCAGGTGCAGATACGGGAAGTAATGGTGCCGCGCCCGGACATGCATGTGCTTCCCGTCGAAGCGGGACTCGAAGAAACCATGAGGATGTTCGCGACCACGCAGCGCTCGCGCATCCCGGTGTATCAAGGCACGCTCGACCACATCGTGGGTTTCGTGCATATCAAGGACATGATTTGGGTGCTGCTGGATCGCGCGCGGCGCGCCGAGGACGATCAGCCGCCGCCGGAGTTCCATTTGCGGTCGATGCTGCGCGAAATCCTGATCGTGCCGGAGAGCAAACCCGCCAGCGAGTTGCTGATGGAGTTGCGCGCGCGCCGCGCCAGCCTGGCGATGGTGGTGAACGAATACGGCAGCATCCTGGGACTGGTCACACTGGAGGATATCCTCGAGCAAATGGTGGGCGAAATTCACGATGAATTCGATGTGGTCGAACGCCCCTTGACGCTGGCCGATGGCGCCATGGTGTTCGACGCATCGCTGCAAGTGCGCGATCTCGCCTCTCAATACAATATCGAGCTGCCCGATGATCCTGCCTATGAAACCGTCGGCGGGTACGTGCTCAATCAACTTGGGTTCATCCCCAAGGGTGGCGAAAGTTTTGAAGCCAATGGATACCGCTTCACGGTGCTGGAGATGGATCGCCGCCGCGTTTCGCGCGTCAAGGTGCAGCGGCTCGACCGGGCGGGTGAGACGGCCGCCGCAATCGGTTCCGCTTCGCCTGCCGGCAAATCCGCCGAAAATGCGGACGCCGAAAGTGATCGCCGTGTGGTCCAGCAGGATGAACAGTCGAGAAAGGCGCGCGCGAAGTCGCGTTCGCAATCATGATTCGTTACATTTTCTCGCGCGTCCTGCTGGTCCTGCCTGCCCTGTGGCTAATTCTCACCATGGTTTTCCTTCTCGCTCACATCATTCCGGGCGACCCCGTGCAGCAAATGCTCGGTGAAGGCGCGCGGACTGAGGAAGTGGAGCAACTCCGCCATTCGCTTGGCCTCGATCTGCCGATCGGCGTGCAGTACGTCCATTTTATCAAAGGCCTCTTTCGTGGTGACATGGGGCAATCCTTCCGCTTCCAGCAGCCGGTTCTGAGCACGGTGTTGACGCATTACCCCGCGACGCTTGAGCTGGCGATCTTTGGCTTGTTCGTGTGCATGTTGATTGGAATTCCAGCGGGCATCCTGGCGGCGCATCGCCGAGGGAGCGGCGTTGACCACGCCGTCGGTTTTTTCACGCTGCTGGGTCTTTCGGTCCCGAACTTTGCTCTTGGTCCCGTACTGATTCTTGTTTTTTCCGTGTGGATCGGCTGGCTTCCCGTCTCGGGGCGCGGGGGAATCTCGCATCTGATCTTGCCCGCCGTCACGCTGGGCGCCGCGCTGGCGGCGATTCTGACGCGCATGGTGCGTACCGCGATGATGGAAGAACTCTCCAGCGACTACGTGCGCACCGCACGCGCGAAAGGCTTGCCCGAATCGGCCGTGTTGCTCCGGCATGCTTTCCGCAACGCGCTCATCCCAATTTTGACAATTCTGGGTCTGCAGTTCGGAACCTTGCTCGCCGGGACGATTGTCACGGAGACGATTTTCTCCTGGCCCGGAATCGGCCGGCTGACCGTGCAAGCAATTCAAGCAAGAGACTACCCGCTTTTGCAAGGGTGCATCCTTGTCATCGCGGTCTCCTACGTGTTCGTGAACCTGCTAACCGATTTCGTTTACGCGGTTGTGGATCCGAGGATTCGATTCGAATGAACGCGTTGAGACAGTTTCTGCGCACCAGCGGACTTGGCCGCCTGGGTCTGGCGCTGGCGTTGTTTCTTCTGGTGGTTGCCCTCGCGGCGCCCTGGCTCGCGCCTTATGATCCCTCGGCACAAAACCTGCCGTCTCGTCTGATCGGCCCGAGCGCGCATCATTGGATGGGCACGGATGAACTGGGCCGCGATATTCTGTCGCGCATCATTTTCGGGACTCGCGTTTCCATGCTCGTCAGTGTTGCGGTGGTTCTGGGAGCGGGGATCGTGGGTCTTTTGATCGGGTCGGTGGCGGGCTATTTTGGCGGTTGGTTCGATCGCGTCATGAACATAGTGCTGATCAACGCGTTTCTTTCCTTTCCGGGAATTTTGCTGGCAATTGCCTTCGCGGCCTTCCTCGGCCCGGGATTGGGCAAGGTGATCATCGCGCTTACGATCACCGGCTGGGCAGGCTATGCACGCCTGGCGCGTGCCCAAGTGCTGCAAGCCAAGGAGATGGACTACGTCGTCGCCGCGCGCTCGCTCGGCGCGTCGCATGCGCGCATTCTAGTTCGTCACCTGGTGCCGAATATTCTGCAGCCGGTGATGGTGCAGGCCACGATTGGAATGGCTGGCGCGATTTTGGCCGAGTCCACACTGAGCTTTCTCGGACTCGGGGTTCTAGCGCCGATGCCGAGTTGGGGAGCCATGCTTAATGATGGCCGGGGGCATTTATTTGATGCGCCGCATCTGGTTGTTTTCCCGGCACTCGCGGTGATGACCGCTGTGCTGGCGTTTAATTTGCTTGGGGATGCTTTGCGCGACTGGATGGATCCGCGGATGCGGGCTTTCCTGATCGTTACTGACCTCACGCGATAAGCACCACGATATTGCAGAGCGCAGAAGCTCTCTCCGTCAAAATGCAGAGTAAAAAGGTGGATTCTTCGGGCCGGAAAGCGGCCCTCAGAATGACACCTCAACATTTTTCTGCGGGCTGCTAAAGATGGGGAAGTGGGGGCGGGAGGATTGGGAGAATTCTGAAGATAAGGAGGATTCGGGGATTAGCCGAGTTCTACGACAACTTCAGCGCCACGGGCCGCGCCGATTGTTCGCGCGGCATTTCCACGATTTACCGAAATCTCAAGGAAGCCGCTTGATCCTACAATCGCCACGGGCTCGCCCGGCGCGCCTTGCGCGAACATTTGCTTCAAACTGCTGATCTCGCCCGTGCCCACACGAATCTTGAATGTGGCGCCCGGCTCCACCACCTTTGGGACATCCTGGGGCGTCAGATTGGTCATCAGATTGCCGAAGCTGTCCACGCGCAACACCACGCCTTTGATTAAGTTATCCACAGTCTTGGGTTTCGGCAGGGCGAAACGCACAAAGTCGGTAATTTCCTCGCCAAAACTGGCTGTCTGTCCGACCTTCGAAAGCCAAGCGGCGGCCGGAGCAAACACGTCGCGGCCATGAAACGTGTTGCTGATGGGATGTAGAAAATAATGCTCGGCGGTGATGTGCCGGACGGTGAGGGACGACTCCCGGTCGTAGATCAGAGAGAGCACTCCGTTGTCCGGGGCCACGAAGTAATGCTGATCTCCCGTGACCAAGATCGGCCTGCGCTGCGTGCCCACTCCTGGGTCCACCACGACGACGTGAATGGTTCGCGGAGGGAAGAAGCGGTACGCCTGGCCAATCGTCAGGGCGCCGTCGAGCAGGTCGAAGGGCACCACGCCATGGGTGATATCCACGATTTCGGCGTCAGGATTGACGTTGAGAATCACGCCTTTCATCGCGCCGACAAGATGGTCCTGTTCGCCGTAATCCGTCGTGAGGGTGATGATGGGCCGGCTCAAGTGTCGCTCCCGGATGTATCTACGGCAGGTTAGCGTGCCCGGCTGGATCACGCAAGCGCACCCGCCGCACCTTTGTCAGGTTCGTACACAGGGAGGGCAACTGCCGCGGCAGTTTGCCCACAAGAGTTATACTGAATGCGCCGGAATGCGGACCATGCGCGGGGGTTCCAACAGGGATTACGATGGGGCAAAAGAAAATCTTCTGGGCTCTCTTTCTTCTGCTCGGACTGATAGCTGACTTCGCCTTGCCGCTCATCTGGGGCGTTCTTGCCACGATACCCATCGCTTTTGTCAGTTGGTGGGTCGCTTACCGTAGCGATTGGTTTTAGGCCTGCCAGCAGCCCGCGCTGCGGAGGCAGAATGATCCGATGTGCGCCGCCGGGATTGCTTGACCCGTCTCTCACTGGAAAGTATTCTGGAAACTGAAATCCTGCCTGCCGGGAGCAGGACGACCGCCCCTGCCACGAGGGCTGACTGAAGCACTGAAATGAGAGTCTATCTCGATCACAATGCGACGACGCCTGTGGACCGCGAGGTCCTCGAAGCCATGCTGCCCTATTTTGCCGAGCGTTTCGGCAACGCCAGCTCGATTCATTCCTCGGGCCAGCAGGCGCGTGCCGCGGTCGATCGGGCGCGCGAGTCCGTGGCCGCCATGATCGGCGCCAAGCCCGCCGAAATTGTATTTACCAGCGGCGGCACGGAAGCAGACAACCTGGCTATTTTCGGAGTTGTAGCTGCCTCACCGAGTGCGAAGAAGCATGTGATCACCACCCAGATCGAGCACCACGCGGTATTGCATTCCTGCGAAGCGCTGGAACGCCAGGATGTCGAGGTCACCTATCTGCCGGTGAATCGGGAAGGGCTCATTGATCCGGATGTTGTGCGGCGCGCCATTCGCCCCGAGACAATTTTGATTACGGTGATGCACGCGAACAATGAAATCGGCACGATCCAGCCAATCGAAGAGATCGCTCGGATCGCATCGGAAGCAGACGTTTATTTTCACACCGACGCAGTGCAGTCCGCGGGCAAGCTGCCTCTCGACGTGAACCGCCTGGGCGTGGATTTGCTCTCGATTTCCGCGCACAAGATTTATGGCCCGAAGGGAGCCGGCGCTCTCTATGTGCGCACAGGAACCCTTCTCGAGCCGCAGTTCCGCGGCGGGCACCACGAGCGCGACCGCCGCGCAGGCACTGAAAATGTTCCCGGTATCGTGGGCCTGGGCGCGGCAGCGGAGATTGCGCAACGAAGTCTCGCCGCGGATTCGCGGCGGATCGCTGCCTTGCGGGATCGTTTTGAGCAAGGTTTGCTGGAGACCGTGTCCAACGCTCACGTAAACAGCAGCCTTCAGCATCGCGTTCCCAATACCACGAACATCGCACTCTCCTTTGCAGGCGGAGAATCGATGGTGATTGCGCTCGATCTGAAGGGCGTGATCTGCTCCACCGGAGCGGCGTGTTCTTCCGGAGCGATTGAGCCTTCGCACGTCCTGACGGCGATTGGGCTCTCGCCCGAAGAGGCGCGCACAAGCCTGCGCTTCAGTCTGGGACGCCACACCACTCCCGGCGAAATTGATTTCGCGCTGGGAGTGATTCCGGGCGTGGTGGCACATCTGCGCGAACTATCACCCGCCACTCCCACCGGGCTCAACGCGGAGCAAAAGAGGCCGGTCGCCGCGCGATGAATCCCTTTTCCTAATGAATTCGCAAACACAAATCGAGACCGCAGCCGAAACCGCAACCCAGGCGCCGATCGCCGTGGCCATGAGTGGCGGTGTGGACAGCTCCACCGTCGCGGCGATCCTGAGCGAGCGCGGCCAGCCAATCATTGGCCTCACGATGCAGCTCTGGAATCAGCGGCGCCTCCCCGACCTGCAAGGGAATGGTCCGGCGCAGCATCGTTGTTGTTCGCTCGACGATGTTTACGACGCTCGCCGCGTGGCAGAGCATCTCGGCTTTCCGTTCTACGTGGTCAATTTCGAGCAAAAGTTCGAGCAGACCGTAATTCGCCCCTTCGTGGAGGATTATCTTTCCGGCCGCACGCCGATCCCGTGCACTCTTTGCAATAATCACGTCAAATTCGATCAACTGCTTCTCACGGCCCGGCAGATTGGTGCCGAGCGCATCGCTACCGGACACTATTGCCGCGTGGTGCACAATCGCGAGACGGGCCGCTACGAGTTGTGGAAGGCCCGCGACGAAAGCAAGGATCAGTCTTATTTTCTTTTTGGCCTGACCCAGGAACAACTCGCGCACACGGAATTCCCCCTGGGCGAACTCACCAAAGCGGAAGTCCGGGCCATCGCTCGAAGGGCACTGTTGCCCGTCGCGGAGAAGCCGGAAAGCCAGGAAATTTGTTTTGTTCCCACGGGAAATTATGTACGTTTCATCAAGAGCTATCTGCACGAGCAGGGAAAGACGCTCTCGGCGGAATCGGGTAAAATCGTAACCACGGATGGGGAAGTGATCGGCCGGCACGAAGGTCTGCATCAGTACACCGTCGGTCAGCGGAAAGGTCTCGGCGTTGCCGCTGGTCATCCGCTCTACGTCGTGGAACTCGACCGCGCGCGAAATCGTCTGGTGGTTGGCGCGGACGATGAGCTACGCCGGCAAACATGCGAAGTCCGTGATGTGAACTGGATTTCGGTGGAGCGTGCGGAGCAGCCCGTAAGAGCGATGGTGAAGATCCGAAACCGCCATCTGCCCGCGGCTGCAACCGTTGCCGCGCACGATGGCACGAGCGCTCACATTCGTTTCGATGAGCCGCAGCGCGCGATCACGCCGGGCCAGGCGGCAGTTTTCTATTGGGAAGAGCAGGTATTGGGCGGGGGCTGGATTCGATAAAAGCGCCCGCTCGAATGGCGACGGCGATCAGATAAAGAGTTCTTCGTCCTGGGAAGGAGAGCTCGAATCCGAACGAGGCCGCTGATTCCCACGAAGTACATCCAAGCCCGTTTTCAGCCCCTTGAGCAGCGCCACCACGTTGTTGATCGGCCCCCAGAGCGTGTTGCGGACTTGCGCGCCGGTATCCTCGACCACTTCCAACGCGCCAGTGAGAATCTGGTCCGCCCGAATCACCTGCACTCGCAGGCGGTCCACGGTGTCCGTCAGCACCCGGTCGACCTTCTGCGCCTGGTTCCGGGCCATCCGGACCACCTCGGCGGAATCGGCCACGATGCTGGTGATTCGATCCTGCGAATCCTCCAGGATTCGATTCGTCCGAATCAGGATCGGTTCGACCTTCAACTGCAGATCGGTAGTCAGCCGCGTAATGTGACGGCTCATCTCTCGCATCTGCAGGAACATCCCCACGAGGATGGCCGCCTGTAAAATGATGGCCAACCCCGCGACGATGACGAAAAATTCCAGCCAGAATTGCAGCATCCGGTGCCCCTTAGGAGGCCGAGGCTTTAGACTTTTCCCGCTGGTAAGCGTCCTTGCCGGCGTCAACTGCTGCGTTCAAGGAGTCCTTCTGACGAGACATGATTTCCTTGCTGCGCTCGATCAGATCTTCCGCGCGGTCGCGCAACTCCCGAGCCTTCCTTTGTGCGTATTCCCGGCCTTCATCGGCCTTCGAGGACAAAAACTCTCTTGTTTCCTCGCCTGACTTTGGCGCGAACAGAATTCCAACTAGTGACCCGATTCCCAATCCAATCAAGAAATAGCTGATCTTCGAACCTGTGTTTTCGCTCATACCTCACCTCGTGGCACAGACAGTAGCATAGCCCCTGAGTTCAAGCAATAAGGCATCTGCATCAAGCGACGAGTTTTAGGGCTTGAGAGGGTGAGCACGATTCGGTGCCGTATGGTGATCGCAAGCGCGGGTTGAGCGCTGCAACCAAGTGGCCCGCGGCTTTCCTGCCTTATTGGGGGTGATCTTGTTTTTGATCGGCCGCGGGTTCCTTCACCTCCGCGCCGCCGTTCTTGTGGAAATATTCGTAGACACGCCGGGCCTGCGCTCGCGGTACGGCGCCCGCCAGTTCGTCGAGAGTCAGGTCCCGCAAGTGAACGACGCTGCCAAACCGCCGGAGCAATTTTTGAGCGGACCGCTCCCCCACTCCTGGAATGTCAACCATCTCGGTGTGCAATTGGCGGCGCTTGCGGCGCTGGCGATGGAAGGTCACAGCGAAGCGGTGCGTTTCATCGCGAATTTGTTGAACCAGGTGCAGGATGGGCGAATGCCGCTCCAGAACGATCGGTTCGTCTTCGCGTCCGTAGACGTAAATGATTTCTTCCTTTTTCGCGATGCTGGCAAGCGGCTGGTTGATGATTTCGAGTTTTTCGAGCGCTTGCGCCGCGGCACGCAGTTGCCCGATGCCGCCGTCAATCAGGATCAGGCTGGGCAGAGGACGTTTCTCTGCCAGAACGCGGCGGTACCGGCGTTCCACCGTCTCGCTCATGCTCGCAAAATCGTCGTTGCGCCTCTCCTCGCTCACGATAAATTTACGGTAGCCGGATTTTTTCATTTTCCCGTCTTCCCACACCACCATCGAAGCCACCGTGTCTGATCCCTGGATGTGCGAGATATCGAAGCTTTCAATCCGGCGAGGCGGTTCCGGCAAACCCAGAGCGTTTTCGAGCGCTTCGATAATGGCTTTCGACGAGGGCTTCAGCACCCGGAAGCGCTGCAGGAAAGAGTGGTGCGCGTTGTTTTCGACAAGATCGAGGAACGCTCTCTTCGTCCCGCGCTGCGGAATCACGATCTCCACTCGATGCCCGCTGCGCTCGGTGAGCACCTCTTCGAGAAGCCGGCGGTCTTCAAACTCCGCCGGCACGTGGATGAATTTTGGCCAATATCCCGCGTCCAGATAAACCTGCTTCAGCAACGAAGACAGAAATTCGGGACCGTCGAATTCATCGAGGTCTTCCCAATAGAAATCACGGCGATCCACCACTTGCCCGCCTCGAAGGTGAAATAGATTGACGGCCGCCAGCGGCGGCTCCGCGTACCAGGCAATCACGTCCGTATCATCGCCGGCCGCCGCGGCAATTTTCTGCCGCTCTTCCATTTCCGCGAGTGTCCGCAGCAGATCCCGGTATCCCGCCGCTTGCTCGAAGCGCTCCTCGCGGGCGGCGAGCTCCATGCGTTCTTCCAGGCTCTTGGCCAGGTCGTGCCGGCGCCCTTCCAGAAACAGCCGGACGTCGCGCGCCGCTTCGGCATATCGTTCATCGGTGGTGAGCCCGGCTACGCACGGACCGAGACAGCGATGAATGTAATATTGCAGACAAGGCCGTGCGTGCGGGCGCGTCAAATCCACGAAGCAGGAAGGAACCAGAAAATATTTGTGGATCAGGTTGACCAGCCGGTAGGCCAGGCTCGCCGGAAAGTAGGGCCCGAAATAAATCGACCCATCTTTCAGCAGCCGGCGCGTCACATAAACGCGCGGATATTTCTCGAATGCCGTGTAGCGAATGTAGGGATAGGTCTTGTCATCGCGGAGCAGAACATTGAATTTCGGTTTGTGCTTCTTGATGAGATTGTTTTCCAGCGCCAGCGCTTCTTTTTCGTTGTCGACAACGATGTAATCGATATCCGCGGCTTCGCGCACCAGCGATCCGGTCTTCGCGTCCAGCCACTTGGATTCCAGAAAGTAGGAAGTTACCCGGTGGCGAAGGGAAGTGGCCTTGCCGATGTAGATGATCGTTCCATTGGCATCCTGGAACAGATATACCCCTGGCTGAGCGGGTAATGTCGAGACTTTTTCGCGGAGTTCCATTCGAGCGCGCTACAATGCCAGTGGCGGTTTGCCGCCGGAGCCGGACAACTCCCATCATAGCAAACGAACTCTAAAGGCGCAGAGGAGCCCCATTGAGGCGATTGGTTCGAGCATCGATTTTCTGGATCGTCGCCACATTTGTGGCCTTGTCCGGCGTCGCGCCGCTCGCCGCCCCGGCCCGGGCGCAAGCGCCGGAAACCTTGCCCAAGCAGCCTCCTCCTCCACGGCCGGCGGGCGAAGTTTTCGATCCTTACCACGCGCAGAAAGCGGTGGAAATTGGCGAGTTCTACATGAAAAAGGGCGATGTCGACGCGGCCATCGATCGTTACCTCGAAGCCATCCGCCTGAAGAAGGATTTTGCGCGTCCGCGCCTGCTGCTCGGCGAGGCCTTCGAGAAGAAGGACGAAAAGGCCGACGCCCTGAAGTATTACAAGGAATATCTCCAAATCCTGCCGAAGGCTCCGGACGCGGCGAAGGTGCGCAAACGCATCGAAAAGCTTTCGCGCGATCTGGAGAAAGAGAATACTTCCGGTTCCCGCTGATCAGACCAAATGTTCCAGGAAACGGATCGCCCGCTTGTAATCCACGAAGCGCTTTTCTTCCCGGCGGAATTTGGCGGAGTGCGATTCCAATCGGCAACGGGCGAATCTCAGGGGATGCTTCAGGTGCAGCATCTCGTGATATAGAACGTAAGCCACCACGTATTCCGGCACTCCTTCGCGATCCAGATCCCGATTGAGAACAATCTGGCTGAGCGCGGGGTCGAAGCATCCGAGTTGCGAGCGCCAGGCGCGCGCGCTCCATCCGAGTTGCGGCAGCGGTAACGCATCGCGAAAATAGCGATGATTCAGTTGCCGGAAAAGTGGCGTCAGGTCGTGGCACTTTCCGCGGGCGCTTCCTTTCACCCGCCGCGCCCGGCGTCGCCGGACTTCCAGCAAACGCCGCCGCGTCGCGCGCGCATAGCAGAAATTCCGGTGCCGGTCGATCAGTTCTTGCGGCGCCTTGCGCCGGTAAATCCGCGCCAGCAAGACCCCGGCAGCGGCCTCCAGCACGGCGAGCGGCGCGCCACGCAACAAATCCGACAAGCGAACATAAGCGATTTCCTGGCGCAGCCGGATCGTGTGCGTCAGGTCGGCGTAGGGATAGAACATCACCACGAAATGCGGCGGCCGGCCCTGGCAGCCCAGCCGGGCGTACAAACGATGAAAGATTTGCGCGCCGCCCGGAACCACGTTGGCGACTAAGGCTGAAATCGATCTCTTCACGGTTTCTTCCGCGACGGGGCAGGGGCGGTTTTCTTCGCAGCCTTCTCCGCGTCTGCTTGCGCATCCTTTGTACTTTCGAACGCGTCCTGAAGCGATTCTTTGTAGGTGTCAATTTTCACGGCGTCTTTCTCAATCTTCTCGAGAGTCTCTTGAAAATCCTTGGTCCTGGCCTGCATTTCCTTGATCCCGGCGCGTATGTCTTGCTGCCTCTCGACTCCCACGGTGAGCACATCGGCCGCGTCGTCCAGGCAGCTCGAGTAATCGCTCAAAAGCTTATTCAGCATGTCCGCACGGTGCGCTTCGGGAGCGGTGCGAGCCAGTTCGTATTGGAACTTCTTGAGCCGGTCCAGCGCGAACGAAAGGAACAGGCGGATGCGCTCGTTGGGCGTCTCCGCGTCGCGAATTTTATCGCCTTCCAGTTCACTCAGGTAATCCTTCTTGAGTTGCGCTTGGGCCGGCGGATTCGCGGCCGGAATCAATCCGGCCAAAAACAGGGCAAGCAGCAAAGCAGAAATTAAAGAACGTATGCGCATGGCCGGCTCCTACGACTTCTTTTTCTGATCCTTCGGTGCATGTCCTGGCTGGCGGGGAAAAAGTTCCAGGATTAAATGTTTATTGATCTGGTCGAGTTCCTGGCGAATATCGTGGAATGGTCTTTGCCAGTCCTCCGGAATCGAGAACACCACATCATTGATGTCGCGCACGGCTTCGCGGACGGCTATCTGCAATTCCTTGAAGCCTGCCGGCTTTTTTTCAGCGTCCACACCCCTCTCGTCGAGCGCCTTGGCCGTGTCGCGAATCTGGTCGCGAATGTCTCCCAGCATCACCAGCGCCTTCGGATAATCGCCGGCCTCCGCTAATTTTCGCAATGCGACAAATTCCGCGACTTCCAGTTTGGGCATCAATTTGGCTTTACGGACCGGGTCGATCTCATGTTCGAATTGCGCGTGCAATTCCGCCAGCCGGTCTTGCGTACCCGCCGGGAAGAGAAGAAGGGCCGCGCCCAGGATTTGCGGCCAAACTCCC
The DNA here is from genome assembly GCA_041497605.1 of Terriglobia bacterium. GTDB lineage: Bacteria > Acidobacteriota > Terriglobia > Acidiferrales > UBA7541 > JBGPTK01. The sequence continues at coordinate 5,597 of JBGQGW010000039.1, read as the reverse complement.
GGACATCCCCCGAGCAATCCCATTTATTTCTTCCCCTTCGCTTTCAGCGATTTTGTCAAACTGCGAGCCCGCGCCGCCGCCTCGAAATATTGATCGTCATTCGTTCCCGGGTGCAGAGTCAAAAACTTTTGATAGGCGTCCAGAGCTTCCGGCTGCTTTCCCAGTTTATCGTAGCAGACCGCCCGGACGAACATGGTTCCATCCGTCGGCGGCTCGTGCTTTTCGAGCAGATCGAGTCCCGCAAGTGTAGCGGCGTAGTTTTGCGCCAGAAATTGCGCGGAAATCCAGTTGCGCAATGCGGGCGTCATCCGCGGATCGAGCTGATAGGCGATTCCGAATTCCTGGGCGGCCGGCGGGTATTGACGCTGTTCCAGCAAGGCATGGCCCAGGCGATCGTGAAGATTGGCCTCCTTCGGCGCCAGAGCAATGGCTTTCTGCAGCGCAGCAGTTTCTTCCGGATACTTCTTCATCTCCAAATAGAGCTGGGCGCGCAGCTTGAGCGTTGCCAGGGTTGCGGGCTTGATTTTCTCGGCCTGGTCGAGTTCCGCGAGCGCCTCGTCGAACTTCGACAGATCAGCCAGCACTTTGGCGCGCTGGATTCGGGATTCGGAATCCTGTGGTTGCGACTTCAGATAGGCGCCAAGCTGATTCGCGGCCGGTTCGAATTTTTTCTGCGCGATCAGGCTTTCCGCCAGGCCGAGCTCGCTCTGCCTGGAATCCGGTTTCAACTCGAGCGCCAGGCGAAATTCCGTTTCCGCATCGGCGGCCCGTTGGGAAGCGAGCAGTGCGCGCCCGAGCGCGAAATGGATATCGAAATTCTTCGCATCAAGCTTTTCCGCTTGCTGATATTGCTCGATGGCGGGCGCCGCCTGGCTGGAGCGTTCGAGCGCCCACCCCAGTAGGAATCTCGGCCGCGCCTGGTCCGGCATCAACTCCGCCGCCTTCTGGAACGGTTCCACCGCCGATGCCGGATCTTTTTCCAGCAATTCAAGCCCCAGATTCATCTGCGCCGCGGACATCTTTGGATCGAGCTCGACGGCCTTGCGATATTCCGCAGTGGCTTCGTCGTGCCGGTTCAGCGCCGTGTAGGCATATCCAAGCTGGAAATGGCCATAGGCTTCATCTGGCTGGTCGGCCACGAAGCGGCGATAGGTCTCGGCGGCGGCGGCGTAATCCTGCCGATCCATCGCTTTCTGGCCTTGATCGAGAAGTTCTTTATCCGGATTCGGAAAATGCTGCACCCGTGCTGCTTGCGCAGCAATCCGCGAAGGAAAGCCGAAAAAAAGTAAGAGGGCAAGGAACAGCCGGAGGATGATTGTACAATGCTTGCGCGCTGGGAATTTGTAAGACGAATTCATGATGAAACCGGCTTGCGCGTCTCCGCACTTTTAGGATTCGCTCTCGAATTCTGGCCATGATTCGCCGGGTGATTCTTGTCGTGATTCGTCGAGTAATTTTGATTTTCACTCAGCACTCGCGCCAGGAATTTTCCCGTATGCGATTGAGAATTGCGCGCCACTTGCTCCGGCGTCCCCGTCGCCACAACGCGCCCGCCGCCGGCGCCGCCTTCCGGGCCAAGATCGATCACCCAATCCGCCGATTTGATAACGTCCAGATTGTGCTCGATGATCAAGACCGAAGCCCCGTGTTCGATCAGCTTTCGAAACGCCGTCAACAGTTTCTGGATATCGTCAAAATGCAATCCGGTCGTCGGCTCATCAAATATGTATAGGATGCCCGAGTTCGCTTGCCGGGTAAGATGCGCGGCCAGTTTCAAGCGTTGTGCCTCGCCGCCCGAAAGTGTGGTGGCGGATTGGCCGAGCCGCAAGTAGCCCAGGCCGACCTCTTCCAGAATCCTCAGCCGCGAGATCACTTTGTGCGCGCCCGCGAAAAAGCTGAGAGACTCTCTCACGGTCATCTGCAACACTTCGTGAATGTTTTTCTCCCGGAAGCGCACCTCGAGCACGCTGCTTTTGTACCGTGTCCCGCGGCACTCCTCGCAAACCAGTTCCACGTCGGCGAGGAATTGCATTTCCACGGTAACTGTCCCGTCTCCCTGGCAGGCCTCGCATCGCCCGCCGGGGATATTGAAGGAGAAATGCCCCGCCGTGAGTCCGCGCTTTTTCGCGGCGGGTGTGGAGGCAAAGACTTCGCGAATAGCGTCGAACGCCTTGAGATATGTGGCGGGATTGGAACGCGGCGTGCGGCCGATGGCAGATTGATCCACCATCTCGATTTCGGTGATCGATGCATCGCCTTCGATCCGGTCGCAAAGATCCTTCCAGTTGCCTCCGTTTCGCTTGGCCTGAAGCGTCTTGTAAATCACATCGTGAACCAGCGTCGATTTCCCCGAGCCGGAGACGCCGGTGACCACCGTGAGCATTCCCAGAGGGACCATCAGGTCGATATTCTTCAAATTGTGGCTGCGCGCGCCGAAGAGCCTCAGCATTTTTCCTTGCGGCTTGCGGCGCATCGCCGGAACCGGGATGCGCAGCTCTCCATTCAGGTATCGGGCGGTCAGCGAGTGGGTATCAGCGAGCAGTTCGTCGCGAGTGCCCGCAAAAATCAGCCTGCCACCGTGTTCGCCGGCGCCAGGACCCAGATCGAGAATGTAATCCGCCGCCGTGATCGTCTCCGCATCGTGTTCCACCACGATCAGCGTATTCCCTAGGTCGCGCAGCGATTTCAGAATCTCGATCAATCGGTTCGTGTCGCGTGGGTGCAGACCGATCGAAGGTTCATCGAGCACGTACATGGCCCCCACCAGGTGCGAGCCCAGCGATGTGGCAAGCTGGATTCGCTGCGCCTCTCCGCCGGCCAGGGTCGAAGTGAGCCGGTCGAGCGTCAGGTACTCCAGACCCACTTCGTCGAGGAATCGCAGCCGCTGCTGGACTTCCTCGAGTATTTTGTCCGCGATCTGCGTCTCCGCAGGCGACAACTTCAGGCTGTCGAAAAACTCCCGCGCTTCCGTAATCGTCAGTTGGCAAACTTCGGTGATCGCCTTGCCTTGAATCTTTACCGCGCGCGCTTCCGTCCGCAGCCGGGTGCCGTGACACTCGGGACAAGTGGCATAGCCGCGGTAGCGGCTCAGGAAGACTCGCACGTGCAGCTTGTACTTTTTCCGTTCGAGCCAGTCGAAGAACCCTTTCACGCCCGCAAAGTTTTCGTTAGGATCGCCCTCGACAATTCGTTCCCGCTGCGCCGCCGAAAGCTCACGAAAGGGGACATCGAGAGGGATGCCGGCCGTTTTGGCATAGCGTTTCAGATCCTGCAGCACCGCGCGGTAACGAGGCTTCGTCCACGGATCAACGGCGCCATCGGCCAGCGATTTTCCTTTGTCCGGAATCACGCGGTCGATATCGAAATCAATGGTGTTCCCGAATCCCTGGCAGCGCGGGCATGCGCCGTAGGGATTATTGAAGGAAAACAAACGCGGCTCGGGCTCCTGGTACACCAGCCCGCAATGCTTGCATTCGAACCGCTCGTTGAACGTCATTCGCTCGGGCTGCGCGCCGGGAGTTTCCGGCACGAATTCGAGGATTGCCTCGCCTCTTCCTTCGCGGTAACAAATCTCGATCGAGTCCATTAGGCGCGAACGGATATCCGGCGAGAGCGCGAGCCGGTCCACCAGCACATACACCGGCCGCGCAAAATCCAATTCCAACAAATTTTCAGGGGAAGAGAATTCGAACACCCGGCCATCCTGATACAAGCGGTTAAACCCGCGCTTCTGCAGTTCGGTGAGCGCTTGCTGCACCGCCTCCGGCTTCGGACGCAACGATTTGCGAACGCGCGTGCCGCGAGCAGGGGAATCCTCCGCCAGGCGCAGCCGGAAAAGAACATAGAAACGTCGGCCCTGGGGCAGCGCGAGAACGCGGTCCGCGATCTCGTCCATGGTGTCCTTGCGCACTTCGTTCCCGCAGCGAACGCAGAAGGTTCGTCCTACGCGGGCGTAGAGCAGCCGCAGGTAGTCATAAATTTCCGTTGCCGTGGCCACGGTCGACCGCGGATTCCGCGTGGTATTTTTCTGGCGGATGGCAATGGCCGGAGCGATGCCGGAAATCTCGTCCACCTCCGGCTTCTCAATGCGTTCCAGGAATTGGCGGGCATACGCCGAAAGTGATTCGATGTAACGCCGCTGCCCTTCGGCATAAAGCGTGTCGAAAGCGAGGCTCGACTTCCCGGAGCCGGAGACTCCGGTCACAACCGTGATCGCGTTGTGGGGGATATCCAGATCGAGGTTCTTCAGGTTATGAATGCGCGCCCCGCGCACTCGGATGTGTTCCAAATCCCCATGCGCAGGAGCGCTTTTCGTTTCAGCCAAGTGAGTCCCTTCAGATGCGTCCGACAGAGCGAGCTTAAACTCACAATTATACGATTCGGCCCCGTGCCGGGCAAATCGCTATTCAACGTGGCAAAAGTCGTCCATCCAAGCCGGCAGCCACTTGCCCAGAGAGGACGGCTTGTGAGCGGATTGACCACCGGCCGGCGGCTCAAGCCAATTGAGGCGCGCGCTGTGGTAAATTGATGCGCGGGAGGCCAGCGTGCCCGCACAGAATTCAAAATTTGATCGCGTGATCTGGATCGTGCTCGACAGTGTCGGCATAGGCGAATTGCCGGACGCGGCGGATTACGGCGATGTGGGCCGCGACACCCTGGGGCACATTGCCCGTTCGCGTCCGCTGGCATTGCCCAACCTGGTCCGCCTGGGCCTCGCCAATATCAAGCCGCTCGATCACTTGACGCCTCCTGCTCATCCCGCCGCCAGCTACGGCAAGGGTGCCACGCATTCACCGGGGAAAGACACCACCACCGGACATTGGGAGATGGCCGGCATCTGGCTCGATCAAGCATTCCCTGTCTACAAGCAGGGTTTTCCGCGCGATCTGATGGAGCAATTTGAAAAAGCTATCAAGCGGAAAACCATCGGCAACTACCCCGCCTCGGGCACCGAAATCCTGAAGGAGCTGGGCGAAGAGCACGTGCGCACCGGCTTTCCGATTGTCTATACGTCCGGCGACAGCGTATTCCAGATCGCCACCCATGAAGACGTGATCCCCGTTCCCGAGCTTTACCGTATGTGCGAGATCGCGCGAAAGATGCTCGACGGGCCGCACCGCGTTGGCCGCGTGATTGCCCGGCCTTTTACCGGCAGCCCGGGGAATTTCCGGCGCACCGAGCGCCGCCACGACTACGCCGTGGAACCACCGCGACCCATGCTGCTGGACGTGCTCGCCGAGCGCCATGTGCCGGTTCTCGGTGTTGGAAAGATTCACGACATCTACAACGGCCGCGGCGTCGACAACTACGTCACCACAAAAAACAACTTGGACGGCATGGAAAAACTCACCGCTGCTCTGGCAAAACAATCGAACGGCTTGATCTTCGCCAATCTGGTTGATTTCGACATGCTCTATGGCCATCGCAAAGACGTGGAAGGCTTCGCGCGTTCGCTGGAAGAATTCGATCGCCTGCTGGGTCCATTCTGCAGTCTATTGTGCCCAGGCGACCTGCTGCTGCTCACTGCCGACCACGGCTGCGACCCCGATCCCGTTGCGCCCACAACGGATCATTCCCGCGAATACGTTCCCATCCTC
>JBGQGW010000038.1:0-19146 GCA_041497605.1 Terriglobia bacterium | reverse complement strand
GGAGAAGAACAGAACCTGGAAGATTGAGTTGAACGCCACCAAGCCGGCGGCATATTCACGATCGCCCCGGGCCAGGTCGTTCCAGACGATCACCATGGCAATGCAGCGCGCGAGCCCGATCACAATGAGCCCCGTCATGTACTCCGGCTTGTCGCGGAGAAAAAGAATCGCCAGAGCGAACATGAGCAGCGGCCCCACCACCCAATTCTGAATCAGCGAAAGGACCAGGACTTTGCGGTGGCTGAACACCCTTCCCAATTCCTCATACTTCACCTTGGCGAAGGGCGGATACATCATGAGGATGAGTCCGATCGCGATCGGGATGGAGGTCGTTCCTACGCTAAAGCGGTTCAGAAAGGGGACGATTCCCGGCACCAGGTAACCGGCGGCGACGCCCCCGGCCATCGCCACGAAGATCCATATCGTCAGAAACCGGTCCAGGAAAGAGAGTTGGGAAGTACTCCGAGCATTTGCCATGTTCTGCTGACCTTTTTCTGCCGTCTTTGAGATCCATTCGCTCCCGGTTCAGGAGCCAGAATGTTATCTATATTCGCCTAAGCGAATGTAATGGTCAAGGTTATTGCCACCCGTATCTGGAAATTCACTTCGATAATTTTCTAGATAGCAAAAGCACTTATCGGAAATTGCGGCGAATGGCCCAGCCGGAAATCCCGAGGCGAACTCGAGTGCCGAAATCTTGCCGCCACTCCGCGATTATTGCGAGGGCCAGGCTCCGAGGAGGCGGCGGAGGAGGACCAGTTGGCCGAGGTGATGGGAGTTGTGGTCGGCGAGGAGCAGGGCTTGGCGGAGGATGATTTGGCCTGTGCCGTGAGGAATTTTTGCGAAGAGATCGGTTTTGGGGTTGGAGATCAAATCGCGCATCGCTTGCAAGTCGCTGCGGAAATTTTTGATGCTTTTCTCCCAGGCTTCCTTAGTGGGAGGAGCATCCGTTGCGGGCCAGTAGCCGGACGGCCACGGGGGGGAGACGTGCTTGGGATTGACGACGAATTCCAGGATGTCCCATTGGCCGAGGCGCATGTGTTCGAGCAACTGCCAGGCGGAGTGCGGCGAGCCAGCGGGCTTGGCGCCGCGAGTGGCCTCGGGCCAGCCGTTGATCACCTTGTCAAAATCGACGTGGGCGGTATCGGCGTCGAGGTTTTTGGCCAGGTGAGCGCGGAGTGCGCGGTCGTCGAATGCCGGGGTTTGCGTATTTTTTGTTGTGGATTTTTTATTGGTTCGAGTTTGCTTTGGGGATTTTTTGCGGTTGCGCGGCATGATTGCCTCCTGGGAGATGAGATGGATTATGCCAGATGTGGAGCGTTACGCGCAGAATCCGACATATCTCTCATTTGCTCAAGTTTTTAGAATTTACTCTGGATTCCTCACTGCGTTCGGAATGACCCACTCGAAGCGGGCCGAGGACGGAGAACACTTCGAAAGCGGAAGGGCGCGGCCCTTCGAAGCTCAGGGTAAACGTGAAGCCGGCCCCTACAAGCGGATCGCAGAGGAAGCGCACAGCAAGAGCAGAGGGGTCGCGCCTATAGGCGGACCCTACATGGGCCCTATAAGACCCGATAGGAGCAATTCAAGGCGGACGGGCAGGGGGCGCACAGCGGGCTGGGCTGGCGCTTGCGCTGGATGGGCGGGGGGCGGATAATCGCGGGCGAAAGATTGTTGGAGGGTGAGATGAAAAGTCCGCTTGTTTCGCGGCGCGAATTTGCTCGAGTGGTGGGGACCGCTGCCGCCGCGGCAGTGGCCGCGCCGAACCTGTTTGGAGCCGCGGTTCAGCACGCGAAGCGGCCGGCGAATATGGCCGGGACGATGATCCAGATTGACTCGAACGAGAATCCATATGGTCCCTCGCCCAAGGCGCTGGAAGCGATCACGCAATCCGAGAAGATCGCCTCGCGCTACCCCGACAGCGTGGAAGAGCAGATCCGGGACGCCATCGCGCAGCACCACAAAGTGGATGCGGAAAATATCGTGCTGGGATGCGGGTCGACGGAGATTCTGCGCGTTTCGGATGCGGCTTTTTTGAGTCCCGACAAAAATGTGGTGACGGCCGAGCCGACCTTTGAAGCGGTTCTGAGCTTTGCAAAGGTGCTGCACTCGAATACCAAGACGGTTCCGCTGACGGCGGATCACCGTTTCGATTTGCCGGCCATCGCCGCCGCGTGTACGGCGCAAACTGGGTTGGTCTACATCTGCAATCCGAATAATCCGACCGGGACGATCGTGACAAAGGACGAACTCGCAGCGTTTGTCGAGAAGGTGCCGCCATCGACGATCATCCTGGTGGATGAGGCCTACTACCATTTTGCGGATGATCCTGGATACGGCACGGTGATCGATTGGACCGGCAAACATCCCAACCTGATTGTGGCGCGCACGTTCTCCAAAGTTTATGGAATGGCGGGAATGCGGCTGGGTTACGCGGTGGGCGCGAAGGAAACCATGGCGCTGATGCGCCCGCAGGTTCTGTGGAGCAATGCCAATGCGGCCGTGTGTCCGGCGGCGGTCGCGAGTTTGGCCGACACCGGGAACGTGGCGCGCAACCGGGAACTGATCAACGGAACGCGCCGCTGGCTTTGCGAGGAATTGACCAAGGACGGGCGGAAATTTATACCTTCGCAGGCAAACTTCCTGATGATCGACGTGGGCGGCGACGTGCAGCCGCTGATTCCGCAATTCAAGGATCGAGGAATCTGGGTGGGCAGGAAATTTCCTTCCATGGCGAACTGGCTGCGCGTTTCGATGGGGACGCGGCCGGAGATGGAATCGTTCTTGGCGGCGCTGCGGGTGATTGTGCCGGGGAAGGGTGCGAGCGCGGCGTAGGAAAGAGAGCGGCCAGCGAAGTGAAAGATGCCGGCTTAAAAGCCGGCGCTACATGTCTAATTTGTCGGGACGAGTCCCGATAAGAGCTGTCGGCCTAAAGGCCGGCGCTACACCTCTCCCCAAAAAACAGAGAGCCCTTCGTTGCGGCTTAGACATCGCGCGAACGAAGGGCTCATTTCGGTTAATCAAAACTGCGGACGGGTCTGCCTGGCCACCGCCGAATCGTGGGCGGAGCGTCGAGGGTTGTCCACTACCTGAAAATCAGGCAGGGCAATGCGCAGTTAAACGGCTGCGCCGGCGCCCATGGATCGCCGCTGCTGGAAGCATTCACGGCAATACACGGGACGCCCTTGAGTCGGCTTGAAGGGCACCGTTGTTTCTTTCCCGCATTGCGAGCAAACGGTTTTGGTTTCGACTCGTTGCATACCGCCGGAGCCGGAACTCATGCCGTTTGCGCGAGTCGTCTTGCAGGCCTTGCACCGCTTGGGCTCGTTTTTGAAGCCCTTGTCGGCGAAAAACATCTGCTCGCCTGCGGTGAAAACGAACTCCGCACTGCATTCGGCGCACTTCAGGACTTTATCGTGATATTCCATTCGCTGCTCCGAGACCTTGCTGGGAGAGGACAGAGAGCGATGCTTTCCATGTCAGACAACGCGGCACCCTGGGGACGCCCTGCGGTTCCCGCTGACCGACTGCACCCGAGCTGGTCCGATGTATCCACAGAACTGGCCACAGAACCGGGCCGCCTAATCGAGCTCCCGGCGTTGCTTCTTCCGGAGGCGCTTGCGTGAGAGAGCTGCCTTGGCGCGTTTCTTCTCACCGGGCTTCATGTAGTAGCTGTGCCGCTTAATTTCCTTAATAATGTCAGCGGACTGTACTTTACGTTTGAAGCGCCGGAGAGCGTTTTCCAGGGACTCGCCCTCTTGGATAATGACTTCCGCCACGCGTTATTCACCCCCCGTTCGTTGTTGGTTGGAATCGAGTTGTCAGAAATGGCTGTCCACACCGGCACACACTTTGACCGGCAATTGACTGCTTCTTCTATCGGAGCATTAGCCGAAAGTCAAGCAAAATTGGCCCCGGCCAGCTCGGAGAAGGTGGTGGAGACGGCATTATACAGCCTGCCACCGGCCGAGTGCTGCTCATAAACCTGTAGCGCGGCAGGGCTTGCTGGTACAATGGCAACCTTCGGAACCGGCCGGGAAGGCCGGTTCCAGGAAGATTTATGCCGTCGATGAAAAGCGTGATCGCCGTGCTTCTAGCGGGTGGTCAGGGCGAGCGCTTGTGGCCGCTGACGCGGGACCGCGCGAAACCGGCGGTACCGTTCGGCGCCGTGTATCGAATCATCGATATGACCCTGTCGAACTGCCTGAACAGCGATCTGCGGCGCGTCTTCGTTCTCACCCAGTATAAGGCACTGAGCCTGAATCGTCACATCCGGCGCGGCTGGTCGTCGCTGATGGGTGTGGGTGATTTTATCGAGATTCTGCCGCCGCAAATGCGGGTTTCCGCGCATTGGTATCAGGGCACGGCGGACGCGGTGTACCAGAACATTTATTCGATCGGCAGCGAACAATCGAGCTACGTCTTCATTCTCTCCGGCGACCATATCTACAAGATGAATTACCAGAAGATGCTGGAACAGCACGCGGAATCCGGCGCGGATGTTACGGTGGCAACCATCGAAATGAACGCCGAAGAGGCTGCCAAGCGTTTCGGAATTCTGGAGACGGACAAGCAGTGGCGCGTGGTGGGATTCCAGGAAAAGCCGGAGAAGCCGAAGCCTTCGCATCTCAATCCAAAAAAGACGAACGCTTCGATGGGCGTGTATCTGTTCAACACGCAATTGCTGGTTCCCATCCTGATCGCCGATGCCGAAGATCCGAATTCCTCGCACGATTTCGGGCATAACATCCTGCCGCGGATCGTGGAGAAGTATCGCGTCTACGCCTATAACTTCCAGGATGAAAACAAGAAGGAAACATCCTACTGGCGCGACGTGGGAACCCTCGACGCTTACTACGAAGCGAATATGGACCTGGTGAGCGTCTCGCCGGTGTTCAACCTTTACGACAAGAGTTGGCCGCTGGCCACCTGGCAGCAACAATATCCACCGGCGAAGTTTGTTTTCGCCGACCCCGACCGCACGGGCACGGCCATCGATTCCATCGTTGCGGGAGGGTCGATTATTTCGGGCGGGCGCATAAGCCGGTCGGTGGTTGGACTGGACGTGCGGGTGAACAGTTACTGCGAAGTGGAAGATTCGATCATCTTTAACCATGTGAATATCGGCCGCCATTCGCGGGTGCGCCGCGCGATCATCGACCGCCATGTGAATCTGCCCGAAGGCACGGTGATTGGCGAAGACCCGGAAGCCGACCGCGCGCGATATCACGTGAGCGAAGGCGGGGTTACGGTGGTTGTCCGGGAAGAATCGATGATTGAAGAGCCGGAATAAAACCGCCCTGCGCCAATTCACCGGGCCATACATCAGCGATCACCGGGTGCCGGCGATTGTCACCGAAACTTTTCACTGAACATTGAAACTGAGCGTTGCCACGGGACCTTTTCACGGAACGTAGTCACCGAATATTTCCATTGCTCCAATATCTTGTTCAGCCTTTTTCTGTATGGGTCCGGGTCCTGATAAAAGGAGAGCGAACCATGGCCAAGCACGCCTCGAATTCCAAATCGAAGAAAACCGGCAGAGCAAAGAGGAAAGCCTCGTCCAAATCCTCTGCGATGCGAATTGTGCGGGTGATCGCGCGCGAAATTATCGATTCGCGCGGCAATCCAACCGTGGAAGCCGATGTGATCCTGGCAGGGGGCGCGAGTGGACGCGCGGCGGTGCCGTCTGGCGCTTCCACCGGGGAGCACGAGGCGCTCGAACTGCGCGACGGCGATAAGTCCCGCTTCCTGGGCAAAGGGGTATTGAAGGCAGTGGCGAATGCGAACACGGCGATCGCAAAAGGCGTCGCCGGAATGGATGCGTCGGATCAGCGAGGGCTCGACCGGCGCATGATCGAGATCGATGGCACGCCGAACAAGGGCAAGCTGGGAGCAAATGCGATTCTGGCGGTGTCCATGGCCGCGGCCCGCGCCGCTGCGGCGCAGAAGGGCGAACCGCTGTATCAGTACCTCGCAAAATATTCGAGCGACCGCTCGGCGCGCACGCTGCCCGTCCCGATGATGAATATCCTGAACGGCGGGGCACATGCCGACAATTCCGTGGACGTGCAGGAATTCATGGCCATGCCGGTGGGTGCGCCCAGCTTCCACGAGGCGCTGCGCTGGGGCGTGGAAGTGTTTCACAGCCTGAAAGCGGTGCTGAAAAAGCACGGATATTCCACGGCCGTCGGCGATGAAGGCGGGTTCGCGCCGAACCTGAAATCGAACGACGAGGCCATCGAGCGCGTGCTGGAAGCGATCACCGCGGCCGGCTTCAAGCCCGGCGCGCAGGTGGCCATTGCAATCGATCCCGCAGCGAGCGAGTTTTTCGACCGCGCGAGCGGGAAATATATTTTCAAAAAATCCGATAACGCGGTGCGCTCCTCGGAGCAGATGGTGGAATTCTGGGATAGCTGGGTTCGGCAATTCCCGATTGTTTCGCTGGAAGACGGCATGTCGGAAAACGACTGGCCGGGCTGGAAACTTCTGACCAAGCAGCTTGGCGGGAAAATTCAGCTAGTCGGCGATGATATTTTCGTGACCAACCCGAAAATCTTTGCGCGCGGCATTGCCGAAAGAATCGGCAATGCGATCCTGATCAAGCTGAATCAAATCGGCACTGTGACGGAAACCATCGAAGCCATCGAGATGGCGCGCAAGGCCGGCTACGCCTCGATTGTGTCGCATCGTTCGGGCGAAACAGAAGATACGTTTATCGCCGATTTCGTTGTGGCCATGGGGACCGGCCAAATCAAGACCGGGTCCGCGTCGCGCACCGACCGCGTTTGCAAATACAATCAACTGCTGCGGATCGAGGAGCAGATTGGCGCCGCTGCGAAGTTTCCGGGGCGGAAGGCGCTGGTGCCGCATAAGTAGACCCTGTAGCGCCAGCCTTTAGGCTGGCAGGTGTTGGTGTTGGTTTTGGTTTTGAATTTGAGGGCGATCAGAAGATCAAAAAGTTTCGAAGAGCAAAAGAAAGAGGTTGGCCTTCCCGATATACACCATCGGGACGAGTAAGGCCGGCGCTACATGGGGGTTCGTTCATGTTGACGAATATGAGAAAAATTAGATTGTTGGTTGTGGTTTTATTTGCCGGAGTGATGGCCGCGTCGGGAGCGGTAGCGCAGGAGCCGAACGCGCAGAAGTTTGATGCGAGCGCGATCTTTCAGCCGGGGATGACCCAGATGCAGATGGCGCGGCAAGCGTGCGACATGAAGAAGGGGCTTGAAGTCTCCGCGTGCTTCGTGGAACAGATGAAAGCGGGTGGAGCGCCGGCGCCGGCAGTAGCCTTCATGCACGCGATCGACAACAACGGGTTCATGCGCGATTTCAAGGAAACGGGAAAAGTGGACATCGCGTTCGTCTACTACGTCTACCGCGCGAATGAAAACCAGGGCTGCCTGCTGGTCAACGGAACGCCGAATATCGTGGATGTGGATGATTACAAGCTGGTGCCCAACAAAGCCGAGCTTGCGAAGAATCCGCAATATGCCGCGCTACTGAAATCGGAACCAAACTTGATCGTCTTCCCAGGCGACCGCAATGGGATGAAGTTCATCACCGCCGGTAAAACGGCGAATGGCGGGCAGCGCTTCGTGGCGCCCTACATTCTAAGTAAATGCCATGCGTGCGCGCGGGTGGGGCAGCTCAATGTGGCATTTGAATTCGACAGCAATGGACAATTCCTCGGAGCAAAAATCGCCAGCGTGAAGGCGCTCCCTCCGCCAGCCAACTAAGTTCAATCATGGAATCGCTCTTCGATTCTTCGACTCTTTCACTTTTCCACTCTTGGACTCCGCCGCGCCCCCGTGTATTCTGACGGGCGATGCCAAAACGGCCGAAACCGATCGTGCTGACCGTCCTGGATGGCTGGGGCTATTCACCGGTCACGAAGGGTAATGCGATTTTTCTTGCGCGGAAACCGAACTACGACGCGCTCGCCAAAAAATTCCCGAACACATTGATTCACACGTCGGGGCCATTCGTGGGACTGCCCGAGGGACAAATGGGCAACAGCGAAGTGGGCCACCTAAATATGGGCGCGGGGCGAATCGTCCACATGGACATCACGCGCGTGGACGAGCTGATCGCGAGCGGCGAATTTTACCGGCAGCCGCTGCTGCTGGATGCGATGAAGCGAGGGCGCGAGCGCCAGTTGCACCTGATGGGACTCCTGAGCGATGGCGGCGTACACTCGCATCTTCTGCACCTGTTCGCGCTGCTGCGGATGGCGCGCGAAAACAAAGTGGAGCGCGTTTTCGTTCACTGCTTCATGGACGGCCGCGACACGGGGCCGAACAGCGGCGTCGATTATTTGCGCCAGCTCGAACAGAAGCTGCGCGAAAACGGCGCAGGGCAAATTGCTACCGTGATCGGGCGATACTACGCGATGGACCGCGACAACCGGTGGGAACGCATCGAGAAGGCCTATCGCGCGATAGTTCATGGCGACTCGGAGATCAAATCGTCCGATCCCGCTGCGGCGGTGCAGGCCAGCTACGGGAAAGGCGTGACGGACGAATTCATCGTTCCGGTCACGATTACGACCGAAGGCGCTCCCGGCAAACCGGCGGCGCCTCGCGGGCTGATTCGCGACGAAGATGCGGTGATCTTCTTCAATTTCCGCGCCGATCGCGCCCGGCAAATCACGCGGGCGCTAGTCGAACCGAATTTCAGCCAGTTCAGCGATCCCCAGCGGCCAAAAGAGCTGTGTTTTGTGGCGATGACGCAGTATGAAAAAAACTGGCCGTGGCTGCGCTACGTAATCGGGCCGGAAAAACTGGAACAGATTCTGGCGCAAGTATTCGGCCAGATGAACTTCAAGAACTTGCGCGTGGCGGAGACTGAGAAATATGCGCACGTGACTTACTTTTTCAACGGCGGTGTGGAGAAGCCGTTTCCCGGCGAGGAACGGCTGCTGGTGCCTTCTCCCAAAGTGCCGACCTATGATTTGAAGCCGGAGATGTCGGCCGCGGGGATCACAGACGGGGTGATCCAGGCGATTGAAAAGGGCGAATTCGACGCGATCGTGATGAATTTTGCGAACGCGGACATGGTGGGGCATTCCGGGAAACTGGAAGCGACGATCAAAGCAGTGGAAACGGTGGACGAATGCCTGGGCCGGATTTACCAGTCACTGTGGTCGCGGGGAGGAGCGTGGATAATCACCGCCGATCACGGCAATGCGGAGACGATGATCGATCCAATTACCGGCGGCCCGCATACGTATCACACGACGAATCCGGTGCCGCTGATTCTGGCGACCAACGATGGCGCGCTGCGGTTGCGCGAGGGCGGCGCGCTGCAGGATATTGCGCCGACTTTGCTGGGCGTGTTGGGAATTCCGCAACCGAAGGAAATGACGGGGCGGGATTTGAGGGGTTGAGAGTTGGAAGTTGAAAAGTGGATGATGGAAGTTAGGAACAGATGAAGCACGCGAGCGCGCAACAACGGCCAACACCCGCAGCGACGAAGCTGGTGATTTGCGTTTGGCACCCGTTCACCTTGTGGCGGCCTCCGGCAGAGTTTGCCAGCGAGTTGCGGCGGCGCTGGCCGGAAATGACCGTCATCCATCTGCAGAATTACGATCTTCTGGCTCAGGAATTGCCGCACACGGACATTTTCGTCGGGTATTCCATTCGGCAGAAGCAATTCGTCTTTGCCCGCAAGTTGAAATGGATTCATTCGACGGCGTCTGGAATTGCGCAGTTAACGTATCCCGAACTGCGCAGCAGCGGCATTGTGGTGACCAATGCGAGCGGCGTGCACAAAATCCCGATGGCCGAGCACACTCTGGGCGCGCTGATTGCGCTGGCGCGCCGGTTTCCGGATTGCTTTCGCGCGCAAAGCAAGAAACACTGGGCGCAACAGGAAATCTGGGACGCCAAGGTACGGCCACGCGAGATGCACGGCTCAGTGCTGCTGTTCGTCGGATTCGGCGCGATCGGCCAGGAAGTCGCCAAACGCGCTCAGCCGCTGGGGATGAAGATCTGGGCGATTACGCGTTCGGGCCGGGGCAATTCGGAGCTGGCGGAACGCATCCTGCCGGCAAACGAACTCGAGAGTGTGCTGCCGGAAGCGGATTTCGTGGTGCTGGCGGCGCCGGAGACGCCCGGCACGCATCATCTGATAGGTGCGCGGCAGTTAGCATTGATGAAGCCGACGGCCTATTTGGTGAATGTAGCGCGGGGATCGCTGGTGAACGAGGCGGCGCTGGTTGACGCGCTGAAGCGGCACGTAATCGCCGGGGCAGCGCTGGACGTAGCGGACGCGGAACCGCTGCCGCCCCGCAGCCCGCTCTGGAAGCTGGATAATCTTTTCCTGACGCCTCATGTGAGTTCGGCGAGCGAACATCTTTGGGAGCGGCAGACGGCGCTGGTGGTGGAAAATTTGGAGCGCTGGTTCAGCGGACGCGAACTGCTGAACCAAGTCGACTTGAATCGTGGATATTAAGGCGATGGTGACGATCGGGAGTTCGTGCTGCGGTGGGGAGCCGGCGAGGTGATTCATGGCTGAGGTTTCGACGCCGGGATGGACACGAATTTTTACGCCGGTGGGATGCTACGAATATCAATTCCAAGGCCGCACGCCCGCGGTGCGAAATGGAAAGTATGAGGATTCCGCCGATTATGTTTTCCTGGTGATGGATCAGGATGGGCTGCTCTACCGCATTCCCGTGCGCGTTTCAGCGGAAGCAGAAGCGGCGATGAGGCTGCGCGTGACTGACCCCGGACCAAGCGGACAAGACGAAGTGATTCGCGTTGCCACAATGCGCTTGAGGGCCGGACTCGAAACATTTCAGCCGCGGCAGAACACGCCTTATGGAGAGCTCGATGCCATCTTCGCAATCGATGCATCAACGGCGCAGCGGCTCTTGACCGAGAAAAAAACTAACCGAGAGAGCACAGAGCGGGCACAGAGGCCGCAAAGACTGAAATGAGGAGCCGGGCCGCGCCGCAGGAAGAAGTGAATCACCGGTTACACCTTCCAAGAAAATTCGCTAATCGCTGACCGAGCCGCTGGGGGCGGTGAAGCCTTCGCGAGCGTAGATAACGATTTTCCGCTTTTTGCCCTTGGCGTTGGTATAGACCAACGGCTGCCCGGTATCGTCCACCACCTCGACCTTGAGCTTGTGATATTTCCCGTCGTTATTTTGATTGGTGGGGATGAAGCCGATGGTGTACTGGTTACGCAGGAACGCGGCGACGGTTTCGAAGATTTCCGGGATTTGCCCGTCAAATTGCGGGTACCAGGCGTAGCCTCCGGTCATTCGCGCGAAAGTGCTGAGCTGGTTCTGTCCCTGCAGAAAATTCATGCGGCCGACTGCCCCCAACTGGCCGCGCGCGTCCTGATATTCGACTAACTGCTGAGCAACCCCGACGGCGAAGATGGTCACATCGGTTTGCTTCACGAGCTTGAGAGTCTGATCGAGGTTATGATGACTGAAGGTATCGAGCCCGGAACACATCAGGAGAATAGCCTTCTTGCCTTTCACGTCCTTCATTTCGTCGAGGGTCTCGGCGAGAGCGTCGAATAAGTTGGCTTCCGAGAAACCGGGGAAATAGAGCTGGTAAATGGCTTGCTGGACTTCCTGTTTGTTCTGGGTGAAGTCCACTTCCAAATGCGTCTTCATGTCGAACGTCTTGAAGGCCAGCCAGTCTTCTTTTTTGAGATGGCTGATGAAATCGGTTGCCCAGTACTTGGCGGTATAGGCGAAGATCGAATAGCCGAGTTTGCTGAACTCCATCAGCATCACCACGGTGATGGGAGCATCGGTGGGCGCGAAATTGGTGATTTGCTGCGGCTCGCCATCCTCGGAGATGCGGAAATTCTCTTTCTTTAATCCGGTTAGGATGTTTCCGTCCTGGTCCGTAACCACAGCGTCGACCTGGACCAGCGGCGATTCCACCTGGATGGAGTACTCCGGCTTCTTTTGTTTCTGGCTCGGATCGACCGTGGGCTTTTGCTGGCCTTTTGATTGTGGATCGGGGGGCGCCTTCTGGGGGCCTTCCTGTCCCGAAAAAGCTTTCAAGCTGCCCGGGGGCACGGCCAGCGCCACGACCAGCAGGGCCAGGAGTACAGCCTTCACCGCGGTAAATCGTGTAAGCATTAGGACCCCTCTGAATTATTGATGCTGCCACGGCCCGCAAGGATGGTCAATCACCTTGGCCGCATTGCCGGATGCGCACCAGTCTGCGGCCCGAGCGCCCAATTGGCCGAGGACCGCATGATAATATGAATGTTTGCGGTCCGAAGGATTCCTTTTAACTTTCATGGGGGAGCAAAGAATGGCGCGTGCGCTTAGCCGGTTTCTTGTCTTGTTTCTTTTTATCGCAATGGCGGGGGCCCGATCCGCCGCGGCACAGGCCCAGACGCCTTCGGGTTCGGCCGATTTGAGCAAGATATCTACGGAAGCGCTGGACTGGCTGGCGGGACTGATCCGGATCAATACGTCGAATCCGCCTGGCAATGAGTTGGCCGCGGCGAAATACCTGGCAGATATCCTGCAACGGGAGGGGATTCCTTCGGAAATCATCGAAAGCGCGCCTGGCCGCGGGATTCTTGTGGCGCGGTTGAACTCCGGCGCCATGCCGGATTCTTCGCGAGCGCTGCTGCTGATGGGGCACATCGACGTGGTCGGGGTGCAAAAAGACAAATGGAGCGTCGATCCATTCGGCGCGGTGTTGAAGGATGGATATCTCTACGGCCGCGGGGCGATTGACGATAAGGGCATGACCATCGCCAACGTGGCCGTGCTGGTGGCGCTGAAACGTGCGCAGGTACGCCTGACTCGCGACATTATCCTGCTGGCGGAAGGCGACGAAGAGGCGGGCGGTGATTTTGGGATCGACTTCGCGGTGCAAAAACATTGGGACAAAATTGCCGCCGGGTTTGCGCTGAATGAGGGCGGCCGGGTGTTCGTCAAAGACGGCAGAGTGCAATGGGTGGGAATCCAGGCGAGCGAAAAAATTCCGGTAAACGTGATCGTGACCGCCAAGGG
Organism: Terriglobia bacterium; assembly: GCA_041497605.1. GTDB lineage: Bacteria > Acidobacteriota > Terriglobia > Acidiferrales > UBA7541 > JBGPTK01. The sequence continues at coordinate 6,143 of JBGQGW010000038.1, read as the reverse complement.
GACTTCGGGGCACGCGTCAGTGCCACTGAAAGACAATGCGATCGTTCATCTATCCGCGGCCATCGAGAAAATCGGCAATTACGTGACGCCCTGGCAATTGAACTCGGTCACGCGAATCTATTTCGAGCAGATTTCCAAGATTGAAAACGAGGAGATCAGCAAGTGGATGCGCGCGCTGGAAACACCCGATCGGGGCGACCACGCGGCGCGATTCCTTTCCGATCAGAATCCCGTATGGAGTTCCACTTTACGCACCACCATCGCGCCGACAATTTTTCAGGGCGGGTTTCGCGAAAACGTAGTTCCCTCGGAAGCGAAAGCAACGCTGAATATTCGGCTGCTGCCGGGTGACATGATCGATCCGCTGGTGGCCAAACTGAAAACACTGGTGGACGATCCGCAAATCCAGTTTGAGGTGGAAACGAGCGCGCGCGGCGCGGCGCCGTCTTCGTCGCTGGAGACGGATTTTTACCGGATGATCGAGCAGGCCGCCATAAGAGAATTCCCCGGGAGCATCGCGGTGCCGCTGATGTCGGCCGGAGCCACGGATTCGGCGCCGCTGCGGCTGCGCAGCGTGCAGGCCTACGGGCTGCTGCCATTTCCGCTGGCCGAAGGGGATTTGCGGAGAATGCACGGCGACAACGAACGAATCCCGGTTGCTTCGTTCCAAAAAGGAATCGATTTTCTGTACCAGGTGGTTTCGTCATTCGCAGTTTCCAAGTAGGCTCCAGCATCCCTTGGGATGTATTATTAACGCCACTTTGATGCGCGGTATCCCTCGCTACCGTAAACTGGTTCGCTGTTAAACCCCTGGAAAGCGCCCAAAAATGAATCGAGAGCAGAAAACAATCCGCCGAGCAAAAATAGTTTGCACGATTGGCCCGGCCACTTCTTCCCCGAGCGGAGTGGATCGCCTGGTGCGGGCGGGAATGGACGTAGCGCGACTGAATTTTTCACACGGCACGCACCAGGAACACGCGGACCGAATCAAAGCAGTTCGACAGGCTTCGATCGAGCACGAGAAGCCCATGGCCATCCTGGCCGATCTGCAGGGCCCGAAAATTCGCACTGGGGAGCTGGAAGGCGGCAAGAAGGTTTTCCTGCACGCGGGGCAGAGGTTCGTGATCACGACCGACAAGATCATCGGGACCGTGGAACGCGTGAATACTATTTTCCGGCAGTTGCCCCGGGAGGTTCACAAGGGCGATCGTATCCTGCTCTCGGACGGCGAAATTGCGCTGCACGTGGAAGCCGTTCGCGGGCACGACGTGACTTGCCAAGTGGAAAACGGAGGCGAGTTGGGCCAGCACGCGGGGATCAATTTGCCGGGCGTGAAGCTGAAGGTTCCCTCGCTTACACCCAAAGACCGCAAGGACCTGGTTTTTGCGCTGGGGCTGGGGATCAACTATGTGGCGATCAGTTTCGTGCGCAGCGCGGCGGATGTGCGCGCGGCGAAAGCAGCCATCGCCCGCGCCGGGCAGGACACGCCGGTGATCGCAAAACTGGAGAAGCCGGAAGCGATTGAAAATCTCGACGAAATTTTGAAAGTCGCGGACGGCGTGATGGTGGCCCGCGGCGATCTGGGCGTGGAAATGAGCCCGGAAAAAGTTCCGGTGGTGCAGAAATACATTATCCGGCGCGCGCGTGATTTTCGAATTCCGGTGATCACGGCCACGCAGATGCTCGAATCGATGACCGAAAATCCGCGTCCCACTCGCGCGGAAGCCTCCGACGTGGCGAACGCAATCTTTGACGGCAGCGATGCACTGATGCTGTCGGGTGAAACGGCCGTGGGCCGCTATCCCTTCGAATCGGTGGCCATGATGGACCGCATCATCCGCGAAGCGGAAGCCAGCATGGTCGACCAGCCGCGCCCAATGCCCTTGGGTGAATTGCTGATCAACGAGACGATTGCCGAAGCGATTTGCCACGCCGCCGAGGAATTGAACATGAAAGTGATCGCGGTGTTCACGGAGACCGGCGGTTCCGCCCGCCTGGTTTCCAAGTATCGCCCGCGCGCACCGATCGTTGCCTTTTCGCCGAACCAGGAAACGCGGCGGCGGATCAGCCTTCTCTGGGGGGTCCTGCCGCGAACCATTGCACCGGTGAAAGACGTGGACCAACTGACGAAGATTGCCGAGCGGCGGCTGCTCGAGGAAAAACTGGTGGGCCGCGGGGATGTGGTCGGCATCATCGCCGGCACACCGATCGGCACCCGCGGCACCACAAACCTGATGCGCCTGCATCGCGTGAAAGGCTAGCGCATCGAACAGGCTATGAATTTCACAGAAGTCGAGCAGGCGCGAACCCGGTTGCGCGATTACCTGTCTCCCACTCGTTTGATCTCCGCTCCCTCGCTGAGTAACGCATCTGGCGCCGACGTTTATCTAAAACTGGAAAGCGAAAATCCGACCGGGTCATTCAAAGTACGCGGGGCGCTGAATGCGCTCAGGTGCCGGCAGAAACGCGGACGGCTGGAAGGAGTGGTCACCAGCAGCACGGGGAATCATGGCGCCGGAGTGGCTTATGCGGCGCGGCAATTCAACCTGCCGGCAGCCATTTTCCTTCCTGAGAATCCGAATCCAGTGAAGCGCGCGCGAATCGCACAGCTTGGCGCGCAAATCATCGAAGCAGGCCGGGACCTGGAAGAAAGCCGCCAGCATGCCGCTCAATTTGCGCGGGAGCGAGGCTGGCCGTTACTTGTTGACGTGGATGATCCGGATATCGCGGCGGGCGCCGCCACCATCGGCTGCGAAATTCTGGAGCAATTGCCGCAGGCCTCGGCAATTATTATTCCCGTGGGAGACAGCAATTTAATCCGGGGGACCGCCTTCGCCGCCAAGCATCAGAAAGCCGGTATTCAAATTGTTGGGGTTCAGGCAGCGGGCGCTCCCGCCTATTACCGGTCGTGGAAAGAGCACCGCGTGGTGCACACGGATACGGCGGATACCATCGCCGATGGACTTGCGACGCGCACGACAACCGAATCGAACGTCCGCGAACTGGAGAAACTGGCCGACGACATGAGGGTAGCCACCGACGAAGAAATGCTTCGCGCGATCCGCTGGCTGCTGCTCGAGGAACACATTGTTGCCGAACCAGCGGGCGCCGCGGCCACGGCTGCGTTGCTCGCCAGCGGCCGCGAATTCGAGGGGAAAGCGGTGGTCCTGCTGGTTACCGGGGCAAATATACCGCCCGGGATTCTGCGGAGAGCGGTGTTGGAAGATCAGAGCTAATTGACCCAACTGCCGGGCTGCGAAGGAGGTTTTTCCTTGTGGTCGCGGACGTAAACCTCAAACTTGCGCTTCAGGCGGCGGCGCTTCCAATCCGAATAACGGTTGCGAAAACCGAAGAAAAAATTCCCGCGTCGAAGATAAATGTATCCGACCAGCATGCCGCCGAGATGGCAAATGTGACTGACATTGTCGCCGGTGGAGCCGAGAGTGCCGAAGAATTCGAGGGCGACCATGATGGCGACATAGGCCTTCATGGGAAGCGTAATGGGAAACGGAATCAGCCAAATCTCACGGTCAGGAAAGAGAACCGCTGCAGCAATCAGAACTCCGTAGATGGCGCCGGAGGCTCCAATAGTCGGCACAAATGAACTGCCAATTCCCTTCGGGTCCAACGCGACCTTGACGGCCACAGTGATAATTCCGGCGCCCACGCCGCACAAGAAGTAATAAAAGAAAAAGCGTTTCTTGCCCCAGGCCCGCTCGATGTCCGCGCCAAACATCCACAGCACGAACATATTGATGAGCAAGTGGAATATTCCGCCGTGCAGAAACAAATAGGTGAAGAGCTGATAGACGAAACCGTGTACGACGAGATAAGGCACCAGGCCGAGGTAGAGCAAGATCAGCCTTTCGGTATTCCCTCCCAATAATTGCGCGAGGGTCTGCACCAGGAACACGCCGGTGCAAGCGATCAGGATTGTCTTGATCGCGGGAGTCAGCAGGCCGCGCCAGTTGAAGCGGTAGCCGCCATAGGATCGTGAGCCGTAGGCCATGGTCTAATGAGTCTAAGAGGCGGAGAGTCGAAAAGTCAAAGCATACCGTGCGATTGCGCCAATGTGGCACAGAGTAGGTGTCCAAAGATTAAGTTGCAAGCACCAATCGCCACAAGAGCGACGATCGTTCGCCCGCTGTTTGCCGGCCAGAGTAATTGCTTTCAGCTTTGACCGGGCAGGATGGCGAAGACGCGGCAGGCGCCACCGGAGCCGCCTTCGAGCTTTATAGGCGCGGCGATGATGAATGCGCCGGATTCGGGCAGCGCGCTCAAGTCAGCAAGATTTTCAAGCTGGTAGAGCCCCGCCGGGAGAGCGAGGCGATGAACTTCAAAATCCTTGGACGCGCCGAAGTCGATGCTGAGCGTGTCGGTGCCGAGGCCACTCACTTTTCGCGCGGCCAGCAATTTCGCCGCTTCCAGCGAATATCCGGGGAAGTGCATGGTGTGGCCGGCATCCATGTTGTGATAGAGCTTTTTGTCAGGCCAGCGCGAGGACCATCCGGTGCGCAAGAGCACAATGGCGCCTTCGGGAATGCGGCCGTGCGCGGATTCCCAGCGTTCCACATCCGCCGCCGACAGGCGATAATCCACATCTTTCGCGGCTTGCTCGCGCACGTCCAGCACCACGCCGGGGCCGAAGAATTGGTTTATGGGAATTTGATCGACTGTGAGCTTGCCCGGAGGAAAATGCGCCGGGGCATCCATGTGCGTGCCGTAATGTTCGAGCATGGTGAATTTTCGCGTGAAGTAGCCATTTTTTTCCGGAGAGGCATTGATAGTCGCCTTGAATGGCTCGATATCGCCGGGCCATTCGGGAGTGGTTGCGTTGATGGCGTAGGTAAGATCCACGATGCGTGTTTTGCCCGAGGGAATACCGCGCAGCCACTCGCCACTCGATCCCTGGGATGCCGCGGCGGACACCGCCGCTCGACGCTGCTGGGCGATGACGGCAACGCTGGTGGCCAGCAACACGAAGGCGAGCAGGATTCCCACTTCAGTGAAGGTTTTGGGCACGGAACTCCTCCTGGAAATTTGTGCGATCATTTTGCGCGATAGCCTGGTCCAAGGATCACGCGGCCGGGAAGAGCAGTGGTCATCTGGCCGGCGTCGAGGACCAGTTGGCCATTTACGATGACGTAACGAATGCCTTCGGCGTAGCGGTTGGGATTCTCGTAGGTGGCCACATCGCGGATCGTCGCGGGATCGAAAATCGTGACGTCCGCCCACATTCCCAGCTTGAGGACTCCGCGATCTTGGATGCGCATGGATTGCGCGGGGAGTGAAGTCATCTTGCGAATCATCTGCTCGAGCGGCAGCAGGTGCTCGTCGCGTACATAGCGGCCCAGCAAACGCGCGAACGTGCCGTAACCGCGCGGATGCGAAGGAAAGCTCCCGAGAATTCCGTCCGTCCGCACAGCGGGAGAATCGAGTCCGAAACTGACCCAGGGCTGGGGAATCGCGGTGCGCACATCGGCTTCCTGCATCAGGAAGTAAATCGCGCCCGTTTGCAAGCGGTCTTCGATCAGGATGTCGAATAGAGCGTCGAGCGGATCCTGGCCGCGCGATTGAGCTGCTTCGGAGAGCCGCTTGCCCTGCAAGGATTTCAATTTTTCATTTGCCACGAAGACGATGAGAATATTTTCCGGAGAGCCAGCGTCGTAATAGAAGCTCTGCCAGGTTTGGGGCCTGGTCATATCGTCGCGCATTTTCTGGCGCAAGGCCGGATCGTGAAGCCGCTCGAGCGTTTTTTCGGTGCCGCCCGCCTGAGCCCAGGGCGGAAGACAAGCGCCCAGAGCGGTGGCCCCGGCATTGTAGGGATACATATCCGCGCTGACGTCGATGCCCTCGGCGCGGGCTTGCTCAATTTTCGCGACCACTTCGTTCATCTTGCCCCACATCGGCTTCCCGGCAACTTTCAAATGAAAAATCTGCACGGGAATGCGCGCTTCGCGGCCAATTACGAAAGCTTCGTCGAGAGCCGGGAAAATTTGCGTGCCCTCATTGCGCATATGGCTGGCATAGACACCGCCATAACTCGAGGCCACTTTCGCGAGTTCGATCAGCTCGTCAGTTTTCGCATAAATGGCCGGGGCATAGACCAGGGCGGTGGAAACGCCCATCGCGCCCTGCTCCAT
>JBGQGW010000037.1:0-19283 GCA_041497605.1 Terriglobia bacterium | reverse complement strand
CGTCGACCAAACCGTGAGTTCGAAGCAGCCGGGTGGAAATATGGAAGGGAAGGAAGTTCGCTTCGGGATCGCCAATTCGGCGCTGTGGGCGACAGTCACAACGGATACAAGCTGTGGGGCCGTCAACTCGATGCACGATTCATTTACGCCGCTGGGTGGAATGATTCCAATGATCAACATGATGCTCGGCGAAGTGGTTTTTGGCGGCGTCGGCTCCGGTCTCTACGGAATTTTGGTGATGGTGATCCTCTCGGTATTTATCGCCGGGCTGATGGTGGGACGGACCCCGGAATACCTGGGAAAGAAAATAGAAGCCTATGACGTCAAGATGGCCATGCTGGCCGTGCTCATTTTCTCGCTCATTATTCTGGTGTTCACGGCGATCGCGGTAGTGACGCCTTTCGGCAAGGCGGGCATTACGAATCCCGGCCCCCACGGGCTATCGCAAATACTCTATGCCTACACTTCGGGCGCCGCGAACAATGGATCGGCGTTTGCCGGAGGGAACTGGAATTCGCTCTGGTACAACGTGAGCATCGGCTTCGATATGTTGCTGGGCCGGTTTTTCATGATTATCCCGGTGCTGGCGATTGCCGGAAATCTCGCTCGCAAAAAAATAGCGCCCGAATCGGCAGGCACGTTCCCGGTGACCACGCCGCTCTTTACCGGACTGCTGATTTCAGTGGTTTTGATCGTGAGCGCGCTTACCTTCTTCCCCGCGCTTAGCTTGGGGCCCATTCTCGAACACCTGCTTATGCACGCAGGAAAGGTGTTTTAGGCCATGTCGAACGATACATCAAGGAGTGGAAAGAAGGCTCTTTGGACCGGCGGAATCGTGAGCCGGGCTCTGTGGGATTCCGTTCTGAAACTCAATCCACGGACGCTGATGAAAAGCCCGGTGATGTTCGTGGTCGAGATTGGCGCCGTGCTGACTACGATTGAGCTGGCCTGGAATGTGTATCATCGTCTTCCCGGCTTCAGCTTTGAATTGCAGATTACGCTGTGGCTTTGGTTCACGGTTCTCTTTGCCAATTTTGCCGAAGCCATGGCCGAGGGCCGCGGAAAGGCTCAATCCGATACCCTGCGCAAATCGCGCGCGGAGACAATGGCGCGGCGAATGCAGCCCGACGGAGAGCTGGAGACCGTCTCGAGCTCCAAGCTTCGCACCGGCGATCTGGTGATTGTGAAGGCGGGGGAATTCATTCCCGGGGATGGCGAAGTGGTTGTCGGCGTTGCTTCCGTCGATGAATCAGCCATTACCGGCGAATCGGCCCCGGTGATTCGAGAATCGGGAGGGGACCGCTCCGCCGTGACCGGCGGGACTCGAGTTCTCTCCGACGAAATCACCATAAAAATCAGCTCGAACCCGGGAGAAACATTTCTCGATCGCATGATCAAGATGGTGGAGGGAGCCGAACGCCAGAAGACGCCGAACGAAATCGCGCTGAATATCTTGCTGGCGGGGCTGACCATTATTTTCTTGCTGGCCGTAGTCACGCTGCAGCCCATCGCCATCTATTCCGGTGCGCCGCAATCCGTGTTCGTGCTCGTCTCCTTACTGGTCTGCTTGATTCCCACGACGATTGGAGGATTGCTTTCCGCTATCGGAATTGCGGGGATGGATCGGGTGGTGCAGAGAAATGTTCTGGCCATGTCGGGGCGGGCCGTGGAGGCTGCGGGAGACGTGGACATTCTTCTCCTCGACAAGACCGGCACGATCACGCTGGGAAATCGGCGGGCGACGGAATTCATCCCGGCGCCGGGGGTGAGGGAAAGCGATCTCGCGGACGTGGCCCAACTCGCCTCGCTGGCGGATGAAACTCCGGAAGGCCGGTCCATCGTCGTGCTGGCCAAGGAAAAATACGGTTTGCGCGGACGCGATTTATCCGCCGTGGTTGCAACTTTCATTCCCTTTTCGGCGACCACGCGGATGTCGGGCGTCGATCTCGACGGCCGCGAAATTCGAAAGGGTGCCCCCGATGCCATCGCCGGATATGTCGCCAAGAGCGGAAATTTAATTGTTAAAGAAGTGGAAGAAATCGTGAGGGGGATATCGAATAGCGGTGGAACACCCCTGCTAGTTACCGAGGATTGGCGTGTGATGGGAGTGATCTACCTGAAGGACATCGTCAAGGGCGGCATGCGCGAGCGTTTCGATCAATTGCGCGCGATGGGGATCCGCACGGTGATGATTACCGGCGACAATCCCTTGACGGCCGCAGCCATCGCTCGCGAAGCCGGAGTGGACGATTTCCTCGCGCAAGCCAAGCCCGAAGACAAGCTCGCATTGATTCGGCGCGAGCAAGCGAAGGGCAAACTGGTCGCAATGACCGGCGACGGCACCAATGACGCACCCGCCCTGGCGCAGGCCGATGTGGGGCTGGCGATGAATGCCGGAACGCAGGCGGCCAAGGAAGCGGGCAACATGGTGGACCTCGATTCCAATCCCACCAAATTGATCGAGGTGGTCGAGATCGGCAAACAATTGCTGATCACCCGCGGAGCCCTGACCACATTCTCCGTGGCGAATGATGTGGCCAAATATTTTGCGATTATTCCGGCCATGTTTGCAGTGGCCTTCCCGCAGTTAAACGTGCTGAACGTGATGGCGCTGAAAACGCCGGAATCGGCCGTGCTCTCCGCCGTGATCTTCAACGCGCTGATTATCATCGCCCTGGTGCCGCTGGCCCTGAGGGGCGTGCGTTACCGGCCTCTGGGGGCCGAGGCCTTGCTGCGGCGCAATCTGCTGATTTACGGATTGGGCGGAGTGATCACTCCTTTTATCGGAATCAAGTTGATTGACATGATCATTACGCATATCGGGCTGGCGTGAGAGACCAATGAAAAAAAATCTGATGATTTCGATCTGGATGACGCTCGCGACGACCGTGCTTCTCGGAATTGTGTATCCCCTGGTCGTCACTGGACTGGCGCAGGTGATGTTCCCGCGCCGGGCGAACGGAAGCTTGATTCAAGCCGGCGGGAAAACAATTGGCTCGCGTCTGATCGGCCAGCCTTTTTCCTCTCCGGCTTATTTTCATCCCCGGCCGTCGGCCGCAGGACCGGCTGGGTATGATTCTTCGTCATCCGCTGCCTCGAATCTGGCGCCCACCAATAAGGCTCTGCTCGATCGGGTCAACGGCGATGTGGAAAAACTTCATAGCGAAAACCCCAATGCCGCGATCCCGGTTGATCTCGTCACCACCTCCGGTTCGGGCCTCGACCCCGACATTTCCCCTGCCGCTGCGGAATTTCAAATTCCTCGCGTGGCCCGCGAGCGAGGGATCGGCGAAAGCGAACTCCGGGCGCTCGTCAGCAATCACACCCAGGCGCGCCAACTTGGATTTCTGGGTGAACCGCGCGTGAATGTGCTGGAGCTGAATCTCGAACTCGATGCGCGCTATCCGAAAAAGTAGGGCAGGGAGTGGATCTAGACGAAGGTGCGCCGGTCATCGCTTGGCGCCGCTCCGTCCCGGTTGCGGATCTACTGGAACTTCGAAACGGTAGCCAACCCACGGATCGGTCTTGATGTAGCGCGGGTGGCTGGGATTGGGCTCGATTTTCTTGCGCAATTGATTGATGAACACGCGCAAGTATTCCGTCTCCTCGCCGTAATCCGGCCCCCAGACGGCCTGCAGCAACCGCCGGTGCGCAACGGCTTTTCCCTTGTTGGAGACCAGCAGGCGAAGGAGATCGAATTCCTTCGGCGTCAGGCGGACCTGTTCGCCCTTCACGGTTACCACGCGCCGGTCGAAATCGATGCTCAGATCCTTCACGTTTATTGCCGGCACGGATTCCACCGAAGCCGACCGGCGAAGCGCCGCCCGAATGCGCGCCAGCAGTTCCTCCACGCCGAACGGCTTCACAACATAATCGTCGGCCCCGGCATCGAGCGCGGAAACCTTGTCGTGCTCCGAATTGCGTACGGTCAGCATGATGATCGGCACATCGCTGCCTCGCCGGATTTCACGGCACGCTGCCAGGCCATCGAGCCGGGGCATATTCACATCGAGCAGAACCAGGTCCGCGCGTTCGTTGCGAAGCAGTTCCAGCGCCTCCTCTCCGTCGCGCGCTTCCAAAACGGTGTACCCCTGCGCGGAGAGAGTGGTGCGCATCACGCGGCGAATCTGCGGCTCGTCGTCCGCGACAAGAATGGTCTGGGAAGTCACCATAGCGATCAGCGCCCTCGATAGATCGGAAGATTGAAAGTAAAAACGGAGCCGTGTCCTAACTGGCTGGTGACGCTTATCGTGCCTCCATGCGCTTCGACGATCGCCTTGGCGATCGGCAGGCCCATCCCGGTGCCCTGCACGGTATATCTCTGATCTCTTCCGCGATCAAACGTCTCGAAGACCAGGCTTTGCTCGGGAACACCAATGCCCGTGCCACGATCGGCCACGCTGGTGGCCACAAAATCCCCGTTATACTCCGCACTGATCGTGATGGGCTGGTCCTCCGGCGAATACTGATTCGCATTTTCCAGCAGATGAACCAACACTTCCTTCACCCGTGGAAGATCCACTCGCACCCGGGGAAGATCCGGCGGCAGGTTTAAATCAATTCTTCGATTGCCGAGGACGCTCTTGCACTGTTCCAGCGCCGCCGAGATCACGTCTTCAATCCGCTGCGGTGCCAGCCTTAATTCCACTTCTCCCGCATCCAGTTGAGCCATCTCCGCGGCTTCGCCCACCAGCCGGTTCAGACGATCCGACTCTTCATTGATGACCGTTAACAATTCCTTCCGCTGTTCATCCTTCAGGGCGGGAGTCGAAAGCAAGGTCGTCACCGAAGCTTTGATCGATGTCAGTGGAGTTCTCAGATCGTGCGTGACCGAATCGAGCAATGCTGTTCTGAGGCGCTCCCCTTCGCGCGCTGCCTCAGCCTGGCCTAGTTGCTCGACGGCGCGCGCCCTTTCCACTGCCACAGCAATCAAATTTCCCAGCGCTTCCAGCGTCTGCCGCGAAAGCACGGCTCCCGAAATTCCCAGACTGCCGAACGGCCGAAGCCCCAGGCGCACCGGGACAAATGACAAGCTGGCTGCTTCGTCAATGACGGGCTCCTCGCGCGCCACCACCGCTTTTAGCCTCTCCAAATCGAGTTGAGGGATTGCGGGCCCGGAACGGTAGACCTTCTGCTTGCCGTCAAGGTAAAGAGCCGCGGCCCCCACTTCGAATGAGTCGACGATCCGCGAAGGAATCCGGTTCAGCAATTCGATCACGTTTCCCGTTTCGAGCAGTACCTGGCTGAACGCATAGAGCCTTTCCACCTCCCTCCTTCGGGCCGAGGCTTCCGCTGTCCGCCGGCGCGCGCTGGAAGAGAGATGACTGGCCATCACCGAAACTGCCAGGAACACGAACAGTGCGACCCAGTTTTGCGGGTCGGCGATGGTCAGAGTTCCCACGGGAGGGAGGAAATAGAAATTGAACGCCAGCATCGCCGCGATGGACATGAACACGGCTACGGCAATCCCCCATGCCGTGGAAACAGCCAGAATGGCGAGAACCAGGGTGAGCGCGACAGTCGTCGAGTTGACAGGCAGGATTTTGTGATAGAAAAAGACGATCGCAAACACGACGGCCAGAGCGGCTACAAAGCGGAAAACACGGGCCAGAAGTGGTTCATGCACGAGGGCATTCTAGCCTAGCTTTCCAACTGGCCGTAGCTGAGAATGGGCACATGCCGAAGACCCCTGAGCAATGGCTCGCGGAGGCCTCGCCGCGGGAAAAAACCAAAGGCAGCCTGAAGCTGTTCCTGGGCTATGCCCCTGGCGTCGGCAAAACTTACAGCATGCTCAGCGAGGCCATTCGCCGGCATAGCCGCGGAGAGGATGTGGTCGCCGGATTGGTGGAGACCCACGGGCGCAAGAGCATAGCGGAGTTGGCCGCACAGCTCGAGACCGTGCCCCGCCGCAAGATCGAATACAAAGGCACCGTCTTCGAAGAGATGGACGTGGACGGTATTCTGACCCGGCGTCCCCAGGTGGTTGTGGTCGATGAACTCGCCCACACCAACATTCCCGGCAGCAAGCACCGCAAGCGCTATGAAGATATTCTCGAGCTTCTGGATGCCAAAATCGACGTGATCTCCACCGTCAATATCCAACACATCGAAAGCATTGCCCCTACCGTCCGCACCATCACTGGAATAGCCGTGCGCGAGACCGTGCCGGATTGGGTTCTGCAGATGGCAGCGGAAACGGTGATGGTCGATTTGACTCCGGAAGCGCTGCAGAACCGCATGAGGAGAGGCGACGTTTACGGCTCGGAGAAAGTAGAACAGTCGCTGAAGAATTTTTTCCGCCGCGGCAATTTGATCGCCCTGCGCGAGTTGGCGCTGCGGCAGGTAGCAGAGCAGGTGGACCGCAGCCTGGAAACGTACATGGAGGAAAAAGACATCCAGGCGACTTGGCCCGTCCGCGAACGGCTCGCGGTGTGCGTCAGCGCCAATCCCAGGGCGCAATACTTGATTGCCCGATCGGCGCGCATGGCCCGGCGGATGGACGCTGAACTGTACGCCGTGCACGTCGACACGGGCGGCAATTCCAATAGCAAAGACGAGAAAACGCTGGCGGCCAATCTGCAATTCGCCGAAACACTCGGCGCCAAAGTGGTCCGGCTGAAAGGCCCCAACATTGCCAACGCCACCGCGGCATTCGTCCGCGACAAACACATCACCCAGGTAATCTTCGGCCGCTCGGCCATGGAAGGCTGGCGCAAGATCCTGTACATGAGTGCCATCAACCGATTCCTGCGCAGCGCCCCCGCCGTGGACGTGCACATCGTCACCCAAGAGCCCGACTAGGGAAAACAACGGCCCGGCCCGGGAAGGGAATTGCGGTTCCCTGGGCCGGTGCGGCGGGGTGCAGTTCTTGCACTTTGCAGAACAAAGTACTTTACAATTATGATCTCTGGCCCTATCGTGGTGATGCGGCGGAATTCTAGCGAAGGGAGAGTTCTCCATGACCAAACGAATTGCTGCGATCGTATTCATCTTTGTCTGTTCCACGACTGCCTGGATTGCGCTCGGAAGCACCTTGCTGTATCGCACCTATTCGGCCAACGATAATTTAAATAACCGCGTGCAGTCGGTTTGGGGCACACCGCAAGCGCAAACTCCGCCCGCGGCCACCTATCCGGTCACGGTTGAAAAGCGTGTGGAGGTGCAGGAAGGGGACAAGAAGGTCGAGAGGATCGAAAAACATAATTCCGACGTTCGCCTGCCACTCGAAGGCAGCCAGATCAACGTCGATCTGGGACTCGACTACCGGCAAAAAGGCCTGCTCTGGTACAGCACCTATAAAGTGAATTTTTCCGGACTCTACACGTTTCGAAATTCCACCAACGCAGACCAACCGGTCACGTTCGCCTTCACGCTGCCCGCGAAGGAGGCGATCTACGACGACATGTTGATGGCCGTGGATGATCAGTCTCTGCAAGTAACCACAAGTAAGGGCTGCCTCAGCGGGACCGCGAAAGTCGCGGCGGGCAAGTCCGTGGTTTTACACGTCGCTTATCGATCGCAGGGTTTGGATACCTGGCGCTACCGCCTGGGAGAGGAAGTCGCCGAGGTGAAGCAGTTCAATTTGAAGTTGAAAACAAATTTTGACGGATTCGATTTCCCTGAAAACACCCTCGCGCCGAGCGAAAAGCAAAACACTTCGGATGGCTGGATCCTCACCTGGTCGTATCGCGATTTATTGTCGGGCTTTGAAATCGGCTTGAAAATGCCGGAAAAGCCCCAGCCCGGCCCACTCGCCGGCCAGATTAGCTTTTTCGCGCCCGTATCTTTGTTCTTCTTTTTTTTCCTGATTTTTATCCTGACGATGCTGCGCGGAATTGAAGTTCATCCGATGAACTACTTCTTTCTGGCCTGCGCGTTCTTCGCGTTTCATCTGTTGCTCGCCTATCTGGTGGATCACATTTCGATCCACGTGGCCTTCCTGATCTGTTCGGCCATGTCGATGTTTTTGGTGTGGAGTTACCTGAGGCTGGTCGTTGGGAAACGCTTCGCGTCTGAAGCCGCGCTCGCTCAATTCGGCTATCTGGTGCTGTTTTCGTACGCGTTCTTCTTCAAAGGCTACACCGGCCTGGCAATCACGATTGGCGCCATCCTCACCCTGTTCATCGTGATGCAAACGACCGGGAATATTCGCTGGGCGGAAAAATTGGCCCGGAAAGCTGCCTAGACAGAGCGGTTCGTGCGATTTGAAAAGTGCTCATTGCGGGAGGCGGCGTCCTCGTCAGTAGGTAAGTAGAGGACGCCGCTCGATCCATTGAGCTTCTTAATTGTGCCGGAAGCGAAATAAAGGCGAAGATTTCGTGGCCTGCGATGGTTCGCGAATTCTCCCAAAATACCGCAAAAATGAGGGGAATTGCCGCCCGAATGCGCCTCCGGAACGCCTTGATGAACGATCGAAGGGTTGCCGTAGCGCAAAATCAGTACTAACCGATTCGCAGCCTCGATTTCCTCTATTACATAACTATTACAATCACTTACGCCGGTTCCTGCTACGCTGGATTTCGTAGGCGGCAAAAACCAGACCGGGAAGGGACCCCAACAATGCAACTCGAGAGTCTGCACAAAAAGCAGTCACGCGATGATGGATTCAACTGGGTGACTGCTTCCTTCATGCTCATGTTCCACCTGGGCGCTGTGGCAGCGCTATTTTTCTTTACCTGGAAGGCATTCCTTGTCGCGATTTTCTTGTGGTGGGTTTCCGGAAGCCTGGGGATCGGCATGGGCTATCACCGCTTGCTCACTCACCGCGGTTTCAAGACTCCCAAAGGCGTCGAATATTTCCTGACCACCTGCGCCACTCTCGCCCTGGAAGGTGGTCCGATTTTCTGGGTAGCCACGCACCGGATTCATCACCAGTTTTCCGATAAAGAAGGCGATCCGCACTCCCCCATTGACGGCAAGTGGTGGGCGCATATGGGCTGGATCCTGATGGGGCGATCCATGCATCACGATACGTCGACTCTGGCGCACTACGTCCCCGATCTGGCCAAGGACAAATTTCACCTCTGGATCACCAAATATCATTATGTGCCCATGATCGTCTTAGGAGTTGTGCTGCTCGCGATCGGCGGAATTCCTTTTGTCATGTGGGGCATTTTCATGCGGACCGTCGTGGGCTTGCATGCCACCTGGCTGGTCAATTCAGCAACGCATATCTGGGGTTCGCGCCGCTTTGAGACTCGAGATCTATCGACGAATAATTGGTTTGTGGCGATCCTCACGTTCGGCGAGGGCTGGCACAACAATCACCATGCGCATCCAGTGTCGGCGCGCCACGGCTTCAAGTGGTATGAAATTGACATGAACTGGTACGGAATTTGGGCGCTCAACAAGCTCGGGCTGGCCCGGCAGATTCTGGTTCCGGAAGCCGAAACCATGCGGACTCGGCGTCTCGAGCAAGCGCCTGCTGCGGCAGCGCCAGTGCGGCAAACGGATTTGGCTTCCGCGCAATCGTAGGAACAGCAGGTTCGCGCGTTTGCTGTTTGATCTGAATTGATTCCTCAGCGCGCCCTATCCGGCCGTGGAATGGCCGTTAACCACACCATTCTAACCCCGCACTATACCCACTGCTGGACATTCGCCGCTCCGCGGTACAATCTTTAGCAGCCACCATGAGAGTCAGGAGCCGTCGCAAGGCTATTGCGTTCTTCGTCGCGCTGGGCGTGTGCTCGGTGGCGTTGGCGGTGACGCTGAACGTCAGTTGGATCATCCTCAATTGGCGAGCAGGTGTTCTGCTGTTGTTCGGAGTGATCTTCTTTGCCGCAATCATCGCGGGAATGATTCTGAACACCGGTTTTCTGGTGCGCGAAATTCGCCGCAACGAGCAACACGACAGTTTCATCAACGCCGTCACCCACGAGTTGAAAACCCCCATCACTTCCATTCGCCTCTACCTGGAAACTTTGCAGCGCCGGGAAGTGGATGAAGCGCAGCGTCAACAATTTTACCATTTGATGCTCAACGACGCCGACCGCTTGCTGGGAACTGTCGAACAGGTCTTAAAAGCGGGCCAGGTTGGTTACAAGCACCCGGCCAGCTTTCGTACGGAAATCGATTTCGGGAACCTGGTCCGCGAGTGCATCGAGCTGGCCCGGACCCGGCACCACTTGCAGCCGGACGCTCTGCATTACCAGGAATCGAAGAATGGCTCGGGCATCAAGGTGCAGGGTGATCCCGAAGAACTTCGCACCGCGGTTTCCAACCTGCTCGACAACGCGATCAAGTATTCCGGCAACACGGTCGATGTGAACGTGCAGTTGGACATTCCCGACGAGAAACATGCAGTCCTGCGCGTTCGCGACCGTGGAGTGGGAATTCCGGCGAATGAGCTCAAGCGCATCTTTAAACGCTTCTACCGGGCGAGGAATCGTTCGGTCTATCGCGTGAAGGGGACCGGCCTGGGATTATTCATCGTTCGAGCGATTGCCAAGGCCCACGGCGGCAAAGTCTTTGCGGAAAGCGCCGGCGCGGGGCAGGGAACGACCTTCACATTTGAATTGCCGAGGAGCGGAGCATGAGCCGGGTGTTGGTGGTAGAAGACGAAGCCAACCTGGCCGAGGGGCTGCGCTTCAACCTGGAGGCGGAAGGATATTCCGCCGAAGTGGTGGGCGACGGAGAAGCAGCGTTGAATTTGCTTCTGGAATCCAAAGCACACTTCGACGCAGTTGTTCTGGACGTCATGCTTCCTTTGAAGGACGGGTTCGCGGTTGCCACCGCACTGCGCCAGGCGAAGAATTATGTCCCCGTGCTGATGCTGACGGCGCGCGGCCGTCCTGAGGACGTCTTGCAGGGATTTGCCGCCGGCGCCGATGATTATCTCCCGAAGCCCTTCGAGCTGTCGATCTTGCTGGCAAGGCTGCAGGGCTTGCTTCGTCGAAGTGAATGGCTGCGCGGCGAGCACGGCCAGAAGACCGAAAAAGTAGAAAGCAACAAGGAAATGACCGCCGCCGGCGCCGACTATGAAGTATTTTCGTTCGATGGGAAGACGATTGATTTTGGCACTCTCGAATTGAATGTGAACGGGTCGATCATTCACTTGACGCTGATGGAAGCCAAGCTTCTCCGGCACTTGATCCGCAGCAAGGGCCGCACCGTCTCGCGCAAGTCCATTCTCGAAGATGTTTGGGGATTATCCGAGGATACCGACACGCGTGCCATCGACAACTTCATCGTGCGCCTGCGCCGCTATATCGAGAAAGATCCTTCCAAGCCCGTTCACCTGCTCACAGTTCGCGGCGTTGGCTATCGCTTCATCGGCTGACGAATTTTCGGCTTCTACGAGTCCGCTAAACCGTTTACCCCATTAGCGCCGGCGGCCGATTTCGTAAATCAGCATTGCATATTGAATTTGATACTCGTATTTGGCGCTGGCCTGCTGAATCTTCGCCTGCGTTTGTGACAGCAAGCGCGGCAGAGGCATTCGCGCGAGAGTTTTTGTATCAGTAATGGGATGCCATAGCGTGGTGTATACTCCGCTTCCGGGAAAAATGATGAACACCATGTTAAGATTCACAATATTTTCACGCCTCTTGCTTCTTGCCGCAATTTTTGCGTGCGCGCCAATCCCCGCCGCCGCTCAGAACATTTCCCCCAGCCTGTACTCCGGTCTCGAGTGGCGAATGATTGGTCCGCATCGCGGCGGGCGCGTGCTTGCCGTCAGTGGAGATGCCGGCCAGCCTTACGTGTATTACTTCGGGGGAGTGGGCGGCGGCGTTTGGAAAACAACGAATGATGGCGAGGTGTGGACCCCGATATTTGATCGTGAGTCGATCGCTTCCATCGGCGCGATCGCCGTGGCGCCTTCCGATTCCAACGTGATCTACGTCGGAACCGGCGAAGCCGACATGCGCTCGGATATTTCTTTCGGCGACGGCATGTACAAATCCACCGACGCCGGCCGGACTTGGAAGAATATCGGATTGCGCGACACCATGCAGATTGGACGCATCCTGGTTGATCCTCGCGATCCAAATATCGTTCTGGTGGCAGCCCTCGGTCACGGCTATGGCGCGAATCCGGAACGGGGTGTATTCCGCTCCACGGATGGCGGCGCGACCTGGCAAAAAGTTCTCTATAAGGACGAGAACACCGGGGCCATCGATCTCGCCTTCGATCCCAATAATTCTCGCATCGTCTATGCCTCGCTGTGGCAGGCGCGACGCCCGCCCTGGAGCACCTATCCGCCAACCAGCGGCCCGGGCAGCGGTTTGTACAAATCAACCGACTCCGGAGTTACCTGGCAGGAAATTACCGGCCACGGGTTTCCCTCGGAGGGACTCGGCCGCATCGGCGTCGCCGTCGCGCGGGGCGAAAATGGCAATCGCGTTTACGCTATCGTTGACGCCAAAGCCGGCGGACTCTATCGCTCCAACGATGCGGGCCAAAATTGGACTCGTGTCAGCGCCGATCCCCACGTCTGGAGCCGCGGCTGGTATTTTGGCGGGATCACCATCGACCCGAATGATCCCGATACCGTCTATCTTCCGAATGTTGCGCTGTATCGCTCCACGGATGGCGGCAAGACCTTCACGGCAATCAAAGGCGCTCCCGGTGGCGACGATTACCACTCGCTGTGGATCGCCCCCGAAAATTCGCATCGCATGATCCTCGGATGCGACCAGGGAGCGGTGATCAGCGTCGATGGCGGCGAGACATGGAGTTCCTGGAACAACCAGCCCACCGCTCAGTTCTATCACGTGGCCACGGACAATCAATTTCCTTATCGCGTTTACGGCGGCCAACAGGATAGCGGTACCGCAGTGATCACCAGCCGCGGCGATTATGGTGAAATTACTTTTCGCGATTGGTTCTCCGCGGGCGCGGGTGAGGCCGGCTACATCCTTCCCGATCCATCCGATCCTAATATTATCTATGGCGGCGACACCTATGGCAGCCTGTTCCGCCTCGATACTCGGACCGGCCAGTCGCAGAATATTTCGCCGACGCCCGTCAGCGCCTTTGGCGCCGAAATCTCGGAGCGAAAATATCGATTCACTTGGACGTCGCCCCTGGTGTTCTCTCCGCAGGACCCGCATGTCCTCTATATGGGCTCGCAATACGTCCTGAAAACCAGCGACGAGGGCAAGAGTTGGCAAGAAATCAGCCCCGACCTGACGGGAGCGGATAAGAGCAGCCAGGCGGCGAAGAACGGTCCGCCGTCCATCGAGAACACCAGGGCTCGCGGCTATGGAGTGGTCTATGCAATCGCGCCGTCGCCGTTAAAGGAAGGTTTAATCTGGGCAGGCACGGACACCGGCCTGATCCAGTTGACACGCGATGGCGGCAAAACGTGGACGAACGCCACGCCTCCGGGACTTTCCGATTGGAGCAGGATCAGCGTCCTGGATGCTTCGCGGCACGATGCGGGAAGCGTGTATGCGGCCGTGGACCGTCATCGCCTGAACGATTACAATCCCTACATTTTCCGCACGCACGATTTCGGCAAGACCTGGACGAAAGTCACCGATGGAATCGCGGCCGCCGCCTACGTCCACGCGGTGCGCGAGGATCCCGTACGCAAAGGATTGCTGTTCGCGGGGACGGAGATCGGCGTTTATTTTTCGATCGATGACGGCGCCCATTGGCAGCCGTTGCAGCTCAATCTACCGGTCACGCCAATCCATGATCTGGTGGTGCACGAAAATGATCTGGTGGTGGCGACGCACGGCCGTTCCTTCTGGATTCTGGACGATATCTCGCCGCTTCGCCAGATCGATTCAGCGATCGCGGGTTCAGACTTTCATCTATTCCGGCCCTCGAAAGCGATTCGCGTCCGCCCCAGCACGAATCGCGACTCGCCCTTGCCGCCCGAAACCCCGGCAGGCACGAACCCGCCCCCGGGCGCAATTTTGTATTACTACTTGCAATCAGCGCCGGCGGGAAATGTGACTATCGAAATTCTGGATGATTCCGGCAAGGTGGTCCGGAGGTATTCGAGTGACGATCAGCCGGATTCCCCCGATATTCCGCCACCCTTTGCGAATTACTGGCTGCGCTTTCCTCCGCCTCCCTCCAGGAACGCTGGAATGCAGCGCTTCGTTTGGGACCTGCGTTATCCGCTGCCGGCCACGATCACTCCCTCCTACTCGGCCGCCGTCTACGGGCTGAATACCCCGCGAGAGCCGGAAGGCCCGCTCGTCCTTCCCGGCGTGTACCAGGTAAAACTGACGGTCGCGGGCCATTCCTATACGCAGCCGCTCACCGTGAAAATGGATCCGCGGGTCGCAACTTCTCGAGCCGATCTCACTGCTCAACTCGAACTCGGCCTCAAAATCTCGGCAGCCATTCAGCAAGACTTCGAAGCCTGCAGGCAGGTTCACGATCTGCGAACCCAGCTCGAAGCGCTCCGTGACCGATTGGGTGAAGATCCGCACGCGCAACAGATTGTGGCGGCTGCGGCTGAACTCGATCGCAAAGCGATGGCCCTGGAAGGCGTGCGAGGAAGGGATGCCTTCATTTCCGACAGTTTATCCAAGACGAATGAGACTCTCGCTTCCTTGGCCGTGGTCGTCAACGACAGTGCCGACCGGGCGCCAACCGCTCAAGGGTATGCTGCTTTCGAGGAAGCTCGCCATACTCTCGACGCTCAACTCGCTCAGTGGGAAACGATTCAGCAGATAGACTTGCCGGCGTTGAACGCGCGAATTCGGGAAAGTAAAATTCCACCGCTGCGGATCGCGCCTGCCGGTCCGCCGCGCTGAACTCGATAACCCATTTCAAAATTTGCCATTTCTTCAAGATCAATCACAGGAGCCGAAAGATGCCGGAAGTCGCAAGGAAGCGCTGGCCCAGGATTTTGGGCTATAGCTTGTTCGTTTTTGTAATCTTGATTCTTTTCGCCATCACATTCACGATCGGATGGCGCCCTTTCATCGGCCCGCGAATGCGCCCGCTCACCAGCCGCACATTCGAGCGCACCCCCGCCAGGCTCGAGCGTGGCCGCTACATCGCACAAAATTTTGCTGGATGCATGGATTGCCACTCCCCGCATGACTGGACCACTCATGAAGCGTCCATCTCTGCCGGCATGATGGGCGCCGGCGAAATATTCCCCCTCGCGGATCTGCCGGGGGTCCTGATCGCCGCGAACCTCACTCCCGATCCTGAGACAGGGACGGGAAATTGGACGGACGATCAACTGGCGCGCGCTATTCGCGAAGGGATCGGCCACGACGGCCGTGCGCTGTTTCCCCTGATGCCGTATCCGAATTTCAAGGCCATGTCCGATGAGGACCTGGCTTCCGTGATCGTCTATTTGCGTTCGCTTCCGCCCGTGCACAATCCTTTGCCGCAGACCAATATTATTTTTCCGGTGAAATATTTGATTCGCAGTGTGCCGGAGCCGCTCACGGCTCCCGTGCCGGAATCAGATACAACAACCCCAGTGAAGCGCGGCGCGCATCTGGTCCTCATGGCGAGCTGCGCGGATTGCCACACACCGGCGATCAGGGGGAATCGAGTTCCCGGGATGGATTTTGCGGGTGGCACGGTCTTTAAAGGTCCCTGGGGCGAAGCGGCCAGCGCCAACATCACCCCGGATGCCACCGGCATTTCTTACTACGACGAAGATTTGTTTATTCAAATGATGAGGACCGGATATGTCCATGCCCGCAAACTGAACCAGATCATGCCTTGGAGCGCCTTTCGCAACCTGACCGATGATGATCTGAAAGCCATCTACGCTTACGTGCGCACGCTGAAGCCGGTGAAACACCGCGTCGACAATACGGAGGCCGCAACGCTTTGCAAGCTCTGCGGCAAACGGCACGGTCTCGGCGATCAGAACTGATATGGTCCGGCCTCGCGAAAGAGAACTGAGTGGTTGATACGCGCAATCGACGTACAGCCCACCAGCGCCATGGCCATTTCGAATTCAGCGCGAAGAATATTTACGACGCGAGCGACGCCTTCCGCCCCTCCCACCGCAAGTCCGTGGACATACGGCCGCCCGATCAGCACCGCCTTCGCGCCGAGTGCCAGCGATTTCAGCACGTCGGTGCCGCGCCGAATCCCGCTATCCATCAGCAACGGAACGCGGCCGGCTACTTTTTCGGCAACTCCGGGAAGCGCATCGATGGATGCCGGGGCCGTGTCCAGATTCCGCCCGCCGTGGTTCGAAACGATCAAACCCGCCACGCCGGTCTGGACGGCGCGGTCCGCATCCTCCGGGTGAAGAATTCCTTTCAGCACCACCGGCACTTTTGCGAACGATAATAACCACTCCACATCTTTCCATGCCAAATCCGGGGAGATCAACATGCTGTAAATGTCCCCCTCCTTCGGCCGGTGGGAGTTCACGGAGTGAGCTGACTTCAGCCCGTCCAGATTGGGATGCCCCAGGCCCGGCGGCAGGGCAAATTGCACGCGGTCCTCGCGATTCCGCGCGCCCAGCACCGGCGTGTCCACGGTCATGCACAGGGCGCGGCAGCCCGCCGCCTCCGCGCGCGCGACTAACTCACGCGTGTAGCCTCGATCGGGTTGGACGTAGAGCTGAAACCAAAGCGGCGCCGTTGCGGCCGCGGCGATTTCCTCGAGAGATGAATTCGAAAGAGTTCCGGCAATCAGTGTGGCCCCCGCAAGGCCCGCGCCGCGAGCCGACGCGACTTCACCTTCGGGATGGAACTGGCGCTGGAAGGCCACCGGGGCGAGCAGGATTGGAAACGGCAGCGTTTCGCCGAAAAGTTCGATTCGAGTA
Organism: Terriglobia bacterium; assembly: GCA_041497605.1. Lineage (GTDB taxonomy): Bacteria > Acidobacteriota > Terriglobia > Acidiferrales > UBA7541 > JBGPTK01. The sequence goes on along the minus strand of JBGQGW010000037.1, from coordinate 2,572 downwards.
TCCAGTTTCGATACATCCACCAGCACCCGCGGGAACAATCGAATCCGTTCGAATGCTTCCCGGTTCCATCGCAGCGAAGCTTCGTCTCCCGCGCCCCCATTCAGGAATTCCCACGCCATATGCGGAACCATTTCGCGCGCGGCATCTTCGAAATCCGTCAGGCAAGCCAGCGTCTTTGGGATCTCACCTGTAAATTGCTGCTTCGTGTCTCGGCCCATGCCGCAGAATCATACTCGCGAATGCAATATTTCGGGAGAGCGAACGAGGTTGCCCCGCTTCGGAGCACGGAGGCTTATGTCGTTGGGAGGAGGGAAGGGCTCAGCGTCGCTTCACTGTCCTTCAAAACTTCAAAATCGCGCCACCAGGTTTGCTTGCCTGGGAGTTTGATCTTGATGTGGTGCCGGCCTGCCGCAAGCTTGAAAACCGATGGGGTGTTGCCGACAAATTTCCCATCCAGGTAGATTTCCGCGCCTTGCGGGTCGGACGAAATGGTTACCGTGCCAAAACCATCGGGCTGAGCGCTGTGATTGGCTCCGTCAGCATCCGGATAAAAGCGCCGCAGCAGTGTGACAAGATCGCTTGCGCTGAGTGCGAACGCGATACCTTGCCGATCTTCCACTTTCAGCGTGTTGATGCCGACCACTTCACCGAAAGTATTCAGCAGTGGGCCGCCGCTATTGCCCGGATTCAATGCCGCATCGGTCTGCACCCAGGTGCCGGTCTCGTTCGTAAGTTTTCCCACCGCGCTGACGATCCCTTTGGTGGCCGTATTCGGCAAGCCCAGCCCGGGATTGCCGATCGCGATCACCGTCTGGCCGGGATGAACACCGGCGATATCGGCCAGCGATAGATGCGGCAGTCCGGCGCCTTCCACCTTAACGAGAGCCAAGTCAAGATTCGGATCGACGTACATGACGTTTGCCTCAAGGGAGCTTCCGGCTGCGCTGACGGCTATCAAACTTGTTTCGCCCTCCGCCACATGCTTGTTCGTTGCGATCACCCCCGTCTCGGTCAGAAAAAAGCCGGTGCCTTGCACGCGCGGGCCCTTGAGCAGCACCACTGCGGGACTTGCTCGCCGGACAACTTCTTCCACGGAGAGCTCCAGCCGCGGGCTCGCCATGGCCGTCCCGCTCGTTCCAATCGTGCCGGTAAACGCCTTCGCAAGAGGCTCGAGGACCACCTCGAGATGAGCGGTCTTCAGCAGCCAGTAGTTGCCGTGTGCCCTGCCGTTCACCGAACGCCAAACAATCGGCCCATCGGTTAGAATAAATTCCTTTGTGGCATATCCTTCTTTCGAGAGGCGCACCTGAATGGGATGCGAGAGTCTTTCGCTGAGCACGAAATGGGTCTTATGAAAATAGCCGCCCGGAAATTTCGCTTCGTACGGCGTGGTCCCAACCGGTATTCCATCCAGTTGAATGCTTGCGCCGGAAGGAGTGCTAGTGATCGTGAGCGTTTCTGCTCCAGCCACCGGAGCGGCCAGCGCTGCCGCAAAACCGGCAAGAATCACCAGGCCCAGCCGCAAGAACGCAGGAACAATGGATTTCATCGGGTGCCTCTGAGAGATGTACAGAGTAATAAAAGATTAGTTTACTGTCAAGTAATGGCACAGTGCTGAACGAGCCCCTGTCTCGACCCAGCTCGCGCGCAGTGATAGACTCCGCCACTGGCTCGCTCAAACGAGCCGATCAAAAATGAAATCTTTGCATCTGGATACCCAGCCGGATTGGCGCGGAGGCCAACACCAGATTCTTCTCGCTCTCCGCGGATTGCGTGCGCGCGGACACGCGGCCGAGCTTTTGGCTCTGCGCGATAGTCCGCTGGCTCGGCACGCGGCAGCGGAAGGAGTTGTTGTCCACTCGATTTCGAGTCGCCTGGTGCGCTTCGACGCCGTGCGGCAACTCCGCCGGATCTTGAAAGAGCAGCGCTTCGATATTGTTCACGCCCACGATCCGCATGGGTTGACTGCCGCCTACCTCGCCGGCGCGCACAGACGCTCCGCTCTCGTCGTCCACCGGCGCGTCACGTTTCCAATCAAGCGCGGCCGCTGGGCGCTCAGCCGTTACCGCGCTGCCCGGCGGATCATCGCCATATCCCGTTTCGTGGCCGATCGCGTCGTAGAAGCAGGCCTCGACTCATCGCGCATCGGAATCGTCTATGACGGTGTCGAGCTCCCGCACATGGTTACGCCGGAATCTCGCCGCGAGATGCGCCAGGAAACGCGACGCGCCTGGGGCATTGCCGATGGAGATATCGTGGCCGGATGCGTTGGATATTTCGTGGAAGGCAAGGGACAAGATGCGCTGATCCGTGCCTGGCCCTCCGTTCTGCAGCGATTTCCCTCATCCCGGCTGCTTCTCGTCGGCGATGGGCCGCTGCGCCCCCATCTTGAAAATCTGGCGCGCGAATCCGGAGCTGCGTCCTCGATTATTTTCGCGGGCTTTCTTGAAAATATTTCGGCCGCCTATCGCGCCATGGATGTATTTGTCTTTCCCGCGCAAATGGAAGGGCTCGGCTCATCCCTGCTCCTGGCCATGGCGCACGGTTTGCCCGTCGTTGCGGCGGATAGCGG
>JBGQGW010000036.1:0-19708 GCA_041497605.1 Terriglobia bacterium | reverse complement strand
TTGCGCAGCAGCGCGAGCTGTTCGTCCACTGGTTTGAATACCACTTTGCTTTTTGCCTCAGGCATTCGGCTTCTCCGGAAGAATCAAGACGCGGCGGCCTTCGATGCGATAGCGTCCTTCGAGCACAATCCGCACCGCTTCAGTGTAAATGCGATGCTCCTCTTTCAAAACGCGCTGGTTGAGCGATTCTGCCGTATCCGCATCGAGCACCGGAACGATCGCTTGCAAAATTACCGGCCCGGCATCCAGATTTTCATCCACAAAATGGACCGTGCATCCGGTGAACTTCACGCCGTGCTCGAGCGCTTGCCGCTGAGCTTCGAGTCCCGGAAACGCGGGCAGCAGCGACGGATGAATATTCAAAATGCGATTCCGGAACGCCGCGACAAACACCGGCGAAAGCAAGCGCATGTACCCGGCCAGGCAAACCAGATCGGCATTCGCCGCCTGGATCGCCGCGACGACAAGCTGGTCATATTCCTCCCGCTGCAAGCCCTTCGACGGAATCACTTTCGCCGGGATGCCGCGCGATTTTGCCTTTTCGATTCCCGGCGCGCCCTCGCGATTGCTGATGACAATCGCGATTTCGGCATTGGGAATTCTTCCCGCGGCAACCGAGTCCGCAAGCGCCTTGAAATTCGAGCCGCGGCCCGAAAGCAGCACTGCGATTCGCTTTTTCATGTGCCGAGGACGTTAACATAACAGCCTATCTTGAATAACAGGAATTCTCCACAATACAAGACCATATGCGGCTTGATGACGAACCAGCTCTATGGCCTGGGCGCGACCGATCCAGTAACCTTCGCGGGCGTTGCCATTTTGTTGATGATGGTGGCGCTGGCGGCCTGCTTCATTCCAGCGCGGAGGGCCACGCGCGTCGATCCGATGGTCGCGTTGCGCTACGAATAGCAGTTTCTGCAAGAGTCCCCTAGGTTTGCCTTGGAAATTCTGGTAATACCCTTTCGAGGATCTTAATTTCACCATGCGCCGATTCTGTTTACTGCTGCTAGTCATCGCGTCTTTGCAATTGCGCGGAAGTTCAGGTGTGCGTTTCGCTCAATCCACTGAAGAGTCTTCCGCCCAAGCTGTCCCGGCCATCACGAGCGACGTCATCATTGTGGGTGCGGGGATTGCGGGGCTTTCGGCGGCGCTGGAGGCCGCTCGTGGCGGCGCGAATGTAACGGTTGTGGATATGTCGTCTGTGTTTGGCGGGCACGCTGTTATGTCGGAAGGCACCGTGTGCCTGATCGGCACGCCGGAGCAAAAAGCGAGCGGCATCGCAGACAGTCCCGAGCTCGCCGAGAAGGATTTCATCCGCTGGGGAGAAGATCCTGATCCCTATTGGGTGCACTACTACGTTTACCATTCACGCTCAGATGTCTACGACTGGGTCGAGGCCATGGGCATCCGCTTCTCTGGAGTGACGCAACTGCCCGGTAACAGCGTCGCTCGTGGCCACAATACGCGGGGGAGCGGCCTGGGGCTTGTGAGTCCCATCTATCGGGCGTGTTTAAAGACGCAGCGGATTCGATTCGTGTGGAACGTGAAGGCGACGGAGTTGTTGCGCGACGGGGATCGAATCGCCGGCGTTCGAGGCAGAAATCTTCGCACTAACGAAATCCAGGATTTTCGCGGGAAGGCGGTCATTCTCGCAACGGGAGGATTTCAGAATAATCTCGACATGGTCCGCGAGTTCTGGCCGCATGACGTGCCTTTCCCGGAGCGAATCCTGATGGGCTCGGGGGTGAACTCCGTCGGCTCGGGACACCAGATCGCGCGAGCGGTGGGCGCGGTCTATTTCAACATGGACCACCAATGGAATTACGCCTATGGCCTGCCCGATCCGAGAGATCCAACGCTGCGGCGCGGACTAAACGTTCAGATCAAGAACGCAATCTGGGTGAATTCCGGAGGCCATCGATTTGTGGACGAAACCAGCGGTCCGCGGCCGGCGATGGTGGCTTTGCTGCAACAAAAACCGGCTACCTACTGGGCCATCTTCGATAGCGAAGCGAAGCTGGGATTCTGGGTATCCGGCTCCGATTGGGGAGAATTCAGTTACGTTCAAAAGTGGATCTTCGACGATCCGCGCCTGGTGAAATCGGCCAACACGATTGAGGAACTGGCAGAAAAATCGGGATTGCCCACCGCTGCGCTAGAGCAGACAGTGTCTCGCTACAACAAGATGATTGCAGACGGGGCGGATAGCGAATTTCACTCGTTTGAAAAGAACTCGAACGAGAAGCCCCCGAAAATTTCCCAGCCGCCCTTTTACACCGTGCAGATCTTCCCGTTGTCGCGAAAAAGCATGGGCGGAATTCGCATCGACCATTCCTGCCGGGTTGTGGATCGCAATGGCAGACCCATCCCCGGTCTCTATGCAGCCGGCGAGCTGGCAGGATTTGGAGGAATCAACGGCAAAGCGGGATTGGAAGGGACATTTCTCGGCCCAGGGATTCTCACGGGCCGAGTAGCGGGTAAGAACGCAGCTTTGAAAATTGGCGCGAGCCAACGGGCCGCCACAGCGGTACCTTCGACCGCCAAGAGCGACATTCCTGGCAAAGCAGCGAACTCAGAATGCTTGTCCTGCCACGACGTTGCCACGGAAGTTACGAAACATGCCCCCGGGTTCGCGCATTTTGAGGCCGCCCATCGTGTGGTGCTGGAACGAAATTACCAGTGCGTTGCCTGCCACTACATTCCGATGCCATTTGATGCCGAAACGCACCGCATTGATCCGGTGGCGCAGATTGAAAACTGCAAAATGTGCCATGTGGCCCGATAGCGACGGTCGTTATGCCGGGAGGCGGCCGTTGTAGACGACGCGGGGGCGGCCGGACTCGAGGCGGCCGATGACGTAATATTTTTCGCGGTGGCGTTTGAGTTCGGTTTCGACTTTGCGGACGTGTTTGGGCGGGACGACCAGAATCATTCCGGCGCCGAGATTGAAGGTGCGCAGCAATTCTTCTTCTTCGATTTTTCCGATGCGCGCGAGATAGCGGAAGATCGGCAGCACGGGCCAGGAGCCAAGATCCACGGTAGCCTGCACGGTGCGCGGCAGAACTCGGGGAAGATTTCCGGTGATGCCGCCGCCGGTGATGTGGGCCATCGCGGAGAGCCATCCACGGGCGACGATATTTTTCAGGACGGGCCAGTAGCAGCGGTGGGGCTTGAGCAATTCGGCGCCGATTTTATTGTTGACATCGGGCACGTAAGCCTCCGGCTTGAGGCGTGCCATTTGAAAAACCAGTTTGCGGGCGAGCGAATAGCCGTTGGTGTGCAGGCCGCTCGAAGCCAGCGCGATTAAAATATCTCCCGCGCGCACGCGGGCGGGACCGAGCATGTGGCTGCGATCCACCGCGCCGACGATGAAGCCGGCGAGATCGTATTCACCGGGCGCGTAGAAGCCGGGCATTTCCGCGGTTTCGCCGCCGATCAGCGCGCAGCCTGCCAATTTCGCGGCGCGGCTCATGCCTTCGATAATTTGCTCGATGACGCGCAGATCCAATTTTCCCATGGCCAGATAATCGAGGAAGAAAAGAGGCTCGGCGCCCTGCGTCAGGATGTCGTTGACGCAGTGGTTGACGATGTCCGCGCCGACGGTGGAGTGCACGCCGAGCGCAGTGGCAATTTTGAGCTTGGTGCCGACGCCGTCGGCGCTGGCGACGAGCACTGGTTCGCGCCAGCGCTTTTGATCGAAACGGAAGAGCGAGCCGAACCCGCCGATGGGCGCTAGGACATTGCTATTGAAGGTGCGGCCGGCCAGCGTGCGGATGCGCTGCTTGGCCTGATCGGCCACAGAGATATCAACACCTGCATCGGCGTAGCGCATCGGGAAATCCTTATCCCGGTTTCTGAGGGTGGGGACTCAAACCGGTGGCAGCGAACCTGGAAAATTTAGACTGCGAGCTAAAAAATCAGCAGCCGGCGTTTAGCGTTCGAATTTTTGGGGCACAGGCAAGAGTGCCTGTGCTACTGGTTCCTAAAAGGTCGAGAACAGGCGGCGCCAGCGCACCTCATGCGGGTGCAGCACTGCGTTCAGATACGCGGCGAAGCGCTCGCCGATGTGTCCCGGCTCCCAAACTTCTTCCGGCGCGTCAATGGACATATAAACGAACAGCGGCGTCCCGACAATCGAAGAACGCGGCACAAATCCCCAGAAGCGGCTGTCGTAGGAATTGTCGCGATTGTCGCCCATGACGAAATAGCGGCCGGGGGGAACGACGATTTCGCCATCGTGAATGAAGTTTCCGATCTGAACGGCCCAATCGGATTGCAGGCCGAAGCGCCAGAGCTCGCTGGGGGCGGGCGGATAATTGTCGGCAATGGAATTCGCGGAATTGCCTCCAGTGACTTCGCGCACGACATACGGCTCATCGAGCGGCTGGTCGTTGACGTAGACCATACCCTTCTTGATGGCAATCTTGTCGCCGGGCTGGCCGATCACTCGCTTTACAAAATCGGGCGAACCGGGCAGCGGCGCGCGGAAGATGACCACTTGTTGCCGCCGGGGATTGCGCCACAGGGGAACATGCCAACTGGTGAACGGCAAACCAGCATCGTAGCCGAAACGGCTGACGATCAGGTGGTCGCCGATCAGCAAAGTATTTTCCATCGAGGCGCTGGGGATCACCCGCGCCTGCCCCAGGGTTCCTTCGATCAGGACGAAGGCGATGAGCACCCAGAACCAGGAAAGGGCTTCGCGCCAAACGCGATCGCCCATCCTGGGGCTCTCTTTGATCACATGCTCTTCAGTATTCACGCTGTACCTCGACTTCGAGTTGCACAAGTTCGGTGGGATAGCTCCCGGTGTAGCAGGAAGTGCAAAATTTTCCGCTGTCGTCGCCGATCGCTTCGCGCAGTCCTCGCAGAGAAAGATAACCCAGGGAATCGGCGCCCAGGAAGCGGCGAATTTCTTCCACGGATTTATGCGAACCGATCAGTTCCTCGCGCGTGGGCGTATCAATGCCGTAGTGGCATGGCGAAATGGTGGGAGGGCAACTGATGCGCACGTGAACTTCGGCGGCGCCGGCTTCGCGGACGAGCCGGACGATTTTGCGGCTGGTGGTGCCGCGGACGATGGAATCGTCAACCAGCACGACGCGCTGGCCCTGGAGCAAGCGGCGCACCGGGTTCAGTTTCAATTTCACGCCGAAATCGCGGATGGCCTGCTGCGGCTCGATAAACGTGCGGCCGGTGTAATGGTTGCGGATCAGCGCCATGCGGAACGGGATTCCGGACTCATTGGCGTAACCAATCGAAGCGGGCACGCCGGAATCGGGGACGGGCGCGACCAGGTCGGCGTCGGCGGGATGCTCGAGAGCCAGGCGCTGGCCCAGGCGCTCGCGCGTCAGATTCACCGGTCGGCCAAAGACCAAGCTATCGGGACGCGCGAAATAAACGTGTTCAAAGATGCAGTACTGATGCGGGCGTTCCGGCGCGTATTGAATGGTTTCGAGTCCGCTGCGGGAGATGCGCACCATTTCACCGGGCTCGACGTCGCGCACGTATTCGGCATCGATCAAATCGAAGGCGCAAGTTTCCGAAGCCACCACCCAGGCATCGCCCAGGCGGCCGAGGCAGAGCGGGCGGAAGCCGTAAGGATCGCGAATCGCGTAGAGCTCATCGCGGGTCAGCATAATCAGCGAGAACGCGCCCTCGACGGAAGTGAGCGCATCGGCGACGGCGCCGGGCAAATTGCGGGCGCTGCTGCGCGCGATCAAGTGCACGATCACTTCGGTGTCGCTGGTGGTTTGGAAAATGGAGCCGCGATGCTCGAGCTTGCGGCGCCACTCAAGGGCGTTGGTCAGGTTGCCGTTGTGCCCCAGGGCGAGCTTGCCCTTGTTGCAATCGATCATGATCGGCTGCGCGTTCAGCAAGGTGGTGTCGCCGGCGGTGGAATAGCGCGTGTGGCCGATGGCAACCCGGCCGGGCAAACGCTGAATTGCTTCCGGCGTGAAAATTTCCTGCACCAGGCCCATCTGCTTGACGCAGTAAAGATCGGCGCCGTCGGTGGAAACGATTCCGGCGGATTCCTGGCCGCGATGCTGCAGGGCAAACAGGCCCAGGTAGGTGAGCTTGGCGGCTTCGGGATGTCCAAAGATGGCGAACACGCCGCATTCATCGTGAAACTTGTCGTCGTGTTGCGGAGAGACCTGGGTCATTGGATTCGCAGCGCTCGTTCGAGAGAAGTAGCCCACTGTTCGCGCAGCGAAGAAACTGGCGCCGCGATTCGTGGCTGGCCGTTCAATTGGATGCGGAATTCGCCGCGTGTGACCGTGCCGATTTCCTGCGCCCGCACATTGTATTGTGCCGCAAGGGTGGCAAGCGGGGCAAGCGAGTCCGGCGAAACCGATACCACGGCGCGGGCGCCGCGCTCGCCAAACAGAGCCACTTCCGCCGGCTCCTCGCTTTCCAGATCGATTCGCGCCGAAAGACCTTCGCTGGCAAAGCAGCATTCCGCCAGGGTGACGGCCAGGCCGCCGTCGCTTACGTCGTGGGCCGAGGCCACCACGCTTTGTTCCGCGAGCGCGACCAGACAATCGATGAGCCGTTTTTCGGCGTCCAGATCGATGGTGGGCGGCGCGCCGGCGACAATTCCCAAAACTGATTTTGAATATTCGGAGGAAGAAAATTCCTCCGGCCCGGCGGCCGCGCTGGGGACTGCGTCGGGGCGTTGTGCGTCGAGCAGGACGATAAAATCGCCGGGGCGCGCGAACGCAAATCCGAGGGCGCGCGAAGCATCCTCGAGAATTCCCAAAATGCCGATCACCGGTGTGGGATAAATCGCCTGGCCCAGCGTTTCGTTGTAGAAGCTGACGTTGCCGCCGGTGACGGGCGTGCCCAGGGCGCGGCAAGCCTCCGCGATCCCGTCGATGGCTTCGCGGAATTGCCACATCACTTCGGGCTTTTCGGGATTGCCGAAATTCAGGCAATTGGTGGCGGCCAAGGGACGAGCACCGGAGCATGCGACATTTCGTGCGGCTTCGGCAACGGCGTGCATCGCGCCCGTTTTTGGGGCGAGCCAGCACCAGCGGCCGTTGCCATCCACGCTCAGAGCGAGCGCGCGTTTGGTGCCTTTGATGCGCACAACGGCCGCATCGCCGGCGTTGGGCGCGATGCGCGTGTTGGTTTGAACCATGTGATCGTAGGACTCGATGATCCAGCGCTTCGAAGCAATGGCGGGCGACGAGAGCAATCGCTCGAAATTCGGAGTGAGATTTGCGTCTTCCGGAGAAAACACTGCCAACTGCCCGGCGCGCGGCGCGGGTGGCGATCCCACCGGGCGCTCGTATACCGGTCCTTCTTCGGCCAGCGCGTGCGCGGGAATTTCAGCGGCCACCTGGTCACGATTGAGCACGCGAACCAGGCCGTCGCCTGTGACCCGGCCGATCACCACCGCGTCGAGGCCCCACTTCTTGAAAACTTTCAAGAGTTCGCCTGCCCGGCCGCGCTCGCCCACCAGCAGCATGCGCTCCTGCGATTCGCTGAGCATGATTTCGTAAGGCGTCATGCCCGTTTCGCGCTGCGGGACGAACGCCAGATCGATTTCGATCCCAGTGCCGCCGCGCGAAGCCATTTCGCAGGAAGAAGAAGTGAGCCCAGCCGCGCCCATATCCTGAATCGCAACCACGGCGCCGGTGCGCATCGCTTCCAGGCACGCTTCCAGCAACAGCTTTTCCATGAACGGGTCGCCCACCTGCACGTTGGGCCGCTTCTGTTTGGATTCATCCGTGAATTCAGCGGAAGCGAGGAGCGATGCGCCGTGGATGCCGTCGCGGCCCGTTTTTGCGCCGACGTAAATCACCGGATTGCCGGTGCCGCGGGCGCGGGCGAAGAAAAGTTCCTCGCGCTTGGCGATTCCCAAAGCAAGTGCGTTGACAAGCGGGTTGCGCGAGTAGCAGGGCTCGAATTGAACTTCTCCGCCGACGGTGGGGACGCCGAAGCAATTGCCGTAGCTGCCGATGCCGCCCACTACGCCTTCGAGAATCCGGCGGTTGCGGGCGATTTCGGCGGCGGGAATACCGGAACCGGCGCTCACAGATTCTGGGGCAGTAATCGGGCCGAAGCGGAGAGAATCGAGGACGGCGATGGGGCGGGCGCCCATGGTGAAGATGTCGCGCAAGATTCCGCCGACGCCGGTGGCGGCGCCCTGAAATGGCTCGACGAAGCTGGGGTGGTTGTGCGATTCAATTTTGAACACGGCGCAAAGGCCGTCGCCGATATCCACCACGCCTGCGTTTTCGCCCGGGCCCTGTACCACTTGCGCGCCACGAGTGGGCAGCCGCTTCAGATGAACTTTGCTGGATTTGTAGGAGCAGTGTTCGCTCCACATCACGCTGAAGATGCCCAGTTCGGTGAGATTCGGCTCGCGGCCGAGAATCTTCAGGACGCGGGCATACTCATCAGCCGTAAGGCCATGTTGGGCGGCGATTTCTGGTGTGACCCTGATTTCCGTTTCCAGCATTGAAAATTTGCCCGTCCGTTACTGCACCCGGGTGAAGTTGTACACCACTTCCCAGGTCATGTGCACGCCATCCGTGAACGACTTCGCCGGAATCCGTTCGTCATTCCCGTGGACGCGCGAGGTATCGATGCCGGCCAGCGGGAAGGGCTCAAAGCCGTAACTGACGATGCCGTGTTCGCGGAAGTAATGTGAATCGGTGAATCCCGTCTCGATCGTCTGGGTCACGCCGGCTTCCGGGTGCAACCGCTTCACCGCGTCAACAATGGCGGAATAGAGCGGTGTATCCACCGGCGAACTGGCGGGAGGAAAATTCAGCACCGTCTCAATCTGAATCGAATCGTCCTGAATAATTTTCTTCACCTGCTCGCGCCAGCGTTCGATGGTCCAGCCGGGCAGCAGGCGGCAATCGAGCAGGGCCGAGGCCGAAGGCGGGATAATATTGATTTTCTTGGTTCCTTCGAGGCCGGTGATCGAAATCGTGTTCGTCAACAGCGCGAGAACGGCCGGGCGCTTCTGCAATTCCTCGTACGCGCCGGGACTGGCGATGAACGCGCGCACGTTTTCATAACGGCTGCGCCAGGGCTCGCCCTGATACGGCGCGAGGGTGCGGAAGGATGATTCCACCGGCGGCGTGACCTCGAGCGGCGGGCGATATTCCCGTAACCGATTGAGCGCCACCAGCAGGCGATTCACGGCGGAATCCGGGACCGGAACCGAACCGTGACCGGAGTGGCCGGTCGCCGTCAGCTTCAGCCAGGCGGGAGTTTTCTCCGTGGGGCCCACGCCGTAGTAGATCGCGTTGCCTCCATCGCTCGAGGGAGTGTTCGCGCCCTCGGTGAGCAGAAATCCCGCGCCCGCGGTCCATTCCGGTTTGTTTTTCAGCAGCCAATCGGGGCCGAAAAGTCCGCCGGCTTCTTCGTCCGCGGTGCCCAGGAAAATCACGTCGCGGCGGAGCGGAACCTGCGCGCGATGCAGCTCGAGGAACACCATCAACTGCGCGATGCCGGTGGATTTCATGTCTTCCGCGCCGCGGCCCCAGATGTAGCCATCGCGTTCGAGTCCCGCGAAGGGATCCACGGTCCAGAATTCGCGGCTCACCGGCACCACGTCCATGTGATTCAGCAGAATCAGCGCGGGCTCGCCATTCGGCTTGGCGCTTTTCAATCGCGCGACAATATTGCCGCGTCCGGGAGCCGATTCGGCCGTTTCGTATGCAATGCGCTCCGCGTCGAAAATTTTCTTGAACCAATCCACCGCGCGCACCTCGTTTCCCGGCGGGTTGGAAGTGTCCACGCGGAGGTATTCGGAGAAATTCTTGATCGCTTCTTCGTCGAGCTTGGGCCATTCCGGGGCAACCTGGGGACCCGCGGCGGCCTTGCGATCGCGTCCTTTGGAATTACCAGCCGGCAGACGCGCGGAGATCAACAAGGAAATTGCGGCGAGACTGATGGCCGCGGACAGCCACGAAACTGTTCGTTGCATTTGATCTCCGGAAGGGGAGTGTACTGCTCTTGCGCCTGGCAGACTGCGGAATGACAAGAACCGGAGCTTTTCCGCAACCCGTCAGGCAGTCACCGCCGCGTGCCGAACCAGACTCTCGACCATCGATTGAAAAATCACCAGGCCGTCCGCGGAGCCCAGCGCAAGCTCCACCGCGCGCTCCGGATGCGGCATCATTCCCATCACGTTGCGCTCGCGATTGCAAATCCCGGCGATGTTGGCGAGCGAGCCATTGGGGTTCGCGGCCGGATCTTCGCGCCCCTCGGGCGTGGTGTAGCGAAAAACGATCTGCTGGTTGCGCTCGAGTTCGGCCAGCGTTTCTGCATCGCAGAAATAATTTCCATCCCCGTGCGCGATGGGAATTTTCAGCACTTGGCCTTTGGTCGCGGCGCAGGTAAATGGTGTTTCGGTGGTTTCCACGCGCAGGTGCACGTGGCGGCAGATGTAGCGCAGCCCGGCGTTGCGCAGCATGGCGCCGGGCAGTATTCCGGCTTCCAGTAAAATCTGAAAACCGTTGCAGAGGCCGATCACCAGCCCGCCGCCGCGAGCAAATCGTTCCACGGAGCGCATCACAGGCGAGAACCGGGCGATCGCGCCGGTGCGGAGATAATCGCCGTAAGCGAATCCACCGGGGAGAATGACGGCGTCCAGGCCCTGCAGATTTTCGGACTGATGCCACACGAATTCGCCCGGCTTCCCCAGAACCGCGCTGATTGCGTGATAAGCATCCTCGTCGCAATTGGAGCCGGGAAACACGACTACGCCAAATTTCATCGCGGGATTTTCCTCCGAAAATTCATTCTAACACATGGATGCGGGGCGTTCCGATAGGCAGATGAAAACTAAATCCCGCCGTTTCGATGTTATTCAGGCGAACAGAAAAACTCCGTGGCGGCTGGCTCGGAGCAGAGAGCAACGAACTGAGAACTGAAATGGAATTGCCGCCAGGCGGAGGCCCGGTGGCTTAGCCGGAGCTTGGCCCGGCTCTTCAGGAGTGCGAAAAAGGCTTGGTTTTCTTCCGGGATGCTGAAGCCGGTTTGTGTTGAGATTTCTCGCCTGCGCCGGAATCATCCTCAGATTTCGGGGCGGAATCATTTGTGGGGCGCGGGTTATCCACATCCGCGCCACGGGATTTTGCGTGTGCGGCGCGGGCGCGGCGCTCGGCCACCCAGCCTTCCTTATTGATCTGCCGGCCGCGAGCGATGGCGAGGGCATCGGCGGGGACATCCTCCGTAACGGTGGAGCCGGCGGCGATGTAGGCGCCGTCACCGATTTTAAGCGGCGCTACCAAGGCCGAATCGCTGCCCACGAAGACGCGTTCGCCGATGATGGTGGGATTCTTATTGGTGCCGTCGTAATTGCAGGTGATGGTGCCCGCGCCGATGTTGCTGTTGCGGCCGATCGTGGCGTCGCCCAGGTAGGTGAGGTGCATGGCCTTTACGCCTTCGTGCAGCGTGCTCTTTTTGACTTCCACAAAATTGCCCACGCGCGCTCCGGCTTTCAGTTCCGCGCCTTCGCGGATGTGCGCGAAGGGTCCGGCGGTGGTTTGTGGTCCGAGCATGCTGGAGGCGATCACGCAATGCTGGCGCACATGCACGCCTTCCGCGAGCACGGCATCCACCAGGACGCTGCCGGTGCGAATCGTGCAGCCGGGGCCGATGCGCGTCTTGCCCAGAAGTTGAACGCCGGGCTCGATCAAGGAGTCGCGGCCCACTTCCACGTCGGGATCGACCAGCACGGTATCGGGCAGGTAGATGGTGACGCCGGATTCCATCAACTCGACCGCCTTGCGGCGGCGGAAGATGCGGTCTACCTCCGCCAGTTCCACGCGGTTGTTGCAGCCAAGAATTTCGTTGGCGTCGGAGGCCACTTGCGCCAGAACTTTTTCGCCGCGCTCGTTGAGCAGCGCGATCGCGTCGGTCAGGTAGAGTTCGTTGTGGAAGTTTTCCGGACGCAGCGCTTCGAGGCACGGCCACAACTTTTCGAGCGTGAAGCAGTAAACACTGGAATTGATTTCCTGGATGGCGCGTTGCGATTCGTCGGCGGCCTTTTCTTCCACCACCGCGGCCACTGAACCGCCCGGCTTGCGAATAATCCGGCCGTACCCGGCGGGATTTTCGAGCTTGGCGGAGAGAATTGTGGCGGCGGCCTGCCCGGTGCGATGCAAGTTCATCAGCCCTGCCAGGGTTTCCGTGCGAATCAACGGGGCGTCGCCGGGAACCACGAGCACGTACTTCGCGCGCGTGCCAATGGCCCGCCGCGCAACCTGCATGGCATGGCCGGTGCCGGCCTGCGGCTCCTGCAGAACGGTCTTCGCGCCCAGCGGCGTGACGGCGGCGCTGACGTCTTCCGCCTGGTGTCCCACGACCACAAGAATTTCGGCCGCGCCCAGCGGCTGGCAGGCGCGCACCACATGCTCGACCAGCGGGCGCCCGCCGGCGCGATGCAGCACCTTCGCAAGATCGGACTTCAACCGCGTGCCTTTCCCCGCGGCAAGGATTACGACAACGGTGTCAGGAGAGGTCATAATAGAATAATTGTCGCGCTCCGCTTCGCGTTTGGCAATCGTGCCGAATGATTGACTTTCCAAAGGAAAACGGTTAACCACAGAGCCGATTTCTTTGCATTTCTTCGCGGAGGCGCGCGATGCAGACTTGCCAGATGTGCGGGCACTCCAATCCGGATGAGGCACGCTTTTGCCAAAGCTGCGCAAATCCCATGGCAATGAACGCGGGCGCCGCGGTTCCTGTGGCAAGGGCCGGAGTTGAAACGAGCGGCAAGGCGATTGGCAGCTTGATTTGCGGAATCTTGTTTCTGTTTTTTCCAGCCGCCGTGGCAGCCATTGTGCTGGGGCATTTGTCTCTTTCCGACATTCGCCACAGCGCGGGCCGCTTGACGGGCAAAGGAATGGCGGTAGCGGGATTAGTGCTGGGGTATTTGGGGGCAATGCTGATGCCGATCGTTATCGTTTTGATCATCGCAGCCATCGCCATACCAAACCTGCTACATTCCAAGATGGTGGCGAACGAAGCGGCTGCGGTCGGCAGACTGCGTACCATGACAGTTGCGTCGGTCACCTATTCCGCTACGTATGACAACGGATTCCCGCCGAGCCTGGGTTCGATGGGCGGCGCGGCCGGTGTGAAGGATTCGTCCTGCGACCATGCATTGCTGATCGATATCCGGCTGTCGAACTACGGCTCCGGCAATACCAGCGAGGGGATGGGGTACATCTTCAATTATCGGCCGGGGTCGCCCGTCGCCAAGGCTGCGGCGGGATGCTCGTCTCCCGGCGTTCATGATTTTACGATCACCGCCGACCCCATAAACCCGGGCGCGGCGGAACGATGACTCGATTAATCGCTGGCTAGGGTGTGCTGGGCTACAGCAACGCGATGGAGTGGACGGGCTTCTTCCGTGGTTTCGGTCCAGAGCGAACTATCAGCCAGCAAGCGCGTAACCAGTTGCGTGTGCAAGGCGTGGCCTGCCTTGTGCGCTACAACAAGCGCCTTCAGTGGGCGGCTCACCAGGGCCAAATCGCCAATCAGGTCGAGCGCTTTGTGGCGGCAGAACTCGTCCTTGAAACGCGTGGGGCCGTTCAAGATACGCTCCCGATCCAGCACCACCACGTTTTCGTAGGAAACGCCGCGAATCAATCCCATGGCGCGCAGTTGGGCTTCCTCATGCACGAAGCCAAACGTGCGGGCTGGGGCCAGTTCCCGGCTGAACGTTTCGCGATCGATGGTCAGGTCCACGTTCTGGCGGCCGATCAGCGCGTGCGAATAGTCAATGAAGCAGCGGACGTGAAATTCATCGCTGGGGTATATTCCGATGCGGCGGTCGCCGTCGGAAAATTCAAGCGGCTTCAACATTTTCAGGTAGCGGCGCCGCCGCCGAAGCCGCCGGATTCCCGCTTGCTGAAGCATTTCGATGAATGGCTGCGCGGAGCCATCGAGGATGGGCAGTTCGAGAGCATCAATTTCCACATACACGTTGTCGACTCCGCAAGAATAGAGCGCCGCGAGCAGGTGCTCCGTGGTCGAGATCAGCACGCCATTTTTCATCAGGCTGGTGGCGTAACTCACCCGGGCGACGTTGCGGACATGTGCCTCGATTTCGAAATTGTCGAGGTCGACCCGGCGGAAGACGATGCCGGTATCGGCAGGAGCGGGCAGGAGACGCAGACGGCAGCGCACTGCGGTGTGCAGTCCGACGCCGTGCGTTTCAGCCGGTCGATCGATGGTGAGTTGATAGGACATGTCTAATAAGCCGGGAATAATCATAGCATTCGTGGGGCCCATGAATATCAATTTCAGCTTTTGGAATCAATGATTTATGGCCAATCTTTGTGCTTAGATGGTTATGCTGTGGCAAAATTACAACAAAAGGCAAGCCGACTCGTTGTCAGAATGGAACAGCGTTGGCGTTCCAAGGCGACTCGCCGGGGGATGGATTGAGCGGCGGCGGGACCGGATCAGCGACTTGTTTCACCCCAGTTGACTGCGTAGAGTAGAATGGAATTTTGCAGCGCACCCAAATGGCGACTCCGTTCAATATTCTTCCGAGTGCTCCTTCCGGCGAAATTCCGCCGCCGGGCGCGCATCCGCGTCCCGAGTGGCTGAAGGTCCGTTTCTTCGGCGGGGAGAATTATCAGGAGCTGAAGCGGATCATGCGGACGCTGGATTTGCACACGGTGTGCGAGAGCGCGCGCTGCCCCAATATGGGCGAGTGCTGGGATCATCGCACCGCGACGTTCATGATCCTGGGCAACATCTGCACGCGCGCCTGCGGATTCTGCGCGGTGCCCTCGGGCAAGCCCATCGGGCCGCCGGATGAAGACGAACCCGAGCGCGTGGCGGAAGCGGTGGAGAAAATGGGACTGCGTTACGCGGTGGTGACGTCGGTGAATCGCGACGACCAACCCGATGGCGGCGCCGCCATCTTCGCGCGGACGATTGCGGAAATCCGCCGCCGGGTTCCCGGCTGCCGCGTGGAAGTGCTGATCCCGGATTTTCGCGGCGTTTGGTCCGCTGTGGAAACGGTGCTCGCGGCCCGGCCCGATGTGCTGAATCACAATATGGAGACGGTGCCGCGCCTTTATCGCCGCGTGCGCCGCGGCGCGGAGTGGGAGCGCTCCCTGGAGCTGCTGCGGCGGGTGCGGGCATCTTCTCCAGACACTCCAACGAAAACGGGGATGATGCTGGGCCTGGGAGAAACGCGCGAGGAGGTGCTGGCGGCGATGGAAGAGATCGCCGCGCAGGGCACGCACATTCTGACGCTGGGACAATATCTGCAACCGACTCGAGAGCATCTGCCCGTTGCGCGGTTCGTTCACCCCGATGAATTCGCCGAGTTCAAGCGCCTGGGCGAGCCGATGGGATTCAAACACGTGGAAGCGGGACCGCTGGTTCGATCTTCGTATCACGCCTTCGAACAGGAAGAATCTGCCCGAAGCTGATTTACTGTCCCGGAAAATAAAACACAAGACTTAGATCCAAGATTAATGCGACGAGGAAAGAAACATTTCCGCAACCTTGCGCACGCGTTCCGCGCAGGCCGAATCGCGAATTGGCAATTGTCCGGCGGCGCGGAAGCTGGCCGCGGCTTTTTCCTTGCGGCCCAACTCGGCATTCAAATTTCCCACCATTAACAAGAAAATCGGATTGTGCGGGTACCGTTCTACCAGTGGAGCGGCAATTGCCAATGCTTCTTCGTATTTTTGATCGTAGGTGCGAAGGTTCCGCGCATAGTAAAAGCGCGCTTCCGGAGCGATCAATTCGCCGCGGCTCATCCCGATTTCCAGTTGCTTGATGCCTTCCCTTTTGCTGCCGCCCGGAATTCCCATGATGAAGCGCAGGACTTTCGCGATGGCGGAAAGCGCGTCGGCATAATAGTTGTAGAGGCCAAGGCCGGTGTAGGCATCAGCAAGATCGGGATCGAGCTGCGCGGCGCGCAGAAATTGTTCACGGGCATCCACGCCGGCGCGGGCCGTGGCGCGGCGCTCCTCGCGCAAACCGAAGAGCCGTGCTTTGAGCGCCAGGCCCATTCCGGCGTAAAGATGCATTTCTGCTGAATCGGAATTTTTCAATTGAGCCTGGGCCAAAGAGATGCCGTGATCGGCCAGGGCGAGATAGTCATCGTCACCGGGACGCTTGGAACGCTTCCAGGCGTCGACCATTTCGTATTTCACTTCGAGCGCTTCGCAGTAGATTTTCCACCAGCGAGCTTCGGCTTCGAGCAGATAGCCAACGGGATGCTCGGGCTGCTTTTGCTGCACCACTTTTGCAAGATCAATCGCGGCATCGGGATCGCCGTCAAAGATCCGGTCAAGGCCTTGCTTCACTTCCGGGGGGACATTCAATTGGTTCGCGTGCGCCGGAGCGGGGGCAATGCACATAGCCGCAAGAACGAACAGGGCAGAGACGATGCCGCTGTAAACGGCCCGGCGCACCTGCTTTAAAACTTCCAGGCGGAAGTTCTGACGGCAATCGCGCAGGAGTTCAGCGATCAGAATCGTTGCCGTCGCGGTCGTCATGATGACACCGAGCGAGACCATGCAACTCCCATACTAACCCAGCCATCCGAAAATTTCGGGCACCCCAATTTGGATGCACCGCCGTTCGCGTCATGAGGAAATTTCATCAAGCCAGCCGCGGTTCCTTGCTATTCTTATCAAGTTTCGTGACTTTTCTAGGATAAAGATGAATCACCTGAAAAAATTCGATCGTGACCCAAACCGCATCCTGATTGTTTTCGCCGTCCTTGTATCGCTGCTTCTCGTGGGAGCCAGTTCCGCTGCGGCGCAAAATTTGACGCAGAGCGTCGAAGCGATCGACCAGGCGCGCGTGACCACCCGCATCCTATTTGTCACCGCGCATCCCGATGACGAGTGGCCCGGCCTGCTCACCTATCTTTCGCGCGGCCTCGGCGCCGACGTTGCCGTGCTCACGATCACGCGCGGGCAAGGAGGACAGAACGCGCTGGGGCCCGAACAGGGCGATGAAATCGGCATCCTTCGCACGCAGGAATTGCTGAACGCCGACAAAATGTATGGCGTTCAACATCAATTCTTCACGCGCGCCGCCGATTTCGGATTCTCAAAAAGTCCCGAGGAGACGCTGAAAATTTGGGGCGACGCTCCCCTGGAAGACATGGTCCGCGTGATCCGCACGTTCCGGCCGGACGTGGTGATCAATGGCTGGGGCGGCGTACACGGCGGCCACGGGCAACACCAAGCCTCCGGCATTCTGGCACCGCGCGCCGTCGAAATGGCAGGGGATGCGAAAAATTTCCCGGATCAAATTGCCGAGGGGCTGCCTGCATGGAAGACGCCAGTGATGCTGGCGCCCGCTTTCGGCGGGGGGCCCGGAGCAATCCGCATTCCCGCCGAGGAGATTTCTCCGCTCTTCGGAAAGAGTTACAACGATCTGGGGATCGAAGGCCGGTCGCAGCACGTCTCACAGGGAACCCCGGCAGAATCCGATTCTTCGTTTCTTCACAGCGCGATTTATCTGAAAGTCGCGGGCGGATCGGAGGCGAAAAATGGCGTGACCCTCGCCGACTTGGCCGAGCCGCTATCGAATCTGGCGAAAAAAAATACGGAGATCGCCCCCAACTTGAAGGCTGCCGAATCTTCGCTAACGGCAGCCCGCGAGGAAGCTCTTCGTCTCAATTGGCTACAAGCAGCCAAGGATCTGGCGCAGGCTGCCAAAGAAATTAAATCGGCGAGCGGCCGCATCTCAGCTTCTTCCAGCAGCGATCTCGCTTTTGATCTGCAAGCCGCTCTCCGGAGAATCGAGACCGCCTTGTCGGACTCAATTGCTTTCAATGCCCAAGCCCGCGCCGATCGCCGCGATCTGGTAGCCGGAGAAAGTTTTTCGGTTGTGGCGAGTGCGTGGGCGCGCCCGGAGTTTCCGGTTGGACTCGCGGACCCGGTGCTGTCTGTGCCCAGCGGGTGGAAAATTGTGAAGCAGGAGACAAGTCCCCAAGGCGCCAGGCTTGAGGTTTCGATTCCCGCGAACGCTCAACCGCCGGTCACGCCCGTGGACCCCGCCCTGCCGTGGCCTCCGCCGATGGTCGAGACACGCTACAAAATCTCAGTGGATGGTTACGACTTCACGGCCAGCGTCGCGGTTGTGTCCATCCAAGTGACTTCGACGCAGGTGCTGACGTATCCCCCCGAACTCGTTCCCGCCGTTTCATTACACGTCGCGCCGGAGCAGATTATGTTGCGGCAGGACCAGCCGGCGAAGCAGGTGGAATTGCTGGCGCGCGTGCGCTATCACGGCACGGCGCCCGCCGATGTCACCGCGGGCGTGGAAACCCCATCCGGCTGGAGTGTAAATCCGGTCGCACCGCTTCATTTCTCCAAACCGGAGGATCAATTGATCCGTTTCGCCGTCACCGCGCCGGCGAAACTCTCCGCGGGCTCTTATCCTTTGAAGCCCTTCGCTCGAATTGGAAATCAAACTTTCCGCGAATCCATCGAACCATTGCCCTCGCTTCCGACGAGGAGCTGGATGCATCCAGCCGATGCGACGGCGCACGTCCTTGATCTCGCGGTGCCCGCCGGTTTGAGCGCCGGGTACATCGCCGCGGAAATCGATCCGATCCCCGATCTTCTGCGAAGCTTGGACATCCGCGTGGACCTGCTGGATGAAACGGCGCTGGCCTTCGGCAACCTGAGCCGGTACGACGCGATTATCGTCGGCACTCGCGCTTATGAATTGCGGGCCGACGTGGTTCGAGCCAATCCCCGCCTGCTCGATTACGTGCGCCAGGGAGGAACGCTGGTGGTCCAATACGAGCGCCCGGGGACATGGGAGAAGCTCCATCCAGCGCCATTCCCGGCTTCGATGTCTTCGGACATCGCGCGCACCACGGACGAAAATTCACCGGTGCGTTTCGTCGCGCCGGATAATCCGGTGCTCAATTTCCCGAACAAGATCACCATGGAGGATTTCAAGGGATGGGTGCAGGAGCGCGGACTTTATTATTGGACTGATTTCGACCCGCGCTACCAGGCGATCCTGGCGCTGCGCGATCCGGGAGAAAAAGAAGAGCTGGGCAGCCTGGTGTATGCGCGCGACGGCAAGGGCGTTTACATCTTCACCGGATTGTCGTTCTTCCGGGAACTGCCGGCGGGCGTGCCGGGCGCCTATCGGCTGTTCGTCAATTTGCTGAGCCAGTCGAAAGCGCCGCGCTGAGTGCGGCACGAAGCCGCAGTTGAAATCATCGGAGTATCAATAATCATGGACGCAACTTCACCAGCGCGCGGAGATGCAAATTCCCATCACCACGTGGCGGAGCCCGGTGTAGTTCGCATCCCCGAGGGATGGTTCGAGATGGGCTCGGAAACCGGCCAGGACAACGAGCGGCCGGTGCACCGCGTGTGGGTCGACGCGTTTGAATTCGCGATTCATCAGGTCACGCACTCAGACTACGCTCGATTCCTTGGAGCAACGAAACACCAACCTCCTCCGAACTGGGATGACCCGCAGCTCTCGCTTCCCGATCAGCCAGTGGTTTCCGTCAACTGGTTCGAGGCGGTTGCGTATTGTGAATGGCTCAGCCGCGCAACGGGCCGCCGGTTCCGCTTGCCCACCGAAGCAGAATGGGAGCGCGCCGCGCGCGGAGGTCTCGAGGGCAAACTCTATCCCTGGGGAGATGAGCCGCCCGAATCGCTGCCGAATTATTCCGCGCGTTGGAAGACAGGCCCCGAGCCGGTGGGAGGCGACAGGC
>JBGQGW010000035.1:0-20085 GCA_041497605.1 Terriglobia bacterium | reverse complement strand
ACCACATCGGCATTCCGTTCCATCCTCCCGGCCGCCCGAAGTTTTCGGATTCCCGCAACGGTTGCGGCGGACGCCGGTTCGCAGCCCACTCCGTCTCGCGCCAGCATCGCCTTCGCTTCCGAAATCTCGTTGTCGGTGACGACCTCGACTAATCCCTTCGTCCACTCCAGCGCCCGGCGAGCCTTCTTCCAATTGGCAGGATTCCCGATGCGGATCGCTGTGGCAACTGTCTGGGGACTCTCTTCCGGAATCAATCCAGCGGTGCCGCTCGCGATCATGCGATAAAATGGGCTTGCGCCCTCGGCCTGAATCACCACCAGGCGCGGCACGCGTTCGATCAAGCCCAGGGTCTTCAACTCCGCAAGTCCCTTTCCAATCGAGGATGCGTTGCCCAGGTTGCCGCCCGGCACCACGATGTAATCCGGAGGAACCCAGGAGCGCTGCTCCATCATTTCAGTGACAATCGTTTTCTGCCCCTCGATGCGGTATGGATTTACGGAGTTCACCAGGTAAAGGCCCAGTTCTTCGGCAAGTGGTGTCAGAAGTTTGAAGGCATCGTCGAACGAGCCTTCCACTTCAATCACCGTCGCGCCAAAATCCATGGCTTGCAGCAGCTTGGCCGCCGACGTATGTCCATACGGAGCAAAAAGCAGCGCTTTGATTCCGGCGCGAGCCGCATAAGCGGCCATCGAGGATGAGGTGTTGCCGGTGGACGCGCAGGCAACCACGGCGACTCCCAGCGCAGCCGCTTGGGTGATGCACGCCGTCATTCCCAGGTCTTTGAATGAGCCGGTTGGATTGCTTCCCTGATGTTTGATCGCCAGGCGAACGCCACCCGCCCA
The DNA here is from genome assembly GCA_041497605.1 of Terriglobia bacterium. GTDB lineage: Bacteria > Acidobacteriota > Terriglobia > Acidiferrales > UBA7541 > JBGPTK01. The sequence goes on along the minus strand of JBGQGW010000035.1, from coordinate 19,243 downwards.
GTCTCCCGCCTGCTCAGTTTCCACCAGCGGCGTTGAACCCTCCGCGAGTGAAATAATTCGCGGGTTCGCGCCCAGGAACTGCAATAGTTCACGGAACCGCCACACTCCGCTCCGGTCGATTGCGTCCGGGCTCATCGTCCGCTGATGCCAGATGGTTTTTAGCCCGCCCGCCTCGGCGGGAGTGAACTCATTTTGAATTTCGAGCAGACCGCCGCAGGATTCGCAAGCACATTTCCGGCTTGCGGCTTCCTGCCTGTGACGGCAGGCCTCTTCGATGCATCGCACTGAAGCCCGTGCCATCCTGCGATTCTCCCGGCGCGCTACAAATTCATCGCCCCTGTTTCCTGTCTATCGATCCCGCCATTCCAGTTGCAACAGCCTGTCTCATAAAGATGGTTTTTAGGGGGTCGGAGCTTTCGCGCATTTTGCTTCCCGACGCATTGGGTCGGGAAGCTCCGACATCTAGCAGGCCTCAAAAACTTGGGCTTTAGCCCCTGAAGCACGCGGCGGCAAATCTCACAGCTCAAACTCCTCATGGATGGCCTTCAGCGCATCCGGAACTTCCCCCGACTTCACCGCAATCGAGATGCTGATCTCGGACGAACCCTGCGCGATGGCGATAATATTGATCGACCGGCGTCCTAATGCTCCAAACATCCTCCCCGCAAGCCCATGAATCCCCCGCATTTTTTCGCCCACCGCCACTACCATTCCTACATGGGGAGTCGCCTCAATCGCAACCAGAGAATCGTGCCGCATTTCCAGCTCGAAAGTCTTCTCCAGCTTCGCGCACACCCGGGCTTGATCGGCTTCATGAATCGCGAAACACAAAACATTGTCCGCGGACGACTGTGTGACCATCAGCGTCGAAACATCTTCCACGCTCAGCGCTCCGAATACCCGCGCCGCCAATCGCGGAAAACTCAATCCGTCTTTGCCGCTCACCGCCACCAGCGCCGCTTTCGCGATTCCCGTAATTGCCCGCACCCCGTGCTGGCTGGTGGCTCGCGCGGAAACCTTCGTTCCGGCGCAAGCCGTGTTGAATGTATTCCGGATCAGGACCGGAATGCCCGCTTTCATCGCCGGCTGAATCGCGCGTGGATGCAGCACTTTGGCGCCGAAAAACGATAGCTCCAGAGTCTCAAGGTACGAAATTTCGGAAATCATGTGCGCGCCCGGCACCAGGCGCGGATCGGCCGTCATCACGCCGTCCACGTCCGTCCAGATCCAGATCTCATCGGCATCGAGCGCCGCTCCCAGAATTGTCCCGCTGTAGTCGGACCCGCCGCGGCCCAGCGTCGTGCAGATCCCTTCCCGCGTTGCCGCGCGGAATCCGGTGACCACCGGTATCGTCCCCGCTTCCAGCAGCGGCTGCAAATTCTTCTTCGTGCTCTCCCGCGTCTCCTGCGTTAACGGCGTGGCGTTGCCGAACCTCTCGTCGGTGACGATCAGATCCATCGCGTCAACCGCTTCAGCCGCTGCCCCCTTGCTCCGCAATACCGCCGCCAGCAGCGCTGCGGACAACACTTCTCCCAGGCTCGAGAGAGTGTCCATCGCCCGCGGCGTGATTTCCCGCAGCAGCGAAAATCCCGAACACAGATTTTCGTACACCATCATTTGCTGCGATAGCGTGGACATGAATTTCGCCCGCTCGCCCGCGGGCAATAATTTTTCACCAGCTTGTTGATGCCGCTTCACCAGCGACTGGCTCTCCGGCCGCCACTGGTCGCCATCCTCGATGCTGGCCGAACGAGCGGAGCGGACCAGTGCATCGGTGACGCCGGCCATGGCCGACACCACGGCCACCACGTTCGCCTCCCGCGAATGCTCGATCAAAATTTGGGCCACGGAATCGATTCGTTCCGCGTCGCCCACCGACGTACCCCCGAATTTCATCACCAGCAGTGGCTTCTTCTTTTTCTGCATTTGCACTTCCCCGCCCTCTGGACGAATACAGCTCTCCCTCCGGAAGCGCGCCAGGCAGCCAAAGGGCAATCCGGCGCGGTTAAATCGTCGTCGTTCGAATAATGATGCTACCGCCCGAACGGCCGTTCGAGCGCAGGGATGGACCGATTGTCGGAAAATCCGGCCCGCTCGCGTCGAGGCTTGCCCAGACGCCGGCGGTCGCGGCAGGTAGTCCCGCGCAATGGCGCCGCGGCAATCTCTCTCGAATTATCCCGGACATGCTCGAATACATGGCGATCAACCGCGTGTGATGCTCTCGCGTTCCTGCGCTACGATTCAGTTTTACCGATCAGTTCCTTGCGATGCTTTGCGTCGTGTTTCCCGCCGCTCACGGGATCAGCTCCCGGCGTCCCGGCCGCCCTGGTCGTAAGGAGCGCTCCCCGGTTATCCGCCTTCAGCAAGCGCTTCTCCGATTCCACGCCCTCGCGGCGAAAGGTATCGGCCAGCAATTCGGCAATCTCCTCAGCTCCCTGGCGCGCGATCGCCAGTACCGACGATCCTGCCCCGCTGACGAACACTCCCACTAACCCCGGATGCTGCACGTCGAGGCATGCCCCCAGGCCCGGAATCAGCCGGCTGCGATACGGCTGGTGCAGGCGGTCGAGGAATAGCTCCTGCGTCAGGTCAAACTTTCCCGAAAAGCATTGCGCCGCCAGCAGCAAGGCCCGCTGCAAATTGCTCACAATGTCCGCGCGGCTGTACATCTTCGGAAGTATCGCGCGAGCTTCGCTCGTCGGAATCGGCACATTCGGCGTCACCACGATAAAATCCAGCTCGCCGGGCACCGGCGCTTTGCACGCCAGCACTTCCGCCGGATCGCCCACGCTTGCCGCAACCACGAAACCTCCGTGGTACGCGGCCGTGACGTTGTCGGGATGGCCTTCCATCTCCACCGCCAGGCGCAGCACGATGCGCGGATCGATTTCCACTTCGCAATGCTGCGTGCCCAGCAGGATGCCCGCGACAATTGCCGCGGCGCTCGATCCCAGGCCCACGCCCACCGGTATTTCGCTCTCGATCGCGATGTGGCCGCCGCTCGCGTTGCGGCCGTAGTGCTTCAATGTGCGAAGGAAACTTTGCAGCACCAGATTCGAATCGTCCAGCGGCACGCGATCGGCATTCTGTCCCGTGTAGGAAATCCGGAAGCCGGGCGCATCGCTCGCCGCGAATTCCGCCTTCAAGTGTAGATTCAGCGCGATGGCGGCGCAATCGAATGCGCAGCCCACATTCGCTGAAGTTGCCGGGACGATCGCGGTCACGGCCGCCCGCCACCCGCTGCCGCGGCCAGACTTCCCACGGCCTGGTAGGCCTCGAACGCGCTCAATTTCGGCTCGATGGGAGCTTCCTCCTCGAAAACGCCCGCAAGCGCATCGGTAGTCTTCAAACCATTCCCAGTGATGCAAAGAACAGTTGTCTCATCCGGCGCGATGCGTCCCTGGGCGATCAGCTTCTGAGCGGCCGCCAGCGTCACGCCCCCGGCTGTCTCGGTGAAGATTCCTTGGGTCTCGGCCAGCAGCCTCATGCCCTCCACGATTTGTGAGTCCGGAACATCCTCCGCCCAGCCGCCGCTACTACGGATCACGCCCATCGCGAATAATCCATCGGCCGGATTGCCGATCGCCAGTGATCGCGCGATCGTCTTGGGCTTCTGAGGCTGAAATTCATCCAGCCCCTCGCGCACCGCGTGCGAGATCGGCGAGCAGCCCGTCGCTTGTGCGCCAAAGAATTTCACGGGACGAGGTTCCACCAGGCCCAATTCCACCAGCTCGCGGAACGCTTTATTGATTTTTGTGATCAGCGAGCCCCCCGCCATGGGAACCACCACGTTGTCCGGCAGTTTCCAGCCGAGCTGTTCGGCGATTTCGTATCCCACGGTCTTCGAGCCTTCGGAATAGTAGGGGCGGAGATTCACGTTCACGAATCCCCAGCGATAGCGCTCCGCGATCTGCGAGCACAGGCGGTTCACCTGATCGTAATTCCCGGCGATGCGGATCAACTTTGCGCCGTATACCTGGGTGGCCACGATTTTTGCTGCCTCGATATCGGAGGGAATAAAAATCCAGGCTTTCAATCCGTAGTGCGCGGCCTGGGCCGCGACGGCGTTCGCCAGATTGCCGGTTGAAGAACAACTCACCACTTCGAAACCGAATGCGCGCGCCTGTGCCATGGCCACGGCAACTACGCGATCTTTGAAAGAAAGTGTGGGGAAGCAAACGGAATCGTTCTTCACGAACAGGCGCTGCGAGCCGATTTTCTCGCCCAGCCTGCGCGTGCGAATCAGGGGCGTCGCGCCCACCGGGAGTTCGCTCTGGAATCCTTCCGGCAGTGGCAGCAGCTCCGCGAAGCGCCAGATATTCGCCGGCCGCGCGGCAATTTTCTCGCGCGAGATCAGCGGGCGAATCGCATCCAAGTCGTAAAATACTTCCAGCGGGGCCATGCAATCTTCACAAAAGCTGCGCGGCTGATTGCCCCAATCCCGGTGACACTCTTTACATCGCAGCGTGTATCGCTCGCTCATCACAGCATCCTTTGCGCCCCATTTCAATTTTGCGGGCGCAATTCAAATTGGCCCTAAAAAACAAAAAACCCCTTCCCGGGATTGGGGGAAGAGGCTCGCAAGCAGCCATGGAACCGAATCTCATGTCCGCCGCGAACCGGGCGGGACTTGGCACCGGACGACCGGGAAATTCTGACTGCTCCCGATCCGGTTGTCGTGGCTTCGACGGGCCCGTAACCCTCAGCCACTCTGCATGAGATTGCGGTGTGCCAACCAACGGCACGTGAAAGAAACATGTTAAGCAGGCGCCACGGCGCTGTCAAGATGAGCCTCCGTAAATTCTGCAAATGATCCGTATTCGTTTTGGTTATGGAGAATAGCGAGCCGAATACTGCATCCTGCCTCACAGAAATAGTTTTTAGGGGGTCGCGCCTGTAGTTTACCCCGATGGCTTAGATCGGGGCGGCCAGACCGCGCCTTGTCCTTTGGCCTCCGGTGACGCAAAATGCTTCGTGGACTTCCGTGGGGATGCCGGAGAAAATCTGAAGCGTTCCCATTCGTCCCAGCAAAAGGAGAATCACCCGATGAAGAAGATCGTCGTGCTAGTCGCGCTTGCGTTCCTCTCCGTGACGATGGCCTCCGCAAAATCCATGCCCAAGAAAGCTCGCGCGGAGGTCCACAACTCTACCGGCCAAACCATCGGCACTGCGTCGCTGACCCAGGAAAAAGATGGCGTCAGAATCAAGCTCGATGCCACGCAGCTTCCGCCGGGTGAACACGCAATCCACATTCACGCGGCCGGCAAATGCGAAGGGCCTGATTTCAAATCGGCCGGCCCGCACTTCAATCCCGAATCGAAAAAGCACGGCTCGAAAAATCCCGAAGGCCCGCACGCCGGCGATCTGCCGAATTTCACCGCCAAAGCAGACGGCAAAGCGAAAATTTCGATCTTGGCAAAGGGCGTAACACTCGGCGATGGCCCGAACTCACTCTTTCAAACGGGCGGAACCTCGCTGGTAATCCACGAAAAAGCCGACGACTATACGACCGACCCGTCCGGAAATTCCGGCAACAGAATCGCCTGTGGCGTGATCGAAAAGTAGAGGTCAATTCCGGGCTGACGATTCAGAATTGCCTGATTGCGCTTATTCCAGGGTCAACTCCACCGGAAGGGTTCCCAAAAAGCTCGACTTCGTATCTTGGACAGCGATTCGAATTTGATATCTCCCAGCCTTGAGTTCCATCCGGGTGTGGACTGGGAATCCTTGCTGGAGGAGTCCTGCAACAGCGTCTTCTTTGATATCTGCATGGTCGCTGAAATCTTCGTTGGCCGCCAGTTTGCCGTCAGGTCCGTACGCCGCCACGTGCACGCTAAAATCATAGCGCCTCTTGCCATTCACGCTTTCTGAGGAGAGCGTCCCCGCATCGATCAATAAGTCGATTGAAACTTGAACGCCCTTGGACGTCGTAGCCGGGATCACTCGTGCATCGAATCGGACCATGTTTGCCCCTGGAGCATCGGGCCGCATCGCAAATGCCACTTGGGCATTCTTGACTCCATCGTTTGGTGCGTTGGCCCACGCCTCACCCGGAGCCGCAGCAAAATATCCCCGCCGGTAACCGAGATCGAATCCCGGGCGATCTACATCCACTTGAACCTTGTGATACCTCCGGTCATAGTTGCTTTCGGACGGATAGAACCCGATCACGTAATAAGCAGCCCCATCGTCCAAGGCCTCCTCCACCGCATGGTCCAGATCGTTTCGGCTCGTGAACGCAAGACCGCCGGTACTCACCGCCACTTGTCGCATGAATTCCTGCGTAGATCCCATCTTCATGGAATTCAAGAAGAGCATGTCGGCGAATTCCGTCCCGCCCGCCGCGAAGCCCATGTAATCCGTGACCGGGGAACTCGCATCGAGAACGGAAACACCAATCAATCCTCGAGCGTCCACCGGGTAGATAGAGATTCGGGCATTCGCAAGCATTTGAGATGTCTTCGCCAAGGCCCCGAATGAAGATGTCGGCTGAAGATCCCGCAACCAAAGCGGGGGTGCTGCAGTTAACCAGACCAGGTTTTTTCTGCCGGTGTACCCGTAGAGCGCCCGAGCAATTGCCTGGAGCGCAGAAAGTGTGGTGTCGGAGCGCATTCTCGCGGCAATCGCGCCTTGCTTCTCATAAAAATCCCGCAGGATCGCCATCTTGGCCCGGATTGCTGCCGCAGCGGCTCCGGACCCGCCCAATCCCCGAGGAGGAGCCGGCATGCGGCGGTCAACGTCCTCCAGCGAAAGCTCGATGGACTGATTCGGCTTGAAACTTTCGACCGCCGACCTTAAGAGCGCAGGATCGTCGGTGAAGTCCTGTACAAGCTCCAGATTTTGTCCGAGTGTGAAAACAGCAATTCGAGATCCGCTTGCCAACTGCGTCTTCAGGTAGTGGATCATCTCTTCGCGCGCGTAGGCCTGGTCCTTCATGGGTGTGTTCAGCGCGTCCAGCAGCAGAACTGTTAGAGGGCCTTGTGGCTGGCTGTATTCCGGCCGATTGGTGTAGATGTGCGGAGGCAGCGCCGGAAGCGCGCTCGTGGCTCCCTTCGCTCCAGTGCCAGGCCGCTCCAGCTCGAACGTAGCAAGCTGCTGCTCCTTTCCGTTTTCGAAAAGTTTGAAGTCAGACTGCGTCAAATCCAGCACTGGCTTTCGATGTTTATCCCGGACGACCACATCGACCAAAACTAGTCGTGTGGTTACACGCAAAGTGGAAGGAGGAACATTCGATGCGGGTTCCTGCGCGGCGGAACTGGCCGCCAGAATGCGAACGCAAAGCGCCAGTCCTGCGAGAGCAATCCGAAGACTCGTGACAGCGCGCGGCCCGATCCGCTGGTCCGAAGTTAGCATCGGCGTTACGTCCATCCTAGCTAAAGGCGGGTTCCGCGTCGAGCGGCTATTTCAATCCGTCGACAAGATATAGCTCCGACAGTTTCCGGTTGTATCCATACACGTAGGTTTTTCCATCGGGAGTCAGCAGGACAGGACCGATGCTCGTAACAGCGGCTGGATCGGACGGCTGAAGCGCTTTCCATAATGTTCTTCGTCCGGTCGCGACTTCCAATTGATAGACATTCGCCGGCAAAGTGCCATAACGGTAGAGGTATAATAACCGGCCGTCCGAACTCCATCTTGAAATCCGGTCATCCGGTAAGGTCCCTGGGATTGGTCTTCCTTCGCCACCCGCGGTCGGGTAGAGATAGGCTTTCAACTCAGGCCCTTCCGCCGCCACCCACTTCCCATCGGGCGAAATATCAAAAAAAGAAGGCTCTACCCCCTCGGGTGAAATTGCACGCGGACTGCCGCTATTCAAGTCTTGGATGTAAAGTCGAACACCATGCCCTGCTTCCGTACCCGTAAAAACGAAGCTCTTGCCGTCCGGCATCCATCGAACCGACAAGTGATCGATCGCGTCGTGAGTCACTGGCTTTCCTTGTCCTGCCCCAGTCGGAAGCAAAATCAACTGGCTGGGCGAACCCGGCGTCAGGCAGAACGCCCATTTGCCGTCTGCGGAGAGCGTAGCTGCGCTGCCTTCTCCCAAGCGCACCGCGGCAGATCCATCAAGTTTGCGAAGATAGACGGAGTAGTTGGGGCCGCCGCCATTTCCTTCTTCATCAAACAAAAGCAATTTCCCATCCGCGGACAAATCACCAGGAAAAGAATAGTCAAACCAGGAAAGGTCGCGTTCTTTCGTTTCACCTGGTACCAATCCAAGCAGTTCGCGCCGCCACTCTTGAACGGTCATCAGCACACGGCCGTCCGGCGCAACATCCTCGATAGTCAAGGCTCCCGGTGTCTGAGCGATGTGCCGCTCATGCCCGGCCAAATCCACCGCATAGAGCCCGCGAGCTCCACCTCCTCCCTTCTTCACCGTAAACCAGACTTCATTTCCCTTAGATGACCAAGCCAATCCCTCTTCGCTCGAAGCTCCAGTGGATAATGTTGTCTTCTTTCCGGAGAGATCGACGACGGCAACCGATCCGGCGTCGTCCCCGGGCGTCGGATGGTCCAGGAAAGCAATACGATCCCCTTTGGGAGAGACGCGCGCATGGCTGATCCATCCGCCAGTTTCGTAGAGCACTTTGCCCGGTGGAAATTCCAATCGGTTCTTTCCCCCCATGGTACGAACGATAGCCAGTGATTGGCCGTCCGGGGCCCAATCGGCCCACTGCACGTTTTCAAGAATTTCCCGTGGCGCGCCGCCTGAAAGCGTTGCCCGTGCCAGCGTGCCCGAAAAAGTAAAGCCGCTGACTTGGTGAGTGCCTAGCGATACGGCCATCTCACCATTCGAAGAAATCGAGAGCAAGGCCGTATCTTTCAGGCCAAAGGAGCGCGATTCCGGACTCTCTCGCCGCGTCGAGAAAATTTCCGGCGGCTGGCCTTCCCACCCCGCTGTGTAAACGATGGTCTGGCCATCCGGCGCGAACCGCGCGCCCTTCACTTCCCCCTTCCGGAATGTAAGTTGGTGATAGGCAGGTTGTTGCGCGGGCGCCGTTCGCCCACCGAGAAGCAAAACGAAGCCGGCTGTCACAAGAGCCGTGATCACCACCGCAGCCCCCAATGCCGCCAGCGGCTTTCTCTTTAGAAATCCCTCTCGCTCATCTGATCCAACATCCTCAGTTCCCGACGTGACTGCAGCTACAGTGCCCGAACCGCTTCCCGCCGCCGCGCGCCCTGCTTCGGTGTCGCGCTTCAGCCGCTTCAGGTCCGTGCGCATTTCCCCCGCGGTCTGGTAACGCAGTGTGCGATCCTTGTCCAGCGCCTTGCCGATAATCTCGTCCAGCTTCGCAGGCAAACCGGGATTGCTCTTGCTCAGCGGCTCTGGCGTGCGATTCAGAATCGCGTCGAACACGGCCGCCGATGTGTTCCCAGGAAACGCTTGCTTGCCCGTGGACATTTCATACAGCACTACGCCCAGCGAGAAAAGATCGGTGCGCGCATCCAATTCTTCACCCAGCGACTGCTCGGGCGACATGTAGGCCACGGTTCCCACCGTCGAACCGGGGCTCGTCAGCATTTCCTCGCCGCCAGCCGTTCGCCCAATCGTGGCGCTTGCCCCATCAGCGCCGAGCTGCCCGGCCGCCAGCTTTGCCAGTCCGAAGTCGAGTACCTTCGCCTGCGCGCGCTTGGTGATAAAAATATTTGCCGGTTTGATGTCGCGGTGAATGATGCCCTGCGAGTGCGCCGCCTCCAGCGCGTCCGCGATTTGCGCGCCCAGCTCGAGCAGTTCCGCCAATCGGATCGGCTTACCTTCGATGCGATGCTTCAGCGTCTGCCCTTCCAGCAGCTCCATCGCGATGAACGGCTGGCCCTCGAATTCATCCACATCATAGACCGTGCAGATATTCGCGTGATTCAGCGCCGATGCCGACCGCGCTTCCCTTTGCAGCCGTTCCAGGGCCAAATGGTCGCGCGCCAAATCCTCGGGCACGAATTTCAGCGCGACCATGCGCCGCAGCTTGGTGTCTTCCGCCTTGTAAACGACGCCCATGCCGCCGCCACCAAGTTTTTCCAGGATGCGGTAGTGGGAAACGGTGCGACCGATCAAGCTATTGGGGTTCGCCATCGGCGCACATCTTAGGCCGTGGCTCGAATCAAGTCAACGCAGCAGCGCTAAAATACAAGTCTGTTTCGGGGATAATTGTGGATTCACTTTGAGGGAACATCCAAACGTCTCAGAGTCTTCGAACTACCTTCCTGCGGGCATCCTCGCAATCACGCGCCGGGCGAATCCGAAATCAGGATTTCGAAGTACTCCCCGTCCCCATTTGCTGCACCGCTTTCGTAATTTCCTGAGTGACAAAAAAAAACGGGCAGAGCCATGGGCTCTGCCCGTTTCCCTTTTGCAACCCTGCGGAGATGGTTTGTTAGCTTCCCGACTTGTCGCTGCTCGCGCTCTTCGGGTGGCTGGCGGATGCTGTAATGGAGGAAACGTGAATCGTGTCCCCATCCATCGTGCCCTTCACCTTGACGAGATGAGCAACATGCTCGGCGGCTGCGGACTGGTCATCGAGGTTGTAAACTTTCTTGTCGGATGTGTTGTAGAGCACATACTTCGCGCCCTTGTCCGCTACGCACTTCTTCGCGCAATCAGCGTGTTTTTCGCTCGCGCCTTTTGCGCCGCAATCACTGTCCGTGATCCAGCCGGTCCAAGAGGACCCGCTCTTGGAAGAATCGCCCTTGGCCATTTTGTCTTGCGGTCCCGCAAACGACATCCCGGCAACGCACAAAACCACGGCCGCGCACATCAGAATTCTCTTTATCATGATTCACATCCTCCTCAGAAACTCGATCGGGTAGTTGGAACTCCAGCCCTCGGCAAGTTTGCACGCTTTTGCAATATTTGTCTAGATATGTGCAATCGTAAAAGCGAATCAGTGTTGACAGTTAAAACACTTGAGGACTAGCCTTCCTAGCTCGATGCCCCCCTCATTCGATTCCTCTCGGAAACTCTCGCTCCGGCCTCATCCGCATCTCTACGAAATCAACACCTGGGCATGGCTCGAGGCTCTTTCGCGGTGCGAAGGGCGGAAATTGTCGCTCGCGGAAGTTCCGGATCGCGATTGGGACGGGCTCGAGCGCCTCGGGTTTGATCTGGTTTGGCTGATGGGAGTCTGGGAGCGGAGTCCCCTCGGCCGGAGAATCGCTCAGACCGATTCGCCGCTCTTCCCACTCTATGAGCAGGCCCTTCCCGGCTGGCGCTTGGACCAGGTGGTGGGCTCGCCCTATTCGATTCGTGATTACTCTCCCGATCCTCGCATCGGCACTTGGCTAGATATTGATTCCGCCCGTCAGAAACTCCATGCGCGCAATATGGGATTGATCCTCGATTTTATTCCCAATCACACCGGGCTGGATCATCTGTGGGTCGCGGCGCATCCGGAATACTACCTCCAGGGAACCGAACAGGATTTTCGTGAAAATCCTTCTCTTTTCTATTTGTGCGAGCGCGGCGGCGAAGAACCCTTGATCCTTGTGCGCGGGCGCGATCCGTATTTTCCGCCGTGGAAGGACCTGGCCCAACTGAATCTGTTTCAACCCGCTGCACGCGCCGCGCTTCTCGCCGAACTTCAAAAGATTGCACAACATTGTGATGGAGTTCGCTGCGACATGGCCATGCTGGTGCTTACGGACGTGTTCTCGAAAACATGGAGCCGGTTTCTCACCGGCTTCCCTCCTCCTGCACGGGAATTTTGGACAGAAGCCATGTCTGCAGTTCCAGGATTGATTTTGCTCGCCGAAGTGTATTGGGGTATGGAGCGGAGATTGCAAGAGCTGGGCTTGGATTTCACCTATTGCAAAGGATTCTATGATCTGCTCCGCGACGGCCCGCCGGACGATGTTCGCGCGCACTTCACGGCCGATCCGGACTATCAAAGGAGGGCCGTCCATTTCCTGGAAAACCATGACGAAGCCCGCAGCGCTGCCGTTTTTGGCCCGGAAAAACTCCCCGCAGTCGGGGCGCTTCTGGCCACTGCGCCCGGCATGCGCATGTATCACCAGGGCCAGCTCGAAGGGCGAAAAATTCATTTGCCGATCGAACTCGCGGAAGCTGCGGAGGAGCCTCCGGACCCGGCCACCACAGCCTTCTACGCGAAAATTCTGCAGATTTCGAATCAGGAGATATTTCACACCGGCGAATGGAAGTTTCTCTCGGTCGAACCTTCTGGTGATTCGACTGCGGACAACTTGATCGTCTACCAGTGGCGTTCCAAGACTTCGTGGAAATTGGTCGCCGTGAATCTCGCCGGCGTCACTTCACAAGGCAGCGTTCAAATCGCCGGTGAAATCACATCCGCCAGCCAATACACGCTTCGCGATGAACTGAACAGCGCCGCCTACCAGTGGCACGGCAGCGATATCGCCCGCGATGGACTCTACCTCCGCCTCAATGGCTATGCCGCGCAAGTTTTCGACATCACACCGGTCTAGTCCGAATTTCATACCATCCATGTTTTCGATTCTGGTTGAAAAGCGCGAAGCGCTTCACTATGATGCGCCCCGGCATGTACCACACGCTTCAATCGAAACTCAAAACTGGCCAGACTGTTTTGCTCGATGGCCCCATGGGAACGGAGCTCGTGCGTCGCGGCGTTCGTTGGCGCAAGCATGGATTGCTCACCGATGTCCCCGCTGTCGAGCAACTTCACGCGGATTATGCCGCTGCCGGCGCCGACGTTTTGCGCACCGATACTTTCCAACTCAACCCGCGCATCTATCTGAATGTGTTTCACAATCGCGCTCACATGGCCCATATAGGCGCCCCCGGCCTCGCGGAAATTACGCCGAAGCTGCTGCGCACTAGCGTGCAAGCGGCGCGCACGGGGTGCGCAAAGAGTGGACGCGATAGCAACGCCGCCATCGCCGGTGTGCTGGCGCCGCTCGAACATTGTTTCCGGCCCGATCTCTCGCCTCCCGAAGATCAGGCCCGCCGCGAGCACGAGGAATTGGCGCGCGTCTTCGCTGCGGAGAAAGTGGATTTTCTTTTGCTCGAGAGCATGAACACCATCGCGGAAGCGAGAGCGGCGCTGGCTGCCGGCCGCGCCGCGGGCTTGCCTGTCTGGGTCAGTTTTGTGCTCGGCCCCGAAGGCGAGTTGCTGAGCCGCGAGCCTCTCGAACTCGCCGTGAAAGAAATGGAACAGGGCGGAGCCGATGCGGTGCTGGTGAATTGCGCGCCGCCGGAAGATATCACCGCGGCACTTTCGCGAATGCGAAAAATGACCAAGCTTCCCTTCGGCGGTTTTGCTCACGTCGGCCATTTTTCGCCTCCAAGCTGGAAATTTGAATTCTTCCCGCAATTCACGGATACGGAAAACTGGCCCGCCGCGCGTTACACCGCTGAGGCCGCGCACTGGCGTGATTCCGGCGCAACCATTATTGGAAGTTGCTGTGGCACTCGGCCGGAACACACGGCATCCTTGCGGGCTGCGCTGGGCAAGAGCGCGGGCGGAGCGGCATAGATGAACTACGATCCCATTCGCGAAAAACTCAAGACCGGCAAAACAGTTATTTTGGATGGCGCAATCGGCACGGAAATCCTGCGCCGCAATGTCACCTGGGCCGATCACCAACTCACCAACAAGCCCGAATTTGTGCGCGGCATTCACGAAGATTACATTCGCGCCGGCGCCGATGTTCTGAGCACCAACAGTTTTCAGCTTTGCCGCCGCGCGCTTTACAATCATTTTCGGGATGACTCTCACCGTCATCATATCGGCGCGCAGGATCTGGATACTCGCGCCAACACTCTTCTCACTGCTTCGGTTCACCTGGCGCGCGAAGCTCGCGACCATGTTGGCGCGAAGCGCCCTGTCGCTGTTGCCGCCGCGGTGACAACTCTCGAGTGGTGCTTCCGCCCGGACCTTGCTCCTTCGGTGGAACAAGCGCGCAAGGAATATCAGGAAATCTTTCAGACCGTCAAGGACGCCGGCGCGGATCTGGCCCTCCTCGAAACTGTGAACAGCATCGCGGAAGCCCGCGTCGCTTCCGAAGTGGCCAAGTCGCTTTCGCTGCCTCTTTGGGTCGCGTTTGTGTGCGATGAACAAGGAAAACTTTTCACCGGCGAAAGCATGGCGGAGGCCACTGCTGCTCTCGAACGCATCGGAGTCGACGCCATCCTGCTGAATTGCGCGCCGCCGGACGACATCACCGCGGGGATGCGGGCGCTCGCGCCTCCTGCGCACGTGCCCATCGGCGCGTATGCGCACATTGGCCGCTTCAATCCGCCCGAGTGGCTGTTCACCGATGAATATCCGCCGGCGAAATATCGCGACGTTGCCGCTCACTGGAAAGAAATGGGCGCTACGATTTTAGGCGGATGTTGCGGCACCACTCCCGATCACATCGCCGCGCTCGAGTCCTTGCGTTAGCCCACGCTGATGAATCAAGAGCCCGCCGCCGGAAGCAAGCTTGCTCCGGCGCGCGGCGTGCTTCGCCAGGTTGGATTTCTCCCCCTCCTGGCTCTTTTTTACGGATACACCGCCGGCGGTCCTTTCGGCTACGAAGAAATTTTTTCCACTTCCGGCCCGGGCATGTCCGTGCTGTTCCTCACTTTGGTTCCCTTCCTGTGGAGCATTCCGATTTCGCTTGCCTCGGCGGAAATGAACTGCATCCTGCCGGTGCAAGGCGGATTCTATCGCTGGGTGCGCGCGGCGTTTGGCGATTTCTGGGGATTCCAATGCGGCTGGTGGAATTGGACCGGAACATTTCTGCTGAATTCCGTTTACGGCGTGCTGCTGATGGATTATCTGGCAAATTATATTCCGGGATTGACGGGCGTGTGGAAGTGGACAGGCGCGTGCCTCGCGCTCTGCTTTTTCGCCTACATGAACGCGCGCGGAATTCAGGTGGCCGGATGGCTTGCGATACTTTTGCAAATCGCCGTGCTGATTCCCGTCGCGTGGATGTGCGCTGTCGCGCTGTTCCACTGGCACTACAATCCACTCGTGCCGTTCACTCCGCCCGGGCATCCGTTCGGCAACGCGTTTGGAAAAGGTCTGGCGCTGGCGATGTGGAATTACGCGGGGTACGAACAACTTTCCAGCGTGACGGAAGAAATTCGAGATCCGCAAAAAACCTTTGTGCGCGTGCTCGCGTGGAACACGCCGCTGAATATTTTGACGTACACGGTTCCGGCCACGCTCGCGCTTGCCGTTCTCGGAAATTGGCGCGAGTGGCAGACCGGTTACATCGTCACCGCGGCGGCCAGCATCGGCGGCGTGTGGATGGGAGTGGCGATGCTGGTGGCTTCGATCATCGGCACGGCGTCGCTTTCGAACAGCACCATTCTCTACACCACTCGAATTCCGGCGGCGATGGCCGAGGACGGATATCTTCCTCGATGGCTCGCGGGACTGCATCCTCGTTACGGAACGCCGGCGCGCGCCATCGCGATTTCCACCGTGATTTATTGCGCGCTGGCGACATCGCGCGTGACCGATCTGGTGAACGTTTATATCTGGACGCGCATCGCCACGTCGATGCTGACTTTGCTATCCGCCTGGCGGCTGCGACGGAAAATGCCAAACGCGCCGCGAACGTTTCGAATTCCCGGCGGCGCGATCGGACTTTGGTGCGTCATTTTATTTCCAGCAATTCTCTGTGCGATCAAAATTTATTACAGCGAGCCGTATGTGTTTCGCTGGGCGCCGTGGCTGCTGGCCGCGGGGCCGGTGGCCTACGCGATTTTGCGCTGGGTTTTTGGCCTGAAGCCAACCCTCGCAGCGGCCGCGCCGAACCAAAGCTAGAAAATCTTGCCTACAAATTCGCCGCCTCCGGCGGCGGTATGGAACTGGTCCCACCCAGCCAACTTTCATCGGCGGCTTGCGCCTGGCGCGCCGCAATCATCAACCCAATATTCAATCGCCCGAAATCAACTCGCTTGAATTTTTTCGGCGATGCTCTTTGCTTGCAGGAACAGCAGCAAATAATCCTGGCCGCCGCTCTTCGAATCGGTGCCGGACATATTGAATCCGCCGAAGGGATGCGCGCCGACCATCGCCCCGGTGCATTTGCGGTTCAAATATAAATTGCCCACGTGGAATTGCTCGGCGGCCTTTTCCAGCTTTTTCGGATTCTTCGAATAGACGGCACCGGTAAGTCCGAACTCGGTATCGTTGGCAATTGCCAGGGCGTCGTCAAAATCCTTCGCCGGAATCACGGCAAGAACCGGCCCGAAAATTTCTTCCTGCGCGATGCGCGCCTTGGGGCTGACGTCGGCGATCACGGTGGGCTGGACGAAATATCCTTCGCCGTCCGCTCTTCCGCCGCCGATGATCAGCCGCCCTTCTTTTTTCCCTATTTCGATGTAATCCAGAATCTGATTCATCGAAGACTTATTGATCACCGGCCCCATGTAATTGTGCGGATCTTCGGCAGAGCCGACTTTGATTTTGGCAACTCGTTCCTTCAGCTTGGCCAGGAAATTTGCATAGACCTTTTCGGTGACGATGGCGCGCGAACAGGCCGAACATTTCTGCCCCTGGTAGCCGAACGCGGAAGCCGTCACGCCATCCACGGCGGCGTCGAGATCAGCTTCGTCGTCCACAATGATCGCGTCCTTGCCGCCCATTTCGAGCACGGTGCGCTTGATCCAGATTTGGCCGGGCTGTTTCTTCGCGGCCTGCTCGCCGATGTTCAGGCCCACTTCCTTCGATCCTGTAAAGGCGATGAATCGCGTTTTCGGATGCATCACCAGCGTGTCGCCCACCGAGCTGCCGGGGCCGGTAACAAAATTGATGACGCCCTTGGGCACTCCGGCTTCGTAGCAGAGTTCCACAAACTTTGCGGCGATGGTGGGCGAATCACTCGAAGGCTTCACCACCACCGTGTTGCCGGTGACGATCGCGGCCAGCGTCAT
Source organism: Terriglobia bacterium (assembly GCA_041497605.1). Classification (GTDB taxonomy): domain Bacteria; phylum Acidobacteriota; class Terriglobia; order Acidiferrales; family UBA7541; genus JBGPTK01. Next base: position 2,382 of record JBGQGW010000035.1, on the reverse strand, counting down.
CCCCGCCATAATCGCGCAAGGAAAATTCCACGGAGGAATCACCGCCCCCACGCCCAGCGGAATATAAACTAGATAATTTTTCTCGCCCTTCATCGGCGTGACGGGCTGAGGCCCGCCCAGGCGCAGCATTTCGCGGCCATAAAATTCGCAGAAATCAATCGTCTCGGCGATATCCGCGTCGGCTTCGGGCCACGTCTTGCCCACTTCGTAGCAAAGCACCGCCGCGAAATCGAATTTTCGCTGCCGCAACAGATCGCCAATGCGGAAAACAATTTCCGCGCGCTCCTCGGCCGGCACGCGCTTCCATGTGTCGAAAGCTTTGCCGGCAGCTTCGATCGCTTGGTTCGCGAGCGCAGCGTCTCCCTTCTGGAAAATTCCCAGGACCTGGTCGGGATGCGAAGGATTCGTCGAACGAAGTTTTTCGGCGGTAGTGATTTTCTCGCCCCCAATGTAGATGGGATATTCGCGCCCAAGTTCCGCCCCGAATTTGTGCAGCGCATCGTGCATCGCCTTCTGATTTTCCGGCCGCGAGAAATCCACAAACGGCTCATTCGTAAATTCGCCGCGACGAACCCTCAATTCAGTAGTCACCATAGCCAGCAGCCTCCTTCGAATCGCGAATATGCCATTCTACTGTGAGGCCAGCAGTCCGGCAAGGCAGCGCGGTGAAGCGTGATTCCTGAAATGTGAGAGTTGAGACACGATTTGTGGCCTGTGACGGGTATTTTTGGCAATTTTTGGTGCCTGAATTCCGGGGGCCAGAAAAAGACGATATAGAGGCGATTAGAATTGTACTTGTCGCTGAATCTAAAAGGCTTAGGCGCAAATCGGCTCGTTTCCGTCTGGCGATTAGCCAGGCGATTAGAATCCGCATTTTCCAGGCGCTTCAATTTCGTTTTTTCTCCCCATTTCCCTTCTCCGTCGTGCGATTTCTGTCTCACCCTCGCTCCTCGGACACTTGGTCCTGCAAACAGCTCCCCTATCTTGGATACCATGATACGTGCGCGATTGGAAGACCTGGTGCCTGTGGACATTTGGGGTGGAGGCTGCGGCTCACCTCTCGATGGAACGGGAATTTTCGAGCGGGATCTCAAACTAGGCACTGCAGAAAACACGGAGCCGACATTGATCTGTCCCTAAGGATGGGAAAACGGAATCGGGTGTTTATTGTGGGTAACCCGGAGCGATTGTGGGGAGTGAGGCGCATGGCGGAAAGGTGAACACTCGCAACAGAGCAAAGCGTCGCTGCAGAATTGACATGTGAGATATTAAGGGATAGCATACGATGCGGGTGATGCTCCTTTTTCTGCAATCAGACAGCGAGGCCCGCATGTGCAAATCCACTTTACATCTTCAGATTTCACGCGGGCCGCATACCAGGACTGGCATGTTTTTCCTGTTCGTCTTCGCTCCGATTTTGATGTCCGGTGCTCAGGAAGCGCACAGGGGCGACATGAAGCTTCGTCGCGACTATCAAAACGAGATTCAGAAAGAAGTCTGTGAGAGGGCCTTTGGATGGTTGCGCGCTTCGGAATCTAAACTTGCAGCTTGTGCGGCCGTCTCTACATCGACGGCAAGAGCAATCTGCGAAAGGGGGGAGAGCGACAATATTGATCATGAACTGGGGCTCTTGAAGTCAATGAACTGCTTCGAATCGGAGGTACTTGGTCAGTTAGATGGGGGCGATCTGGTTAAGGTTTTAGACCGCGCATCACAAAGAGGCTGGAAGCCAGATGAGGATTCAGCTGCGATGCCACTACCGAAGGGCGGCCAACATAACGCGAAGGGTGAACGGTTTCAAGAGGGTGATGACCAGCTGTCAGCTAATTGCTCTCAATACTTCCGTGAGATCATGCGGCAATTCTCGGGGCCACCGTTCAACGCTGGAGATCAATGGACCGATGGTGACTGCAGTGCTGACTGCTTCATGAAAAGGATTCAGAAGGTAGCTTCGACGCCGGGTGGCGAATGGCGGAGAGTGGACGAGAGCGATGCGCAAGACCTGGCGAATAAAGGTGTGCTTGTGGAAGGAGTCTCGCACTACGCGGACGGTCACGGACATCTTGCGACGGTATTCCCGAATTCTGCAGGAGCGGACCTGTCTCAAATTCCGGGTAATGGGCCGCTGGTTCGTGATGGGAATGAGCATCCGCCGGAAAGCCAGGCCGATGGTCGTCTATACCCAGGCACATGGGGAGCCATAAAGGCATCCAAGGCATTCGACTACAGTAGGAACCGCCCGTTTTGGTATGTTTGGGTCCCGTCGACCAAGAAGATTTAGTCCAGTCATTCTGGGCGTGAAACTTGTTCCGTTCAGGTTCAATGATTCTTTAGGGTTGGATGCTAATGGGAGAGAGGTCAACATGCTACAGTCTCGCAATT
>JBGQGW010000034.1:0-20173 GCA_041497605.1 Terriglobia bacterium | reverse complement strand
CTCTTCCCCGAAGCCTACGCGCGTTATGGAGGGCTGGTGTTTGAAACGCGGATGCTGCGCGTCACCGGACGCGTGGAGCAGGATGGGCAGATCAATTGCGACAAGATGGAAGCGGTGAGAAAAACTCAGTAGACAAGGATGCGGAAACAGGGAAGACCGCCTGACAAGAGCAATCACCCATGATTCAGACGCAGCCGCGACAAAACGCGCCGGAGCCGGCGGAAGGCAAGCCAGTCGCTTCCGCCGAGGAATGGTTGGGGCGAAATGCGAGCGGACGGCAAAAGTTGTGGGAGCGGCTGAACCCGCGGCATCGAAAAATGCTGCGAATGCTGGGGCGCGCGCTGGTCCTGAGGCAGCGAAAGGGGCATGTGCCGGAAGGGGCGTGGGCGAAACTGGCGGCGGCACTCGATGAACTCGAGCGATTGGCGCGGCGAATCGAACAATTGCTGGCGGCGCTGGCAAATCGGACACCGCCGCCGGGGGAATAATTGCGGCGTTGATACAGGCTTTGTCATACTTTTGAGCATGAAGCGGATCCCCTTGCTTGCGCTAGCGTTTGCCGTGGTGATCTGCGGCACGCGCGCAGACGAACTGCATTTGAAGGATGGAACGAAGCTCGTAGGCACCATCGTCGGATTCGAAGACAATTCGTTCAAGGTGCAGACCAGCTATGGATTCGCGCTGGTCCGCAGAGATCAAGTGGTGTCAATCACCGCGATTGCGCCGGACAAAAAACCCGCAGCCGAAAAGAAACCTGTGGGATCGGAACCAACAACGGCAACGACGACGCCGCCCATGGCAGCAACTCCCGCAGCCTCGCCTGAACCATCGAAAACGCCTGTGAAAACCGCCGAAAAGTCGGCGCCGGCAACCTCCAAAGAATCGAATGCCGCGTCTGCAAAAGCAGCGGCGCCCGCGAAAGAAGTTGCGGCAAAACAGACTGCGAAAGCTCCGGCAGTTGTAGCAGCGAATGCGGCGAATGCCTCAAATACTTCGGGCGCATCGGCCGCTCCGCCGGCAACGCCCGTGCCCGTGCCGCCGAAACCTGCCCCCGAGCCGCCGATGCGGGAAGAAGTGAACGGGAACGCCTATGCGAATTTGACGTACGGATTCCGGATGTACAAGCCGCCGGATTGGGAAGTGATCGCGGGCGCGCGCAAGATGCTGCCCGGAGCAATCACCGCGATGGGAACGAATGATGAAAATACTTATCTGGTGATCGGCCAGGAGCCGGCCGAGAAATCGCTGGCCGTGCAAATGATGGCCACCGAACAGCGGCTGCGCGAGGTGATGGAGAACTACCGACCCACCGCCGCCGAAAGGCAAATCACCGTTTCCGGCTCGCCCGCGACGGAACGGCGGTTTCGCGGCAGCGTAGACGGTCGGGAATGGTCAGGCATCGTGGTGTTGATTCCGCGCGGCGGCACGCTATTCACCATTTTTGGGATGACGCACGCCGACACGGATTTGGTGCAGATTCAAGAAAACGTAATGAGCCGCGCCATTCACAGCCTGGAATTTACGAAGCAATAGCCTGCGGGACGCCTGCCTGCTCTAAATAACTAAAATTTGGTGACTTCGGAGAAGTGAAAGTTGCGGACCTTCATGGCCGGGACGACCATTTCAAAAGATTCTTCACCGGCGGAGCGCACACCCGGGCCCAGGCTTTCGACATTCGAAAGCAGCTCGATAATGCTTTGATTGAAGCGGAAATTTCGAATGCCGCCGGTAACGCGGCCGTTTTCGACCAGAAATGTGCCGTCGCGCGTCATTCCAGTCAGAATCTTCTGGAAAGGATCGACTTCGCGGATATACCACAGGCGCGTGACCAGAATTCCCCGCTCCGTCGTGCGAATCATTTCCTCGACGGAAGAATTGCCCCCCGCGAAAACCAGATTCATGGGCGCTTCGCCGTGTTCATTCGGCAGCGAGAAGCCGTGGCCGGTGGGCTTCGTTTTCATTTTCCTGGCGGTGGCGCGAGCGTAGACCAGATTTTTCGGGACGCCCTTATCAACGAGCAAAACTTTTTGGCGCGGCAATCCTTCGCCGTCGAAGGGCGAGCCGAGTTGCAGCGGATGATAGACATCGTCCCAGAGAGTGATGTTTTCGCCGAAAAGCGGTTTGCCCAGGCGGCCCGTCAAGCAGGAGCGCTTGTCGCGCACGGCAGTGGCGGCAAAATCGTAAAACAGGAAGCCGACCAGGTCGAGCACGGCCGGAGGCTCGAGAATTGTGACGTAGTGGCCGGCGGGAAGTTCGCGCGGATTGCGCGAATCGCGCGACTTCTGGCTGGCGCTGGCGGCGAGCGCGTCGGGATCGATCGCGGAAATATCGGCGAAATTCGCCTTGGCCCAGCCGGAAGAATCCTGCTCGAGAATCGTAACCGAAAATTCGGCCCCGGTTTGCTCGTGATGCGCGAAAAGGCCCCGCGAATTGGCGAGAATGCCTTCGGTGAGCGACGTGGAAAAAATTCCGGCAGCCGTTTGCTTATTTTTCGCGGCCAGTAGCGTGACCCGCTTGACGGCGCGGGCGCGATCTTCCGGTGTGGCCGCGGCGGTGGCTTTGAAAACGCGGTTCACTTTCGTGTATTTCTGCTTCCCAAGCATGGGGAGCAGGTCGGGCATTTTCGGCTGGCAAAGCGCGAGACTCCGGGCCGCGGCGACGACCCGGCGAAGCGACTCGTCGTCGGTTTTATTCGTCGAGGCGCGGGCCGTGCGGCCATTCACGACGGCGCGCACGGAAATGTGCAACATTTGCTCGGCGACGTTTTGATGGATGGTGTTGTTGGCGAATCGCGTCAGCGCCTTGGTGGCAACGTCGATTTCCACTTCCGTCTCTTCGGCCTCGCTGAGTTTGAAAATCTTTTCGGCGAGACGGCGCAGTTCGGCGGGGCCGAGTTGGTGCGCAGCGGCTACGGCGGGGCCGCGGAGTGAGGCGGATTTTTTCTTTACGCGAGGCATTGTTCTAGACACCAAAATGCCGCCCTGAAGGGCGGCGCTACAAAAAGATCAGTCATTTTGCGAAGGCTACGCCGATTTTCACATTGCGGAAGCGCGCGGGCGAGGCGCCGTGGCCCGTGCCCATGGTCTGCATGGGCTGCCCCTTGCCGCAGTTGGGTGTGCCCCACAGCGTCCAGTAATCCCGCGAACAAACCGCGTCGCAACTTCCCCAAAATTCCGTGGTGATGCCGCTATAGCTGGGATTTTTCAACATCCGGGTTCGTTTGCCGCCTTTAATTTCCCAGCCGATTTCCGTTGAGAACTGGAAATGGTAGCGGCGGTCGTCGATCGACCAGGAGCGATTCGTTTCCATGTAGATGCCGTCGTCGGTGCCGGCCAGCAAATCTTCGAATTTCCAGGTGCCGGGCAGAATGCTGATATTGGTCATGCGAATGATCGGCAGGCGGTTCCAGCTTTCCGTGCGCATGGTCCCGTTGGAGCGATTTTCGCCGATGGCCGGCGCCGTTTCCCGGTTCGAAAGATAGCCGGTAAAAAGCCCGTTGGTGATGATCGGCGTGCACTGCGCGGGCACGCCTTCGTCATCGTAGCCAAAGGTGCCCAGGCCCGGACCATGTTCGAGGCGGGCATCGGCTACCACGTTGACGATATCGGAGGCGTAGCGCAGGGTTCGCAATTTTTCGAGAGTGAGAAAACTCATCCCGGCGAAATTCGCTTCCATGCCCAGCACGCGATCGAGCTCGATAGGGTGGCCGATGGATTCGTGAATCTGCAAGCCGAGCTGCGAGCTATCGAGAATCACCGTACTGGTTCCCTGCGGGCACTGAGCGGCGGAATGCAATGCCACGGCTTCCTCGGCCACGCGCGGGGCATGGCCTACCAGATTGAGCGATTCCACGAGTTCGTAGCCCTGCAGCGCGTGCTGGCCGCCGAAACTATTGGGATACGAGCGCTTTTGAATTTCGTTGTTCGCAAACGTGGTGGCGACGATTCCGGCCCCGGATTGCATTTTTACCTGATGAATGCGCGAGCCGATGCTGGAGGCGAAAAGCTGTTCGATTCGCCGGAACGACATGGAACCTTCGGCGATGGTAACGCCCTTTACCTTGCGCATTTCCTTGTCGGCGGCGAGCAGCAGATCGATTTGCCGCTCGACGGGAATGCGGAAAGGATCTTTGACGAAGGGATTCTGCCAGGTATCAATGAACGCCTTTTCAGGGGCCATGACCACGTTGTGGAGCTTGGCGAGCGCGGAGGCCTTGGCAATGGCGACGGCCTGCACGGCGCAAGCGTCAATTCCGGCGCGCGTCAATTGATCGGTGGAAGCGAAGCCCCAGGCGCCCTGGGCGATCACGCGAATGCCGATGCCCAGCGATTCGCTTTCCGCGAGCGTGCCGACCTCTCCGTTCTTCGTGGAGAGATCGCGCTGGCGGATATCCATCACCCGAGCGTCGGCGTAAGTTGCGCCGCGCGCGAGTGCGGTTTCAATTCCCCAGTTGGCCCAGTCTTGCATCGTCCTCCATTCAGATTCGCTTCAGTTTAACAGAGAAAGGGAGGGATTCTACGGGCCGGCAATTGAGGCCGGCCCGCAGGAATGGCAGTGGAAATTTTGATCTTAGGTGCCCTCGTCCCAGGAAGCGAGGTAATGCTCCTGGTCGGGAGTGAGCTTATCGACTTGAACGCCCATGGATTCGAGTTTCAGCTTGGCGATATGGCGATCGATGTGCTCGGGCACGGGGTAGACATTATTCTCGAGTTGCGCGGCGTTTTTGATGATGTACTCGACCGAGAGCGCCTGGTTGGCGAAGCTCATGTCCATGACCACGGCGGGATGACCCTCGGCCGCGGCCAGGTTGATCAGGCGGCCTTCACCGAGCAGATAAAGTTTGCGGCCGTCGCGCAACGCAAATTCCTCGACGAACGGACGGATGGGTTTGCGCGAGTTGGCCATTTTTTCCAGCGCGGGAATATCGATTTCAACATTGAAGTGGCCGGAATTGCAAACCACCGCGCCGTCATTCATTTTCTCGAAATGCTCGGCGGTGAGAATGGATTTATTGCCGGTAACGGTAACGAAAATTTCGCCTATTTTCGCGGCGTCGGCCATCGGCATCACGCGAAAGCCGTCCATCACCGCTTCCAGCGCTCGGACCGGATTGATTTCGGTGACGATCACGTCGGCGCCAAGACCTTTGGCGCGCATGGCCACGCCCCGTCCGCACCAGCCGTAGCCGGCGACCACAAAGCGCATGCCCGCGATCAACAAGTTGGTGGCGCGAATGATGCCGTCGATGGTGGATTGGCCCGTGCCGTAGCGATTGTCAAAGAGATGCTTGGTGAGCGCGTCGTTGACCGCGATGATCGGATATTTCAGCGTGCCGTCCTTGGCCATGGCGCGCAGGCGAATTACGCCGGTGGTGGTTTCTTCCGTGCCGCCGATCACATGCTTCACCAGGTCGGTGCGCTTGGTCAGGAGAATGGTGACCAGGTCGGCGCCATCATCCAGGGTGATTTGCGGCTGATGATCGATGGCCGCGTTGATGTGGGCGTAATAGGTGGCGTTGTCCTCCCCTTTGATGGCGAAAGTGGGGATGTTGTAATCTTTCACGAGCGAGGCGGCCACTTCGTCCTGCGTGGAAAGCGGGTTGGACGCGCAGAGGACCACGTCGGCGCCGCCGTCTCGCAAAGTGATGGCCAGGTTGGCGGTTTCGCTGGTGACGTGCAGGCACGCCGACATGCGGATGCCCTTGAGCGGCTGGTCCTTGATGAATTGCTTGCGGATCAATTGCAGCACGGGCATGTGCTGATTGGCCCACTCGATTTTGCGCTTGCCGCGTTCGGCTAAGCTAATGTCTTTTACATCTCCACTAAGCTTGGGAACTGTTTCCAAGGAGATCCCCCTCGATTCGAATGGCCGGCTGGCCGGCTGAAATGAATTGGACTCAATTTGACTTCCCGAAAATTTTAGAAGGGCCGGTTGGTTTCCACCCCGCAAAACCATCCGGGTCGCGGACGTCGCGCTGCGCCAGGAACAATATCAATCTCAAGGACGATCAGCGGCGGGCGGCCAATTCGCCGCCGCGCGAGCCTACTTCCTTGCGAATCTTATCCGCCTTGTCGGTGAGCTCCCAGGTGAAGCCTGGCTCGGAGCGCCCGAAGTGGCCGTAGGCCGCGGTTTGCCGGTAAATCGGCCGGCGCAGGTTCAGAGTTTCGATGATCCCGCGCGGCGTCAGAGAAAAAAGCTCTCGGATGAGCTCGGTGATTTGAGCGTCGGGAATCGTCCCGGTGCCGAACGTATCGGCCATCACGGAGACGGGCTCGGCAACGCCGATGGCGTAAGCGATCTGGACTTCCACTTTGCGCGCGACTCCGGCAGCAACGAGATTCTTGGCGACGTAGCGAGCCATGTAGCAGGCCGAGCGATCCACTTTGGTTGGATCTTTTCCCGAGAGCGCGCCACCGCCGTGGCGGCTGTACCCGCCGTAAGTGTCCACGATAATTTTCCGCCCGGTCAATCCGGCATCGCCCATGGGGCCGCCCACTACGAAGCGGCCGGTGGGGTTGATGTGGAATTTCGTCCGCTTGTCCAGCATGGCCGGGGGAATCACGGAGCGGATGACGAGCTTCTCGATAGCTTCGCGCAATTCCGCATTAGAAACTTTTTCGTCGTGCTGCGTGGAGATCACCACGCAATCCACACGGGAAGGGCGGCCGTCTTGATATTCCACAGTGACTTGCGACTTGCCGTCGGGCCGCAGGAAATCGACTTGCCCGGACTTGCGGACTTCTGCCAACCGCTTGGTCAGTTTGTGAGCCAACTCGATTGGCATGGGCATCAGGGCATCAGTTTCGTCGCAGGCGAACCCGAACATCAAGCCCTGGTCGCCGGCGCCGCCGGTATCGACACCCATGGCGATGTCGGGTGACTGGCGCTTGAGCGACGAGATAACGGCGCACGTATCGGCGTCAAATCCGTACTTGGCGCGCGTGTAACCGGTGTCGCGAATGACTCCGCGCACGATTTCCTGATAATCGAGCTGCGCGGTGGTGGTGATTTCACCGGCCACAACTACCAGGCCCGTGGTCACAAGCGTTTCGCAGGCGACACGGCCCATGGGGTCCTGCGTGAGAACTGCGTCTAAAATTCCGTCTGAAATCTGATCCGCAATCTTGTCGGGATGTCCTTCGGTGACCGACTCGGAGGTAAATAGGAATCTCTCTGGTGTTGAGGTCAATACTTTCTCCTTCATTGGGGGAAGCAATTTTACGGGCCTAACAGCAATGTACGAGGATGACCAAATAAAAAGGCTAACATGCACCCTAGGGGGTGTCAACGATTTGAACGGAAATGCCTGAAATACGCCTCAAATGGCAGTTTTTTCGCATGGAACGGCGCTCGGCTGAGATTGCGCCGCGCGCCACGGCTCCTACTCTTCGGGGGAATCACCATTCGATGGCGGCAAGGCTCCGGTGCGTTTGAAAAGAAGATAGGCTCGGATAAAGCTGTCGATGTCGCCGTTGAGAACCTTGTCCACGTCGCCCCGCTCCATTTTGGTGCGGTGATCCTTGATCAGTTGGTACGGTTGAAGAACGTAGGAGCGAATCTGGCTGCCGAAACTGATCTCCGGCTTCGACGCGTCGAGCTTGCGCAAGGCTTCCTGCTTCTTTTCAACTTCGAGTTCGTAGAGCTGCGAGCGAAGAACCTTCATGGCGATCTCGCGATTCTTGTGCTGGCTGCGCTCGTTCTGGCACTGCACCACGATTCCACTGGGCAAGTGAGTGATGCGAACCGCCGATTCTACTTTGTTGACGTTCTGGCCGCCGTGGCCGCCGGCGCGAAACGTATCGATGCGGAGTTCTTCCGGCTTCACATTGATTTCGATTTGATCGTCGATCTCCGGAATGACGAAAACCGACGCGAACGAGGTGTGGCGTCTTGCGGCCTGATCGAATGGCGAGATGCGCACCAGGCGGTGGACGCCGCTCTCGCCGGCCAGCAAACCATAGGCGTTCTCGCCTTCCACTTGCACGGTGGCTGATTTCAGCCCCGCTTCCTCGCCGGGCGTTGAATCGATTACCGTGGCGCGAAAGCCCTGGTGCTCGGCCCAGCGCAGATACATGCGCAGGAGCATCTCGGCCCAATCCTGCGATTCGGTGCCGCCCGCGCCGGGCTTCACGGTGACGATGGCGTTGAGGCGGTCGTTTTCGCCCGCCAGCAGCGTATCGGTTTCCAGTTCGGCGACGTACGCTTCCGCTGCGGTGAGTTCCCCGTTGAGCTCGGTCAACAGAGAATCGCGCTGCTCCGCGTTCGTTTCTCCATGAGCCAGAAGAAAGTAAGTGTCCAGATCACTCAGGCTGCGCGCGAGCTTCTCGTCCGCACCGACCAGCTTTTCGGCCTTCTTCCGTTTTTGCAGAAGGGCCTGGGCCTGGGCCTGGTTCTGCCAGAAAGCCGGATCGTTCATTTTCGGTTCGAGGGAGGCGATCAGCGCGCGGTTCTGCGAGACGTCAAAGATAACTCCGAACCATCTCGATGCGCTTCTTGAGGTCGGCGTAACGGCGTTCCAAGTCTTCGATGTGCGGTACCATATGCTCTATTCTAACCCAAATACGAAATTGAAAAATCGAAATTCGGGCGACACCCGAAGTGCGGCGGGAAGGGTGAAGGGGAGGAGCTTACGTCTGCTTATGGCGCTCGGCTGGTGAGTGATCCCTCGCGCGGCGCTCGGGATAACAGCAAGACAAGATTCGGCTCACGGCAAGAGATGGTTTTCGAATCTTGGGTTTCCCTTTGAAGTTTCGTGTTGGACGTTCTTCAGTTTTGTTGGCGCATCAGGACGGCAGCGAACAAGAGTGCGGAGACCAGCACGCAGAGCCAGGACCACCAGTCGCCCCAGCGCGTGTAGAGCGTTCGGTCGCTGCGAAAACTATAGGGGGCTGTGACGACGCCGAGTTGATTGATTTCGAAGCGGGCCACGTAACGGCCGTACGGGTCGACATCGACCGTGAAACCCTTGTTGGTGTCGCGCAGCAGCCAGCGGCGGTTTTCGACGGCGCGCACGCGCGCCATCATCAGATGCTGCGGAGGGGCCGCCGAACCAACGAACCAGCCATCATTTGAAATATTGATCAGCAATTCGGCGCCATTCGCAACGAAGCGCCGCACTTCATCCGGAAACACCGCCTCAAAACAAATGAAGACACTGAACTTTCCACCGGGCAAATTCCCGGCGCGATACTGATTGCCCGGTTCGAAGTCGCCGATTTCAGCGGTCAACTTCGAGGCGAAGGTGAGCCAGCGGCGCAGCGGAACATATTCGCCGAATGGAACCAGGTGAATTTTGTCGTAGGTGAACATCCGCAGGCCGGAGGGAGCCAGAAGAATCGCGCTGTTCGATGCCTGCCACCGGCCGGTCGCGTCCATTTTCCAATCATCCACGCCGAGAAGAAAATCGCTGCCCGAATCGCGGGCGATGCGCACGGCGCGCGCGGCAAATTTGGGATCCTGGAAACTGAACGGAGCGGGCACTTCCGGCCACACGATCAATCCGGGATTCGCCCGGGCAGCAGCAACGCTGAGATTTTCGATCTGATCGAGTCCGGGCGCATTGACGTCCAGCCAGTCGGATGTATAGCTCATGGACTGGGGAAAATTTGTGGAGATCAGGTTCGCCACGTACCGCGGCGCGTCCTGCGGCACCAAACGCGAGCCGAAGAGTGCGACCGCCGCCAGGGCAGCCGTTACGCCGACGGTTACGTAGCGGGCGCGCCCGCTGGGATGCACGATCATCCACGCAACGAGAGCGTTGAAAGCAACAACAAAGAAAGACAGGCCGAAGATTCCCGTCCATACCGCGAGCTGCAGAAAGGCAAGATTGCCGGAGGCGGCATATCCGGTCAGGTTCCACGGCCAACCGATGATGGGCAGATGGGTGCGGGTGAATTCGAGCGCCACCCAGAAGAAAGGCGCGAAGAGGCAAGCCCGAGAGATGTTCGACCTGGAAACTCGAGCCACGGCCAGTGAAAACGCCAGGGGAAAAAGCGCAGCGGCGAAACTGATCAAGGCGAGCACGCCTGCCGCTTCCTACACGCTCAGGTTTCCGTAAACGCGCATGACCGTATAAAACCACGGCAGCATCACCGGATAACAGACGGCGCCATGCAGAAAACCGCACAACGCTGCTTCCCACGGGCGCGCTCCGATGGAGGCGAGCATGAGCAGCGTAATTGCAAACCAGGCGAAGACCGGCAAATTGTAATTGGGGAATGCCAACGCCAGGGCGAGCCCGGAGCCCAGGGCCAGCAGGAATCGCGTGCGCCGTTTCAGGACCATTCAGCGCTTAATGATAGCTTTGAATCCTTCGTGATCGAGCGACAACTTTGCGATATTCGCGGATTGCGGGTCGGCATAGGGGCCAACTTGCACATGGTAGAAACTATCCGCGCCAGGAATAATGACGAAAGCTGGAAATCTTTTCCGCTGGAGCGCGTCGGCCAGGGCCATGGCATCGCCCTCGCTCTTGAGGGCGGCGATTTGCAAAATGATGGCGCCGCGCGGAATCCGCGGAGGCTGGAAGCGAGCGAGCGACTTGGGCGCCGCCGGCGTGGTTTTCAGCGCCGCGTTGGTGGGCCCGGTGCCGGGCGAAACCGGCTGGCTGGCCGGCTGGGAAACGGGGGTGGAGGCGGGAGCTTCCGGTTTGCTTTCCGGTTTCTTGGAAGAGTAGAAATCCCATTCGGGTGAATCGGTGGTGTTAGTGTCGTTCGCCGTTTTCGCGTGCTCCGTCTTGGGCGCCGGAGAAGGTTTGGCTTCTTTCCAGAGAGCCTCGGCGGCGTGGACGGCTGCGCCCGAGTATTGCGTCTTACCCATCACGTAGCCGAGGGTGAAGAAAACTCCGCAGAGCAGAACGACTCCCAGGAAAAGTCCCACCAGATGGCGGCTTTCGATAACCCGGTCACTGCCTTCGCTTTTTCGCGCGCTGCGTGCCATTCTTTATTTATTCGCCCCTGAACTTCTTATCCACTGAGTAATGAAATCGATCGGCAACGGGAAAACAATCGTCGTGTTCTTTTCCACGCCGATTTCCGTCAGCGTCTGCAAATAACGCAATTGCATGGATGCCGGCTGGGTTTCCAGCACTTGCGCGGCTTGCGCCAGCTTCGTCGAGGCCTCGAATTCGCCGGCCGCGTGAATAATCTTGGCCCGCCGTTCGCGCTCTGCTTCCGCCTGCTTCGCGATGGCCCGCTGCATATTCTCCGGAATATCGACTTGTTTGACCTCAACTTTAGATACCTTGATACCCCAAGGCTCCGTATCCTGGTCAAGGATTACTTGTATCTTCGCGTTTACCTTTTCGCGCTCCGAGAGAATCTCGTCGAGTTCAAATTGGCCGACCACACTGCGCAAGTTGGTCTGGGCGAGCTGCGAAGTGGCGTAAAGATAGTTCTGGACCTGGGAAAGGGCCAGATTGGCGTCGACGACGCGGAAATAGCAAACCGCGTTTACCTTCACCGAAACGTTGTCGCGCGTGATGACGTCTTGCGGAGGGACGTCGAGCGTTTCCGTGCGCAGCGACATTCGCGTGAGCTTATCGATCGGCCAGAAAACCAATTGCAGCCCGGCCGGTTTTGGTTCCGGCAACATGCGGCCCAGGCGCAGGATCACCCCGCGCTCCCACTCCTTGATGACGAAAACGGAATTGAACAGCCAGATCAAGAAGATCAAGATTCCCATGGCAAATACGGTCTCTACGAATCCCATGATTCCTCCTCAGAGGGAACGTCTTTTTGGAAACTTGTGGGATATCAACGGCCCCGGTTGACATCCGCGGATGGATCACAGCGGGCGGATCCCTGAACTGCAAGGATCCAAACTGAAACCCGCACTGACAAAAGTCTTCACGCCAGTCCCCGCAATGCCAACCGGGACGAATTAATGCGCGGCGTGCGTTGATTCGTGTGGCTCGACCTGCAGCGTCAGGCCATTCACGCGCGTCACGCGGACGCGCGAACCGCGCGGCAGGTCCTTGCCCGCCATCGCACGCCACAACTCGCCGTGGACCAGCACCATGCCGGGTCCCCCGGCGGTGACCGGCTCAGTGACTTCGCCCCATTCGCCAACCAGTTGTTCCCGGCCGGTGGACTGCTTCCAGTGCCGCGAACGCAACACCAGGCGCATCAAGAAAATAATAATCAGCGCCACCGGCAGGGTGACGCCGAACGCCGCGCCCAGGCTGACGCCCATTCCCGTGAGCGGCGAACGCACCAGCATCAACGCACCCAGCACCATGGCGATCACTCCCCCCACGCCCAGAACGCCGTGCGTTGGAAATTTGGCCTCCAGAACGAACAGCACCATCGCCAGCACAATCAGCAGCAGGCCGGTCAGATTCACCGGCAGCAGATGCATCGCAAAAAGAGCGAGCAGCAAAGCGATTCCGCCGATCACGCCTGGCGCGAACAGGCCGGGGTGGGTGAACTCCGCGTACAGGCCGAGCACGCCGACGATCAAAAGAATAAAGAACACGTCCGGCTGGACGATGCGCGAAAGAAATCGCTGGCGGGCGCTCATCTCGCGCATTTCGATCACGGGGTGCGAAAGGTCGAGCGTGGCCGAGGTGCCGTCGAATCGCGAAATCGTGCGGCCGTTCAATTGCGAAAGGAGCGCTTCGGGAGTGGGAGCGATTACATCGATCAATTTTCCATCGAGCGCTTCTTTTTCGCTGAAGGCGGTGGCATCGGTGACCGCGGTTTCCGCGAGTTTATCATTGCGCCCGCGCTTGGTGACGATGCTGCGCAGATACGCCGTGGCTTCGTTGACGATCTTGTGGCGCAGCGTTTCATCTATTTGCACCGGCGTGCCGCCGAAAATCATCAATGGCGACGCCGCGCCGGTATCGGTTCCCGGTGACATGCCGGCGACGTCGCCCGAGAGCAGGATGAAAAATCCGGCGGAAGCAGCGCGAGAGCCGGTGGGAGTGACATAGGTGATCACCGGGACATGCGAGTTGAGAATGCTCTGAATAATCTCGCGCATGGCGGTATCGAGACCACCGGGAGTATTCATCGTGATCAGGATCAGGTCGGCGTGATTTTTATTCGCTTCATCGATGGCGCCGGTTAAATATTCGGCGAGGATGGGCTCAATTTCGCCGTCAATGCGAAGTTGCACCACGCGCTGCGCGGCAGGGGCCGCGGGCGCCTGCGTCGCTCGTGCGCGAGCGGACCCCCACACGAAGAGCGCGGCGAGGACAAAACCGAGGACAAGGGTTTTGGGAAGACTCATCGCTGCGGGCATTATACAAGATATATGGCGGCGAAGTGGAAAAGCGAGGCCCTGGCAGGGCGGGGGCGGACTGCCCTCAAAATCTCGGCTGGCAGATATTCCGAAGGTTGCTCGCGATTCCTCGGCGTCCCGATTAAGGTCATCGGGACCCCTCGGAATGACGGAAGAAATCAGCATAGATCGAACTAGGACGGGCTGCGCGGAGCGTCGGCGACGTCGTTCAGTTGGAACACGGCTTGGACGCGCGGATCTTTAATTACCTTCGCGAATGACGGATCCTTCTGCGCCGTCTCGAATTCCTTGTAGCCTTCGTCCCGCGCGATGGTCAGGAAGTGCGCGCAGTGTTCGGCGTCACCGGCCAGCGCATAGGTCTTGGCCACCATGAAATAAAACATTCCGGGGTCGGCCATCGAGCGCTGCTGGATCACCGCGCCCGCGCCGCCCTTGTGTTCGAAAATGTTCGGGTCGAGCGATGTGGCGTGTTCGAACGCGTCCATCGCATCGGTATATCGCTTGTCTCCAAAGTAGGCGTAACCCAGATTGCTGTAATAAGTGGCAATCTCGGGATGCAGTTGGATCGCCTGTTTGTAGTAGCGAGCGGCCTTTCGATAATTCTGGTGATCGTATTGGATCGTCCCGAGATTATTCAAAGATGTCGAGAACGTCTTGTCGGCCTTTACGGCGCGCTTGTAGTAGCGCTCGGCATGTGGGTAATTTCCGAGCTGCTGATACGCCACGCCGATCTTGTTCAGCAGCACCGCATTCTTCGGCTCCTGGCTCAACACCTGCTCGTAGGTATGAATAGCGTCCAGAAACATTTTGCGGGCCACAAAGATGTCGCCGCGCAATTCGAGCAACTGGCGGGGACTCATCTCTGGAGCGGGAGCGCTGGCGGCAGTCTTCGTCACCTGGATCGGATTGGTTTGTTGCATGGATGACGTAACAAGGCTCTGCGCGCAGACAACGGGAGTTACCAGTAGGGTGAAGGAGACGGCAAAGAAGGCCGTTCGGGTCATCGCCCACCTCCTTGCCCAGGAACTGCATCTAGGGTTCTGGCTTTGGCGGTTCCTGAGCCTTCTTGCTATTTCCAAAGATACCAAAAATCTTGTGCAGTAGGCCTTTTTTCTTTTCGGCTTCCGGATCGGCGGCCTGGAGGGTGACGGGCGGCGGCCCATTAGTACCATTCGCCTTTTGACCCGCCGGCGTTGACCCCGGAGGAGGCTCCGGCTCGCGTTTCCCGAAAAGATGAGCGAGCCAGGCGACCGGAGGCGCCTGCATCGCCATTCCGTTGCCGTGTACGGCGCAAAACTGGGTCGGCTCGGTACCTGCCACGAAGACCTCTTCCCGAGGGTTGGGGCAGGCGGGAGTGGCGAGCTCGCCGGATTGTGGATCGACCATTGCTTCGGTAATGCCCGGAGGAGGATCGAGCGGTCGCACCTGGTGGTATTCGGGCAGGGCAATCGCGCGCTTCATCAGCTCCGCCCAGATCGGCGCGGCAGCATTCGTGCCCGAAAGGCCCAGGTCGCGGTTATCGTCGAAGCCGACCCAAACCACACAAACCAGGTTCGAGGTAAATCCCGCAAACCAGCCGTCGCGGGAAGTGCCGGTCTTCCCGGCGGCGGGCGCCGTGAAGCCGCGGGCACGAACCGTGGCGCCGGTCCCGCGATTGATCACGTCCTGCATCAGGCTGGTAACCAGATAGGCGACGCGCGGGTCGAGCACCGGACGAGTTTTCGGAGTGGTTCGCTCCAACTCCGAGCCGTCGGACGCAACCACGTTCGTCAAGAACATCGGTTCGGCTCGCAGGCCATTGTTGGCGAAAATTGTGTAGCCCGCGGCTACCTCCACCGGCGTCATCTCATACGCGCCCAGAGCAACAGCGGGGGTCGCTTGAATGGTGGAGGCAAGGCCCATCTGGTGCGCCACGTCTGCGACGCGTTTGAAGCCGACCATCTCCGCCACTTTCACGGTGGCGACGTTGAGCGAATGAATCAGCGCATCGCGCACGGTCACCGGGCCGAAGAATTCCTCACCGTAATTGTTGGGCGTATATTCCTTGCCGTCGAATTCGAAGGTAGTCGGCTCGTCATCCACCGTGGTGACGGGCGTGACGATGGGCTGCAGGCCGTCGACGGCATTGTCAAATGCCGCCGCATACACAAATGGCTTGAAAACCGAGCCCGGCTGGCGGTGCGCCAACGCGTGGTTGAGCTGGCTTTCTCCATAATTCCGCCCGCCCACCAGCGCGAGGATTTCGCCGGTTTTCGGGTCGAGCACGACTATGGCGATTTGCGGCCGCACCAATGGTTGGCCCTTCTTCTTCCAAACCGCATACCGCCGCGCGAGCAGCGTATCGACATTCTTCGCGCCGAAATCGACGGCTTCCGCGGCAGCCCGCTGGAGTTGAGGATCGAGCGTGGTGTAAATGCGATAGCTTTGCGAGGTGAGATCCGTTTCGGAGAAGTGTTCGAGCAGGTGTTCCTTGACCATGTCCACGAAGTAGGGCGCGGCGCTGGTTACGGTGGAACCGCCGGCGAATTTCAGCTTTTCCTTCCGGGCGTCCGCGCCCTGCTGCGCCGTCAGGAATCCGTCCTCAACCATCTGAGTGAGCACGCGTTCGCGCGCTTCGATGGCGCGGTCGGGATGGCGCTCCGCCAGCGAGTAACGATTTGGCGCGCGGATAATTCCGGTGAGAAAGGCGGCCTCGCCCACGGAGAGATTGCGAACATCTTTTCCGAAATAAGCTTCCGCTCCCTCGCCGAATCCGCGGATGGAAAAGCTGCCGCGATTTCCCAGGTAAATCTCGTTGGCGTAAAGTTCGAAAATCTGCTTCTTGGTGAATCGCTGTTCGAGCTCGAGAGCAACCAGTGTTTCCTTGACCTTTCGTTTCCACTCGCGCTTGGTGGAAAAGAAAAAGCTGCGCGCCAATTGCATGTCCAGCGTGCTGGCGCCTTGCGTGACGCCGTTATGCCGCACATCGGCCCAGGCCGCGCCGAGGATACGGAAGGGGTCGAAGCCGGGATGCTCGAAAAATCGCTTGTCTTCCGCCGCGAGCAGGGCGTTCACCAGATTCGGAGGCAAATCATCGAAGCGCACCACCCGGCGCTTTTCGCGCGAACTGTCGAACAAGTTCGTGATCAGTTGAGGCTCGAGCTCGGCAGTGCCCACCAGGGTTCCCTCTTTCAGAGATACCAGTTTCGAGACTCCGCCGCCCATGAATTCGATACGCAGCGCATCGTTCGGCGAAAAATAGGAATGCGAAGAAGGATGAATCTCGATCACCGAACCGTCTACTTTGTAACGGCCTGGCGAGCCGGGAACTTCGGATTCGGAATAGCCCGCGGTGAGCAAGTAACTGGAGACATCGGCCGGACGAAGTGGCTCGCCCAGAAAGATTTTTCGCGGGGCGGTGTAAATCCTTGAGGTGTTTTGGAAAACCTGGCCGGTCAACCGCTCGTCAATGATGCGGCCAAAGTGGATGTAATAATAGGCGAAAATCCCTGCGGCCGTGGCAAAAAGGAGAAATGCAACGCCAAGCACGCCGAGGCCGATCCGTGACGACCAGAATCCACGGGCTATACGAATGCGCAACCCCGTCCTCCACTTTCTTCCCTTTCGCTGAGGTCGCCTACCGCTCCGCCGCTCGGCGCGCCCCTTTGGCGGGGACACCTTGCTATCTTAATAGAGATGCGTCCTTAAATGGAATTGCTGTCCGCCTGAGGATGGAAATTAAGAGATAGTTGGTAGACGCGCAAGTCCACAACCACAGTGTAATCCAACGAGATTCGATACATGAACGGGCCAATCAACTCGACACGCACATCTTCGCGCTTGGCAGGTATGTCCAACTCTTTTAGTTTCTTATACATATCGTCGCGGATCAGTTCAGCGTCCCGCCGGTTTACCCCGGCATAGCGGGCTTCCTCTTTCATCGAGTCCACCAATTGATAGTTATTCACCAGGACAGGAATGATCTTCACGCCGAGGAAAATGCACAGCGCCACGAATGCCAGGGTCATCAGCATTCGCAGACGGCTTGAACCTCTTTCTCTCTGGCGGAACATGCGAAACCTCAAGCGTACATGACGCGACACACTTGGAAATCTCAGGGAAAGTCAATTTGATGCTAGCACCGCGATATCCGCTTGTCGACAGAGCCGTACCTGGCATGTTTCCGTCAAGTTACCTGCACACCTGTACACATCTGGTTTCGCAGTCATCCCGAGCGCCAGCGAGGGATCCAGGGGGCGAGCTGCAGGATAGGTTTCGCTCCTTCGCCACCTACGGTAGAGGAGCATAATCCGCGAGCAGTCTCAGCCGGCTTGAAGCTCTCAGTATGCCTTGGCGAAGTATGCCCGTTCGTTGGCGGACTTTCCGCAGTAGATGCAGGGACCAGAGCCGCCGGGCTGCTCGAGCGGGATGCAGCGCATGGTGGCCTTGGTCTCTTCCTTGATTTTGGCTTCGCAATCGCTGCTGCCGCACCAGAAGGAAAACGCGAATCCTTTTTCGACTGCTTGTTTGAATTCGACAGAGTCCTTTGGATCGTAAGTATTGGCCTTGCGGAAGGCCAGCGCCCGGTCGAAAAGCGCCTGCTGAATTTCGGCTAGAGCTGTGGTGACGGCCGCAGCTATGCCCGCCTGCGGCACGAACGACTTGCCTTCTTTTCCGGGGCGGTCGCGCCGCGCGAGGACCACGCTATTCTTGGCCACATCTTTCGGGCCCAGCTCAATGCGCAGGGGAACTCCGCGCATTTCCCAGTCGTTGAATTTGTAGCCGGCGCTGGTGCCCTCGCGCTCGTCCGTCTTTACGCGGATTTGCGCATCCACCAATTCGGATCGGACTCTTCTGGCCGCTTCGAGAACCAGCGCCTTTTCTTCGTCGGTCTTGTAAATCGGCACGATGACCACCTGAAAAGGAGCCAGGCGGGGCGGCAGGATCAAGCCTTGATCGTCCCCGTGCACCATGATGATGGCGCCGATGAAGCGCGTGGAGAGACCCCACGAGGTAGTCCAGCAAAACTGCAACGTGCCATTTTTATCGAGGTAGCGGATTTCGAAGGCCTTGGCAAAATTCTGGCCCAGATTGTGCGAGGTTCCGGATTGCAGGGCTTTGCCGTCGCCCATCATGGCTTCGATGGAATACGTATGGTCAGCCCCGGCGAATCGTTCGGACTCGGATTTGCGGCCGGGAATCACGGGTATAGCGGCTTCCTTGACCGCAAAATCGGTGTAGATATCGAGCATCTGGCGGGTTTCCGCTTCGGCCTCCTCGGAGGTGGCGTGAGCCGTATGGCCTTCCTGCCAGAAGAATTCGAGCGTGCGCAGAAAGAGCTTGGTGCGGAGTTCCCAGCGCACCACGCTGTTCCATTGATTGATCAAGACCGGCAGATCGCGATAGGACTGAATCCATTTGGCATACGCGTGCCCGATGATCGTTTCCGACGTGGGACGAATCACCAGCGGCTCTTCCAGCTTTTCGCCGCCGCCGATGGTCACTACCGCCAGCTCGGGCGAAAAACCCGCGACGTGCGATTTTTCCTTGTCGATGAAGCTGCGCGGAATCAGCAGCGGAAAGGCCGCGTTCAGGTGCCCGGTGGCCTTGAATCGGCGATCCAGCGCTTGTTGTATGTTTTCCCACAGCGTCCAGCCATACGGCCGGACGATCATGCACCCGCGCACCGGCGCATAGTCGGCCAGCTCGGCGCGCAGAACGAGCTGGTTGTACCATTCGGAAAAGTCTTCGGAACGCGAGGGCAATTTCTGATCAGACATTTGTTAGCTTCCAAAGCGGCAAGAGACACAACATGGTTTGCCGCGAACAGTAGAATCGAAGCAGCCTAGCGGACCCTCCATCACCTTGTCAACGCCGCCCGCGAAATCCGCAAAGACCTGAAGCGCTAATCTCTCCACCGTAGCCGCTCCGAGTCGCGTTGACAGGGACCGAAGCATCAATTTCGGCGGAAAAACAGGCTGCGAAAACAGGCACCTCCGAACAGACCATTTAGAGGCGATTAGGATTTCATAACCGCATGTGTTTTCAATAGTGTGCATCATTTTGACATTGATTCCCTCTGGCGATTAGCCAGGCGATTAGAAATCGGTCTTTTTTGTCCCGAATGTATTTGCGGGATGAGCTTTGCGCGGATCGAAAATTTCTGCGGGACGGGAGCGCTGGGGAGTCTTGAGGGGTGCGATGCCGAGCGGCGATGGGCGCCGGGCAGTGGTGATTGGGGGCTCTTAGCGTATTCTCTCATATCAATGTTTACCATACAGGTAACATATTTGTCAAGGTATAATCCTAGTCAGCGTATGAGAGGGTTGAGGATAACGCTCCAACCAGCGCCATAGGCGCGGCAGAAGTTAGCCCAGCCGCGTAAGCGCTGGGTAGGCGGCATACAAAGATTCCAAGCACCGGAGGTGCGACACATGTCCCACACCTACGCTCAAAACGTGATTCATGTCGTGTTCAGCACCAAGGACCGGCGCAAAGTCATCACCCCGGAATTTCAGCCGCGCATGTGGGCCTACGCCGCGGGTATCTGCAAGAAACTCGGCATTCTGGTTCATGCCGTGGGAGGGATGGAGGATCACATCCATTTTCTCATCCAAATTCCAGCGAGCCTGTCAGTAGCCAAGGCAATTCTCACCATCAAATCGAATTCCTCACGATGGGCCAACAAGGAAGGCCACAAATTCGCATGGCAACAAGGGTACGGGGCCTTCAGTGTGAGCACTTCCAATGTTCCCGCAGTCATTCGATACATACAAAATCAGGAAGCGCATCACAGAAAAATGGATTTTGACGTGGAGTTTCTCGCTCTGCTGAAAAAACACGGGATGGAATTTGACCCGAAATGTATTTTCGGTTAAGTGTCGCACCTACGGCGCTGAGGATTGTGTTTGCGACCGTTCCCCTCCCTTACGGGCGGGGCTAACGTCTG
>JBGQGW010000033.1:0-20527 GCA_041497605.1 Terriglobia bacterium | reverse complement strand
TGGAAATCCCGCAAACCCGGCGGGATTCCCACTTTCCCACAGCCCCGGCGACGACGGGCTCATCCCCCGCGCCGCCGAACAGATTCAGAACCAAGCCCCGACTGCTAACTTATGACTGGACCAAAAACGGGGGGCAGGTCATTCTATCAACACCATTAGCGACAACACGTCCCCGTGCCGCGCCAGAAACGGATCGCTTGCGATGCAGCACACAACCGGAGATTGAGGTAAAAGGGATAAGGTTCTACTTGGGCTCTTGCCACCGCTGGTATAATATCCTAGTGGAACCTATACTATGGTACAGGTTTTGGACATGCTACCGGCCGTAATACTGGACCGTGGGCCAGCGCCGGAAGCAGCCCGGAAACAGTTATAAATCATAGGGGGTGCGTCCCCTGTGTGCATGAAATGTTTCATTCTTGTCCCACCAACTCCTTTTTGACCCTGTTGAGCAAGTGGGAGTCTTGGGCAAAGACTGAAAATAGGCGTTTTATTTGCTTTTCCAAAAGGCCAACCAGATGCATCTATGATTAGGCAGGGCGGAGGGATAAGTGTCTGAGGACGAGAAACCTGTGGCGTCTCGACAAGGAATGATGCTCATCCAAGTTAGGGGCGAAGACCCAATAACTGCGCCGCCGGCCTTGTTCAGCAACTTCTTGGGCATATGTCGCGTGGCGAGTGACGTCCAATTCGAGTTTGTGTTCCTAGACCTCAATCAGGTAGTGCAGATTATCAGTGCAGGACAGGACAAGGCGAGCACGACACCTTCGCCAATTAGGGGACAAACGGTGGCGAAAATAATCATGCCCGCCACGGCGTTCGTCCAATTGAAGGACCATCTCGTCAAACTGATGGCTGACATTGAGAAGGATATAGGCCAGCTTGGGGAGGCTCAGAATGCCAGCGCCAATGATCGCCGAGCGACCGGTACTTAGTCAGCGGGTAGAACTACGTTCCGCAACTTCTTCAAGTTACTTCGCGGATTTGATTGCTTTGTCTCTAGGACGGATTCTCCGGCAAGAATGGATTATCGTTGAGGCCAAGCTACAATCCACGGCGGTAGCGATAGACCCGTTCGCAGCCGTTGCGCACGAGCATCGAATCACGAATCGACCAATCGTCGTGCGCGAAGAGGATTCTGCAATCAAACCACTAGTAGCAATGATGAAGGCCGAACGCTATCACGGACCTCACGGCAGACTGCTCGCTTTCAAAAAGCCGAGGTAAGACTTTGAGTGAAAAGAGCGAAGATTTCTATGACCTATCTTCGCCCATTTACCCTCAACAAGGCGACATTTTCCCGAACGTCCCGCTGATAAGCCCGCCCCCCAGCCCTCACCTGATAATCCTCAGAAACACGGATGGTAGTCCGTGGAAGCCGAGTCCGGGTGTGTTGCAGGCTTCTACAGAACAGCTAGTGAACGCATTTGATGGCGTACCTGAATTCGTGGTCGCCTCAGCAGAGCGCGGACTGGCCGCAATCTTGACACAGACCTGTGACTTGCTTAAACAAGAACAATGGCTAGTTTGTCCGCTTCTAGCAATCGAAGGAACCATCGACGAGGGAAATCTGTTCTCTGGCAAATACGCAAATCTTTTGGGAATGCCAAGACACCCGTCCGGATATTTTGAGGTTGGTTACCTCGACCTAACCAGGTGCTTCACAATTCGAGGCGAGTCGGTGCAGCAGAAAAACCGAGTCGCCTCTCTCACCTTGAGTGCGCAGCACGCACTTAACGATAAGCTGTCCGAAACACTGACCCGGATGTGGGGTCACGCACCGGGCGAGGACGTTCCTCAAACTGGAAAATACAGATGCATCCGGTGCTTTCAGTTCCACGATCTTAATAACGAGGTCATTGACCTTCAGGCCGGGCAGAAATTTCCTGAGTGCCCAGATTGTGTGAGGATTAAGAAGCACGCTCAGTGGCGACTTCTGAGGAAACATAAAAAATACTAGTGTGCCGGACGCTGTTTTTGCATCACTTTCGTACCACCCACAGCAAACATAACTTAAGCGGATCGAGCGGATCATGAACCGGGAGGTGAAACTGCCGGAGCGCCGGGCAGGTCGTTGCGGTAGACTTTGCCGCCTTTCATTACCAGGCGAATGGTTCGGAGAGCGGTGATGTCTTGGGTGGGATCGGCGTCGAGGATCAGTAGGTCGGCTAGTTTGCCTTTTTCGATTGTGCCTAGGCGGTCGGCTACGCCCATCATGGTGGCGGGTTCGATGGTGGCGGCGCGGAGAGCTTGCAGCGGCGTCATACCGGCTTGGACGTAATATTGCGCCTCTCGAATTGTGGCCGTGGTCCCATCGTTGGGTTCGAAGGGAAATTGATCGGTGCCTAGGGCAATTTTGACGCCTACCTGGATTGCCATCTGGAGCGAGGCCCAGTGCTGCTTTCCGACCGAGGCGACCCGCGCTAGATACCAGTCAGGAGAACCGATTTTCTGGAAGAAGGGGAGCGCGGTCGGCTGACTGACGACGATCGTGGGGACCAGCCAGACGCCCTTTTCCTTCATCTTGTGGAGGACTTCCGGCGTCAGGAAATAACCGTGCTCCACGCAATCGAGCCCCAGGTCAATCGCTTCGTTGGTGGCGACGGGTGACCCGGAATGCGCCGTCACCTTGATGTTGTGCCGGTGAGCTGTGTCAATCACTGCTTCCATTTCTTCCTTGGTCATGGTGGCCGCGGCAATATCGCCATGCGTATCGGCGATACCACCGGAGATCGCGATTTTGATCCAGTCCGCGCCCAGAAAAATCTCTTCCCGCGTCGCTTTGCGAAACTCGTCGGGACCGTCATTGCCGGCGCCGGTTCGTCCCGAGCCGTGGCCTCCTGTCACCGCCACTAATTCGCCGGCGGTGAAAATTCGCGGACCATCCACTTCGCCGCGATCGATCGCTTTCCGCAAGGCAAAGTCGGCATGGCGAGGAGAGCCCGTCATGCGCACCGTGGTGGTGCCGGAGAGCAAAGAGGCGCGCGCGTTGCCTGCCATGCGCAGCGCGAGCTCCGCGTCGGTTTCGTTGGCGAGCTCGGCGCCCTGCCGACCCGGGAGCACCAGGCCGAGGTGCACGTGCATGTTCATCAGGCCGGGAACAACCCACTTTCCTGCGGCGTGGATTACTTCGGCGCTCGGCGGCACTTTTGTCGAAGCTGCCGGACCGGCGGCCACGATGCGGTCACCCTCGATGAGGACCACAGCGTCCTTGATCGGCGCCGATCCGTCGAGCATCACAACCGAAGCACCGGTGATCGCAATCACCCGCGAAGCGGATGCGGCGTTGGCAAGCGATTGCGCGCGGCAAATCAGCGGCGCCGCGATTGCAAGAACCAGGCTGATTATTTTTCTAAACATTTTAGCTCTCCCTTTTCATTTAGAAACAATAAAGACGGAAGCTGAGGTCTCCGGAAAAGCCGCAGCAATATGTGACCGGGATCAATCAGACGTGCTGGTGCGCTTTCTCCGTATCGAAATACTCGCGCACCCAATATATTTTGCCGTCCTTGATTTCGATGACAAACGCGCCGGTGTTGCTGTAATTCTTGCCCGTCTTGGGTTTCAAATGGCTGCGCCATTCGACGATCACGGCCGACTTTTCCTTGTCCTCATACTGAAATACGATTTCGAAATTGACGCTATGAAAGGAAGGAAACACGTTTTTCCTGAAGTACTCGACGATGTTCGAAGCCCCTTCCAGGTCGGTTCCAAAATCGGAGCCGGGAGCCGTGTGCTTCACCTGCGGATGAAACAGCGGACGAAGGCCATCGGCATCCATCCGGCAATAGCAATCCACCATTTTTCCTACCAGTTCACTGGCTTGTGACATCAACTCGCCTCCTGGGTCTGATTGTGTCCAAATCCTTCTCTCACGGACGCGAACGAAATGCGCTTCTCCCCAATTCACTCCGCGTTCGCCCCCCAGCCCTACAGGACGACTCCCGCCTGAATCTGCGCGTCTTTCAATGAATCGCGGTCCACGCGGAGCGCCCGCCGCACGATTTTAGGAGATTTCCTGGTCTCCTCGTCCACCGCCTCCAGCACAGGCCCGCTCAGGAACGCGCGCGCATATTTCCCCGAATCGAGCACGCTTCGTACCTGCGCATTGTTTTTGAAAGGAATCACCTGAATCCGCAAGTTCGGGCACAGCATCTTCAGCTCGCGGCCAAACGGGTCTCCGTAGCCCTGGCACTCCGATTTCTCCAAAATAAAGGCCATCGCTGATCCCTCGGGCAGCGCCCGCCATTCCCGGATTCTCTCCCGGTCCCATTTCAAGCGCAGCGCGATCGTGCGCGTATAGGGATTCAGAAAAAGCTCCGAGACATCTTCATAGTGATAAAGCGGTGTCAGAACCGTCTTGAATTTCGCGCGCTCCTCTTCCGGAATCGCCCGCAGCGATTTGATCACCATTCCGGTGACCGGCAGGCCCCACACCTGGCTGATTTCGTTTGACCAGTTCGCCGCCTGAATTTCATTGCATTCGACGAAGACAATGTCCTTGGCCTCGAGGTCGAGTTCCTGGATGCGGTAATTCAGCAGGCGCTGGAACGATTGCGGGCTGATCCGCAGCGCGCGCATCCGCTCGATCACGTCCCGGGCCAGCCAGTCGAAAAGCTTGACGAGTTCGGCCGCTTCCTCCCGGCGGGAATGCGAGTTCACGACGGCCCGGCGCCGGTTCTCGATGGTCAGGGCGCCGGATTCGGCCAGCTTGGTATACGCGCGCCAGATCACGTTGCGACCGAGGCCGAGTTGCGTCTCCAATTGCCGGACCGAGGGGAGTTTTTCCCCGGGTTTCAAGGCGCCCAGCATGATGGCGATCTTTACGTTCGCAACAAGTTGCTGCTCCGGGGAAACCGGGCTTCCCTTCTGGAGGCTGAACTTGAATGGTGGAGACGCTTTTCTTTGGCTCATCCTGTAACCTGGTGATGCCTGCTTCCCGGCTCGAACACCTGTGTTTACGCAAAGAGCCAAACCTGACGGAACCAGGCCTTCCGGCCGCGCTGAGAAAGAATTCTGTGGTTACTTATTTTGTCATCTATCGAGTGACAAAATAGCACTGCCAAGAATTCCAGGCAACTGGATTTTCAGAACGCACAGCGGCCACGCCGCCGCGGCGCGTATAAATTTTCCTTATGGGAAGCATGCAAGATTACACCCGCATCCGGCTCGCGGCAAACCATTTGGGCCTTGACAACCCTCGCCGCCTGGCATAAAAACATTCAATCTGTCATATCTCAAATGACAGCCCTGGTGGGGGCAGTCCTTCGAATAGGGGTGATTGAATGGCGATCACGCGGCGTGAGGTATTGAAAGGACTTGCGGTTTCAGCCGTCGGCGCTTCGCTCGGGTCTTCCTTGCCCGGCATGGGCGCTCCACAGGCTGCGACCTCGGAGATCGATGAGCTGATCTCCCACAGCATCGTGATCGACGATCTCTCCGGTTTCGAACCCAAGCCGTCCCTGCCCGATGCCGGTTTCTCGATCGTCAAGGAAGCAGGGATCACCATGGTTGGTCCCACACTGGGCGACGTCGAGCCCGGCGACGCCTACACCACGTCTGTCGCTTCGATCTCCAAAATGCTGAATCAGATTGCGATGTATCCAGATCGCATGATGCTGATTCGCGGGCCCAACGATGTGGAACTTGCAAAAAAGTCGGGCAAGCTCGGCGTGCTGATCAACTTCCAGAACAGCGCCGCCATCGGGCTCGATCTGAAGAACCTGGACACTTTTTACGACATGGGCCTGCGGCAGATGCAGCTCACCTTCAACTGGCGGAATTGGGTAGGCGATGGCTGTACGGAGAGAACGCAGGCGGGACTCAGCTATTACGGCGTGGACATGGTCCATCGGATGAATGAGCTGGGGATGTTGGTGGATGTTTCCCACACGGGTTACCAGACCACGCTCGATGCCGTCGAGTTCTCCAAGGGGCCGATTGTTTTTTCGCACACCAACTGCAAGGCCGTCTGCGACCATCCGCGCAACAAGAACGACGAACAAATCAAAGCCCTCGCGGCCAAGGGCGGCGTGATGGGTCTTAGCTGTTTCAACTGGTTCGTCAGCAACAAGCCGCTCTCGACGCTGGACGATTTGCTGGACCACTACGATTACATGATGAAGCTCGTCGGAGTGGATCACATCGGGATCGGCTCGGATTTCAACGTGGCCGCCTGGGCCGGAAGGGCTCCGGATGCGGAGTGGGACCGGCACATGAGACTCTATGGGGAACGAGAGGCAAAAGCCCTGAGGAGCCGCTTCCCGCCTTATATCGATGCGGTCAACGGTCCGCAACGCTACCGCGTGATTGCGCAGGGATTGCGCAAGCGCGGCTATTCGACGGGCGATATTGAGAAAATTCTCGGGCTCAACTTCCTGCGAGTTTACAAACAAGTTCTAAAACCTAGCTGATGTGCCAACGCGCGGCGCGGATCGCGCCGCGCGTCTAATGGCCGACTGAGGAGACGAATACAATGCGAAAGAGCCGAATCGAAATTTGCACACTTCTCGCCGGGCTGCTCTTGTGGGCGATACCGGCCTTCGGACAGTTGACGGCGGGCTCTGTCGCGGGCACCGTGGTCGATTCGACTGGCGCGGCCGTGCCCAACGTGACGGTTGTCCTCAGAAACACGGACACCGGCGTCAGCTCCAGCACCACCACCAATGAGTCGGGGATCTTCACGTTCCCGGCGATGCCGGTGGGTGAATATACCTTCACGGCCAACATAAAAGGATTCAAGACGGCCGTGGGAACTTTGCAGGTTCAATTAAACGTGCGTTCCTCGATCGCGATCACTCTCCAGTTGGGAGAAGTCACTCAGAAAGTGGAAGTCAGCAGCGCAGTGGCGGCAGTTGAAACCACCAGCACGCAAATCACCGACACCTTCACCCAGTCGCAGGTGAACAATCTTCCGGTGGCTTCCATTGACGTGAACCGGCTCGCCTTGCTCAGCCCAGGCGTGGCGGATATCAATACGGTAGGCCTCACGCGCGGCCAAGCATTGCAGCAAGTGAGTACGGTTGCCGGCGGCTCGGTGGGCTCCATAGGCGGCGCGCGCGCCCGCAACAACAACTTCGTAATCGACGGGGTGGACGACAATGACCCCATCAGTACCGGTCCGCAGGCCTTTGTGATTCAGGATGCCGTGCAGGAATTCAGCCTGACCAAGAACAATTTCGACGCCGAGTATGGCCAATTTGCCGGCGGCCTCTTCAACATCGTCACCAAGACCGGCACCAATCAATTCCACGGCAACGCCTATCTGTACAATCAGAATCGCCACTACAATGCGAGCGATTCTACAACCCAAGCCGGCGTCAGGACGGGCAGCCTTTCCGGAAATCCGAGGTTTGACTACAATCGCATCGGCGGCACCATCGGCGGACCGGTAGTTCACAACAAACTCTTCTTCTTCGGCGCCTATGAACACGAAGCCACCGGAGTTTCCAGCCTCTCCAGCACCACGGTTTTCCCCACGGCCCAGGGCTACGCTACCTTGGCGGCGCTCCCGGCAGGAACCTCACGCTTCGGCACCCCGGCCGCCGTCAGCCCGTTCATCCTGAATTTCATGAAGTCATTCGGCGCCACTGCCAGTACGGCGAACAGCGCCGCCACCTGGCCCGTGGTGTTGGGGACTGCGATTCCCGTGGGACCGGTCACCAATGCAATTCCCACCTTTGCAAACAACGACCGTGTATTGGCCAGCTCGGATTGGATTCCGGGCGCCAACGACCAATTCCACTTCCGCTTCAACTACAACCGCGGACCGAATGGCATTGTCGCGGGAGCTCCGGTTGCTTCCCTGAACGCCAACCGGCAAATCAGCAACTATCTGGCTTCAATCGGCTACACCCATACGTTCAGTCCGGCGCTGCTCAATGAAGCGCATTTGTCCTACCACCGGCAAACGACGAATTTTGCGGTGGTCAATTCGGCCGCCCAGAACATTCCCAATATCGTCCTGGGCCAAATCCCGCTGCAGATCGGGCCCCCTGGTTCGGTGCCCAGCGGATCGTTTGACAACATCTACCAGTTGCTGGACGACGTGTCGTGGCAGAAGGGAAAGCACCTGTTCAAGTTCGGAGTTGATCTGCACAACAACATCGTCACGGCAATCAGCAACGTGGCGCCGCGCGGATCCTACAACTACGTGAACTTCGAAGATTTCGTCACTGACATTCCTCCTACCAGCAGCGGCCAGCGCGGGAACGGCGGCACGAACATCGCCCTGAATAACTATCAAATCAATTGGTACGCGCAGGACCAGCTCAAGATGACCCACAACTTCACTCTCTACCTGGGCATCCGTTACGAGTACAACTCGCTGCTGCGCGACATGGCCACCCAACAACTGGAATCCATCGCCGATGTTCCCGGCGTAATCACATTTGGCAAACCCACTGTCTCGAAAAACGACTGGGGACCGCGCGTGGGATTCGCCTGGGACGTTTTCGGCAACGGGAAAACCGCCGTCAGAGGCGGCTACGGGATCTCCTACTCGCCGATTTTTGGCGCGTATGTAGGAGGGGGCGAGCTGCCCTCGTCGCTCCAGCAGGTAATCATCACTCCGTGCAATCCCTGCGGCATTCCGATTCCCAGCACCAATTTCCTGCAGAATGGTGGAATCCCCAACATCCTGGTCCCGCTGACCACCACGGCTCAGGCTCGCAGCATCATTGCCGCCTACGTGCCGAATCAGACTCGCCCCAATTTCCAAACGGCGACTCTAAGCGTCGAGCACGATCTGGCGCGCAACTGGACGGTCTTGGGCCGTTACCTCTACACCAAGGGCACGCACTTGAGCGTGCAGGCCCGCCTGAACGCCGGCATCGTGCCTCCCTCGAGCGCATTCCTGCCAACCTTCTTTTCCGCGTCGCAGGTTCCCTCGCAGGCGGTGCTGAATACTCTTCCCACCCTCACCCAGTTCAACGCGGCGGTGGTGAAGCCCTTCGCCGTCTACGGATTCACCAGCCCGCTCACCACTCATCTGCCGATTGGTGATTCCAATTACAATGCGGGAATTCTTGAGGTGACCCATCGCTTCAGCCATGGCTTCCAATTCGATGCGAACTATACCTTGAGCAAGGGCATCGACGACGGCACCAACGAGTTCTTCAACAACTTTACCGATCCTCGCCGTCCCCAGGACTGGCGCAACCTGCGGAACGAGCGGAGCGTTTCGGTGCTGGATATGCCCCAGCGGTTTGTGATGGTGGGCATCTGGGACCTGCCCTGGCACAACTCCGGAGCTGGGCTGAGCCGCCAGTTGCTGGGCGGATGGAGCACCTCGTTCACCTATACCGGGTCCTCGGGCTCGCCGTGGACCCCGCTCAGTCTTGCCAATTCCACCGGCAACGGGGATACCACCGTGCAGCGCGCGATCGTCAATCCGGGCGGCATCGGCAACACCGGGACCCTGGTCACGGCTGTCAAGAATTCTTCCGGGGTCACCGTAGCCTACCTGGCCAATAATCCCAATGCCCGCTTCGTACAGGCGCAGACCGGTTCTTTTCCCACTGCTGGGCGCAACAGCTTGCGGGCCCCGGGGTTCAGCAACACGGATTTCCAGATCAAGAAGCTTTTCCCGTTTGCTGAGTCGCGCAACGTCGAGTTCGCGGCTCAATTCTTCAATCTATTCAATCACCCGCAGTTCACCCTGGCCAACCTGCTGGCGGTGGACGCCGGACTCGGCCAGAACTACGCCTATGTGGGCAGCAACGCGTTCAACAACATCATCGCCGATGGAGGGACTGGCGGAGCGCGAATCATCCAGTTCGTGTTCAAGGTCAACTTCTAGTTTGAGTCATCCCGTCGGGCGTAAGCCGGCTGCTCTCGTGCCCAAACAGCCGGCTCACCCCAGGGCTTGTTCGGCGTCGCCAGCGAGCGGCTCATCACTGAGGACATCCGATGAAAAACCTTCCGTCGTGGCGGTTCAGTTCGCTGCTACTTCTGTTTATTCCTCTTACTCTTCCAGCTCAGAAGCCTGCAGGGACGGCCTCTCAAGCAACGGCCGGTTCGCTTTCGAACCTGGACCAGCGCGTGATCGCCAATGAACGGGCCGTGTGGGAGGCGGTGAAGCAGAAAGATGCGGCGCGGTTTAGTGAGTTGGTTGCGGACGACGCTCGAATTGTTTTTGACACCGGAATCCTTACCAAATCCGATTTCCTCCGTTCCTTGCCCGACCGGACCATCCTCGACTACCAGCTCGAATCTTTCACCGTCCTCAAGCCCAACAACCAGACCGTTATTCTGATTTACAAGGCCACCCGCTCGGGCCTGTACAAAGGAAAGCCCTTTCCGCCGGCGGCCGTGCACGAGGGTTCCGTCTGGGTTCTGCGGAAGGGAAAATGGGTTGCCGTCTTGAATCAAGAGACACCGATTGTTCCGTGAATTTTGGCCCGCGTTGCCAATGTCAACAACCAGTTCCTGGGCCAATGCGGAAAGGTAAAGGTATGATCCGAACCAGACCCTGGCTTTATTTCTTTTTACTCGGGCTTGCTTCTCTCGGCGCGCTGGCAACTGCGAATTGGCTGCATGCGCAGTCCTCTTCGTCTTCCGCTTCCGTGCGGCAACTGTCGGGCTTGCGCTGGCGCCTCGTCGGCCCGATCCGCGGCGGCCGGACCATCGCCGTCGCCGGAATCGCCGGAAACGCGAATGTTTTTTACTTTGGTTCCGTCGCCGGCGGCGTTTGGAAAACCACCGACGGCGGCGTGCAATGGAAGCCGCTCTTCGATCAGCAGCCAATTTCTTCCATTGGCAGCATGGCCGTCGCGCCTTCGGATCCCAACATCATTTATGTGGGAACCGGAGAGGCCTGCATCCGCGGCGATATTTCTTATGGCGACGGAGTTTACAAATCCGTGGATGGCGGGCAGACCTGGACCAACATCGGCTTGAAAGACACGCGCTTCATCGGCAGGGTGATCGTCGACCCACTGGATGCGAACCGGGTGTTTGTGGCGGCCCTGGGCCACACCTATGGACCGAACGCCGAGCGCGGCCTGTTCCGCACCACCGATGGCGGCAAAACCTGGGAGAAAGTTCTCTACAAGGACGAGAAAACCGGCGCCATTGATGTTGCTTTCGATCCCCATAATGCGCACATTCTTTTCGCTTCGCTCTGGGAGGCTTACCGCACACCCTACAGCCTGGTCAGTGGCGGACCGGGAAGCGGCATCTATCGTTCGAATGACGGCGGCGCCACTTGGACGCATCTCGAAGGACACGGCCTGCCGGAAGGTGTGCTCGGAAGAATCGGAGTTTCCGTCTCCGGCGCGGATGCGAATCGCGTTTACGCGATGATCGAAGCCAAGGACGGCGGATTGTATCGCTCCGATGACGGCGGAAAATCCTGGCGCCGCGTCAACAGCGATCATGGCCTGCGCCTGCGCCCATGGTACGAATCGCATGTCGTCGCCGATCCGAAAAATGCCGACACGGTCTACGTCTTGAGCGCGCAAGCCTATCGCTCGAATGATGGCGGCTACCGGTTCGACGAAGTCACCGTCCCGCTCGGCGATATCCACGGCCTGTGGATCGATCCTACCAATGCGGACCGCATGATCATGGCCAGCGATGGCGGTGTGGGGATTTCTCAGGACGGCGGCAAGACCTGGACCGGGCACGACAATCAGCCCACCGCGCAGTTCTACCACGTCGCGGCGGACAATCGCTTTCCCTATTACCTGTACGGCTCGCAGCAGGACAACACCACCGTCGCCATCGCCAGCCGCGGCGATCTGGGTTACATCGACAAGCCGGAATGGTATCCCGTCGCGGGCGGGGAAAGCGGCTTCGTCGTTCCGTATTTACCGGACCCGAATATCGTCTACGGGAGCGCGTTCCATTCTCACGGGGGAGGCTCCGTCAGTCGCTTTGACAAGCGCACCGGGCAAGCTCTGGATATTTCTCCAGTGCCGTTGCCTCCTATTGGCAAAGCAGCGGTGGAATTGGAGCATCGCTTCCAGTGGACTTCCCCACTCGCGAGTTCGCCCTTTGATCCCGATACTCTCTACTTCGGCGGCGAAGTTCTGTTCAAGACAACCGACCGGGGCATGAGCTGGTCCATCATCAGCCCTGATCTGACGCGCAACGATAAATCAAAACAGCAATCGTCCGGCGGGCCAATCAGCCAGGACAATACCAGCGTCGAATATTACGACACGATTTTTGCCATCGCTCCTTCCCCGCGGGAGAAAGATCTGATTTGGGTTGGTTCGGACGATGGCCTGGTTCACTTGACGCGGGATGGCGGCCGGCACTGGACGGATGTCACACCCAAGGAGATGCCTGAGTGGAGCATGGTGAGTATTATCGATCCTTCCACTCACAACGCTGGATCGGCCTACATGGCCATCGACCGTCATCGCCTCGATGACTACCGGCCCTACGCTTACAAGACCAAAGATTTCGGCAAGACCTGGACGGCAATTTCCGCAGGCCTTCCACAGGATTCCTACGTTCATGTTGTCCGGCAAGATCCGCAACGCCCGGACCTGCTCTATGCAGGCACCGAGACGGGAGTGTGGGTCTCGTTCGACGATGGCGGGCACTGGCAGTCCCTCCAATTGAATCTGCCGACGGCGCCGGTCTACGATCTCATTGTGAAAGGCAACGATCTGGCGGTGGCCACGCACGGGCGGGCGTTTTGGATTCTTGACGACGTCTCGCCGCTCCGTCAATTCGACGTGTCCACGGCCAGCGCCGAATTCCACCTCTTCAAACCCGCGTCCGCTTTCCGGATTAACCCCGGCGAATTCTATTTGCCGAGGCAGCAATTCGTTGGCACGAATCCGCCCAATGGCGCATTGATCTACTACTCGCTCGGCGCAGCGCCCTCGGGACCCATGGCGCTTGAAATTACCGATCAAGACGGCAAACTCGTTCGCAAGTTTTCCAATCCCAGGAAAACATCGGTGGAAGCTTCGGAAGATGTAATTCTGCCCCCGCCACCCGCTCCGCCGCTACCGGCTGCCGCTGGATTGAATCGCTTTGTCTGGGACGTTCGCTATGCTCCACCGAACACAGTGCCCGGTGACGTATTTCTTTCGGGCCGCCCCCGAGGACCGTTGGTTACTCCCGGCCAGTACCAGGTCAAGCTGACCGTTGACGGCAAGTCCCAAACGGTTCCGATCGAGATAAAGCTCGATCCGCGCGTTCAGGTAGCTTCGACAGACCTGGCGAAGCAGCTCGAGTTCGCGCTGAAGATTCGCGATCTGCTTAGCCGCGCTTCTGCCGTGATTCTCGAAACGCGGGAGCTGCGGACTCAACTCGAAGCCTTGCAACTCCGTCTTGCCGGCGATCCGAAAGCGAAGGATGTACTCTTGGCCGCCGCTGAATTGCAGAAGAAAGCGGCCTCCGTGGAAGAAGCCTTGATCCAGATCAACCTGAAGACCTTGAAAGACCTGATCAAGTTTCCTATTAAATTGTCGGGCCAACTGGCCGAGCTGGAAAGTATCGTCGAGAACGCTGATTCGCTTCCTACCCAGCAGAACTACGCGGCTTTTCAGGATCTGGGAGCGAAGGTGAATCAGCAACTTGCCGTCTGGAAACAACTCGTGGATAAGGACCTGGCTGAACTCAATCAAGAAATGGCAAAGAGCGGCATTCCCGGAGTTTTGTTTTATCCCCGGCAGGAAAAATCCGAAACCGGCGGCCAGGAACCCGAAGGTGAAGAATACGATCCGTTCTGATTTGTTATCTTTGAAAAATCATTTTTAGATTTGCAAGAACGCACGAAAGGAGAACCCAGCGTGGATTTAAGAGGGAAAGTTGCAATTATCACCGGAGCGGCTCGAGGGCTCGGGCTATTGGTGGCGGAGGAATTGGCCGCGGAGGGCATGAACATTGCCGGAGCGGATTTGCGCGACGAACAGCTCAAGAAAGCGATGGAAGACGTCGCCAAAAAATTCGGCGTGCGCACGCTCGCATTTCCCATCAACATTGGCGACGAGCGCGCCGTGAAGGAAATGGTCCGGCAGACCATCGCCGCCTTCGGCCGCATCGATGTCCTGATCAACAACGCGGGAGTTCGCATCACAGCGCCCGTCTGGAAAACAGACTCCGCCATGTGGGACCGCATCCACGATAGCAACCTGAAGGGCCATTTCCTGTGCACGCGCGAAGTGCTCGCCCAGAACATGCTCGAGCGCGGCGATGGCACGTTGATCTTCGTCTCCTCCGGCTCCGGGAAAAAGGGTGAAGAGGATTCTTCGGCCTACTGCGCTTCCAAGTGGGGAATCATCGGATTCGCCGAATCCGTGGCCAAGGACTTGAAGAAAACCCGCATTCGCGTCACCTCGCTCACACCCGGCATGATCGAAACGCCGATGGCGCACGAATCGGAAGAATGGAAGCTGGGCCTCGATTGGCTGAACGCGGAACCTGTAGCGAAGGCGATCGTCTTCTGCATCAAGCAAGATCCGGACACCATTATCCCGGAGTTCCGCGTCTATCATCGCGCCCAGATTTGAGCGCGCTTTGCAACGGGAGCGACACGGGCGGCCGTGAAAACGGGCGGCGAGGAGAAATTCCAGCTACGCGCTATCTTCCGTTCCGTGCTTACGGCACTCTTTCCAGATCAGCCAGCAAAGCACGGCAAAGAAAAGAATCGCCCACGGTGGCGATTCCAGGAAACTAGCTCCGATCCGGCTGCCCAGGTCGAATCGGTCGCCGTAACCGGTCCCGGCGATGATAGCCACGGCGATCGCGCTGATGGCCCCGCCGGCAATCAATCCGGAGCTGTATAAAATCCCCGGCTGAAATTCTTCCTTTTCTCCGGAGCCTCCGGCGGACTTCATCCCCGCCAAGTGCCCGATCAGCGCGCCCGCCAGGATTGAGGCCGTGGCGGAGAGCGGCAGATACATTCCTACCGCAAATGGCAGCGACCGGATCCCGCACAGCTCGATCACCAGCGCCACGAACGCGCCAATCAGCAGCAACCGCCAGCGCATGCGATGGTTCAGCAATCCTTCCACCAGCAACGCCATCACTTGCGCTTGCGGCGCCGGCAGTTGCGCCGTTCCAATCCGCTGCGTTTCTCGAAAGCGGACCATTCCGTCCCCGGGCGAGACCATGTAGCGTCCCGGCGGAATCCCCGCGCCTAGCCGCACCGAATAAAGATCGTAGCTCACTCCCTCGTAGCTGACCCCGGTTTCAACCCGCTGGCTCACCTCCGGGATTTTCACCGGGCTGACAGGATTCGGTTTTCCGGAAGCCCCGTTGAGCCACGTCAGCGTGAGCCCAATCAACAGCACGGATGTGACCACCCCGATCAGCAGCCCGGTTTGCTGCGCGCTTGGGGTTGCGCCCACCAGGTACCCTGTCTTCAAATCCTGCGCCGTTGTCCCCGCGTTCGATGCCGCAATGCACACCACGGCTCCGATGCTCACCGCAATGATTTCATACGTCCCGCCCACCCAGCCTGCCGCCACAAACAGAAGACAGGTGAGCATCAGGACTGCGATCGTGATCCCTGAGATGGGATTGGCGGAAGAACCCATCATCCCCGTGATC
The DNA here is from genome assembly GCA_041497605.1 of Terriglobia bacterium. Taxonomy (GTDB): domain Bacteria; phylum Acidobacteriota; class Terriglobia; order Acidiferrales; family UBA7541; genus JBGPTK01. The sequence goes on along the minus strand of JBGQGW010000033.1, from coordinate 5,011 downwards.
CGCGCCGAAACTACCACGAAAAAGAAACCGAATATTGCCACCAGCAGCACCGACACCAGGTTCGCGGAACCGTGTGGATTGATCTTCCAGGCCAAAAGCACGTACAGCAAGGTCAGCATCCCCAGCGATCCCAAAATCACATACAACATCGGCAAGTCGTGCTCGGTCCGGTTCTCGGCAATAGGAACCGCTGAGCCCGACCCCCGCATTTTCCGAAGACCGCCGCGCACCGATTTAAATACCGTGGGAAGCGCTTCCAGGAGCAAGAGCGCCCCGCCCGTGACTACCGCTCCCGCTCCCGCATAGCGCAGATAGTTCGACCAAATGTCCCCCGGGTTCATCTGGTCGATCGGAATCGTCGAAGGGTAGAGCGGTGAAGCCACGTTTTCGCCGAAGAAATAAATCAGCGGGATCAACACGATCGAAGACATCACCGAGCCTGCGAAGATCAGCCGCGCCATGCGCAAGCCGATCAGGCAGCCGATTCCCAGCAGTTCCGGTGAAAGATCGATACTGACTACCGCCCCGCGCAGGCTCCTAGCGCTCCATTCCAGTGAGGACCGCCACAGCCGCAGGCCGCTCATCAGGAATTTGTAGACCAGGCCGGTGGCCAGCCCCAGAAACACCAGTCGCGCAAATTTCCCGCCGCGCTCTCCCGAAATCAGGATGTGAGCGCATGCGGTGCCTTCTGGATAGAGAAGATTGCCGTGCTCCTTCACCACCAGGTAATCGCGCAGCGGCACCATGAAAAACACGCCCAGAACTCCGCCGACTAGCGACAGCCAGAAAATTCTCCAGATCTCGAGGCGATATCCCAGAAAGAGCAGCGCGGGAATGGTGTAGACCACTCCCGCCGCGATCGATTCTCCCGCCGAGCCCACCGTCTGCACGATGTTGTTTTCCAGGATCGAAGATCGTCCCAAATATTTCAGCACCGTGATGGAAAGGACGGCGATGGGAATCGAGGCGCTGAAATTCAGCCCCACTTCCAGCGCGATATAAACGGTGACGAGGCCGAAAACTATTCCCAAGAAGGAACCGAGGAGAACTGCGCGCAGCGTGAATTCAGAAGGCCCGGGATTGCTCTTTTCTTTGTTCGCCATTTCATGATGTGAAGCATGCCGCAAATCCCGCGTTCAAGCGGCCCTAGTATCTCTGAGATTTTTGCCTGGGGCAAGCAGCGGAAACTGCAGACGGTCACTTTTACTTTCCGAAATTTGAGGCTCGGATGGGAGCCGCTTTGGCCCATATAGATTAGGAAGGGAGGCCGAATTCTGCTCGGTATTGTAAGCAAGCCACTCTTTTTCGCTAGCCTTGGGGGTTTGGGCCGCACTCTCTGTTTTCCGGGTCTTTTGTGGGACAATTACAAATGGCAGTGGGGCTTTCCTAATACTAAATGCGGCCTGGGACACAACTAAAAGAAGTGCGTTCCCGACTTGGGATTACAACGCGGGAAGTGGAGGATTACAGCCGCAAAGTTGCCGATCAAGAAAAGAACGACGAGTTTTACATTTCCAACGCCTGGCTCACCCAGATCGAAAACAAAGACTCCGTTCCCAGCATTTATAAACTCTACAGCTTGAGTGTGATCTACCGGTTGAATTACACGGAAGTCCTTCGACTCTACGGCGTGGACCTCGAGAAAATCGCCAAGCATCAACTGGCAACTCCCCTGGCAAAGACACACCTTACAACCCTGGAAGTATATGACAAGGACCGGCCAATTTCTTTCCCGGTCCGCTTCGATCAGGGATTTCGCATCGAAAAGACAAACCTGGTGTCGAGGATGGTCGAAATCTGGGGCGAGGTGCCGCTCGGTTTGCTGCAAAATCTGGATCTAAGGAACGGCATGTACGGCTATATCGGTATGGAGGACTTCACGCTTCATCCGCTGTTGCGGCCCGGGTCCTTCGTCCAAATAGACAGCCGCCACAATCGAGTTCATCCAGCGGCATGGCGGACCGAATTTGACCGTCCCATTTACTTCGTCGAGCTGCGCGATGGCTATGCTTGTTCGTGGTGCGACTTGCAGGGCAATCGGCTGATCTTGCTGCCCCATCCTCTTTCTCCAACCCGGATTCGTCAGTTCGAATATCCGGGCGAGGCGGAAATCGTGGGAAGGGTGGTGGCGGTGGCGATGCGGATTGTGGGGCCTACGAATTCTTCCGCTGGCGAGTCAGCAAAATTGCCACAGCGACCCTGACGTCCGAGACGAAAGTTTCGATGAGCAATTGTTCAGATCCCGCCGGCACGATCACCCGGTAAGGCTCCAGGTTGTACCAGGCATCGAGCACTTCCTCATAGGGCACTCGCGTGGAATGAATGTATCTCTCCAATTCTTCCACTAAGGTCTCGATGGGCAGCAGTGCCAGAGTATCGAAAACACGCCGGTGAGTCTCTGCCAGCGCTTTCTCCGCGATGTCTTCCCCGAATTTTCGCGCCAGGCCTTCGTGATGATAATGGCCCGTGTTGTAATCCCGGGTCGAAGCCAGGTAGACCAGCTTTGCAAATCTGGTTTCGATGCACTCCAGCGAACGATCGTTCAAATCATCGATCGCCGATTCCAGCGCTTCGTTGACGTATCTCGTCTCCACGGTCGGGGCCTTTGTTCAGTCTTGGATATGCAGCTCTAGCTCTCTTTCATCTTCCCCAGGTAAATCGGATCGAGGGATCCCAGCAGGCGAGCCGAAGAGGAACCCGCCCGGTCCGCCACTCTCGACGCCAGGCCGATGACGCTTCTTGCCCAGAAAGGGCCCCGCACGAAAATCAAAATCATCAAAAAGCCGTAGGTGAGCACGAAAAAAGAATAGTTGAAGCTCAATCGAATTTCAGTGGCCAAGCTGGAACCCGCGCTCTGCCTCACCACTTTCAAATGAAGCGACATCAGGCGGCGGAGCACTTCGCGCGTGCGCCGCAGCCAGGCCAGCGCTAATCTTTTCCGCTCCGCGAGAAAAAGAGCCTCCAGCCGCCGGCTGCCTTCTCGGGAAATGTACTCGGAATCCTCCGTGGCGAAGATCCGCTGCACCACGTCTGGCGAAGGGAGCGCCAGGTTCAGTTGAATCAGGACCTGTGGAGAGTAAGGGCCCGGCGGCGGTGCTTCCGGGGACTGGAAGGCACGGAACAGCCATGCCACAACCATAGCAAATAGCAGAATTGCGATCGCGAACGATATCCAAAGTTCAATCATGGGCGGACGCTCCTCAACAGATAGCTCCTCGCTTGCGAGAAGGCCCGGGCAGTCGCGGACGAGATCGCGGTGTAATCGGTTTCAAGTCTCGTCTCCGGCGCAGGCTGTGGGTTCGGTTCATAGTACCAAAGAGTTATACACCAAATTAGAAGAGTGAGGATGTATGTTAATGGTTGGAGTTGCAACTCTCTTGCCAACAGGAAGCGGACGGCGAGGCTGATCACACTCGCCCCCACAAAAAGTGCATAGCCGCTGATGATGCCCAGCATGTTCTTTCCGAGCGGTATCGAATAATGATAGAGCAAGGCCACCATGAACGCCAAAAAAATCGCCTGAATGCTGCGAAGATTTCTATCCAGGTCGGTCGTCGATTGAAAAAGAATCGTCATCGGATCTTTCGCTCGAGTAAGCAGGACCCTGGCAAGAACAGCGGCAATCGCGATCAACATCATGGACCGGGAAAATCGCGAAAGGCCCGGATAGGGAGAAAGAGTCCGGGAATAAATTTCCCAGATCACGAAGCATCCCACAATGGCGCCCAGGAATTCTGTCGACCAGTACACGTCCGCATAAAGGGCCGGACTGAACCGGGACACGGTGAAGCGCACCAGCGACTGCGAAAGAACGAACGCCAAATAAGCGTAGAAGAACGGATACTTCGACAAGAAGCGCCCTCGGGCTGCCCGGTACAGCAACGTCCCGGTCAGGACGATCCCGATCCACGACATGAATGTGCCTGTCATAATAGAGTGAGATGAACCGCTAATTTATCACGAAAACAGGGGGAAGATCGTCTCCGGTCTTCCCCCTCGTGTTCGCTCATATCTAGGCCGAAAGCCCGGGAGGTACTGGCGTCCTCGGGCGGATTGGGGGAGCCGGATCGGTTCCATCCGCGGAAAGCCCGGGAGGCACTGGCGTCCTCGGGCCGATTGGGGGAGCCGGATCGGTTCCATCCGCGGAAAGCCCGGGAGGTACTGGCGTCCTCGGGCCGATTGGGGGAGCCGGATCGGTTCCATCCGCAGAAAGCCCGGGAGGCACTGGCGGCTTGGGGTGGACTGGGGGAGCCGGATCGGATCCGTCGGAGAGGATCGCCGGCTTGGTCGATTCAAATCTCTGGTGCGATTGAACGCCAGCGGCCAGTCCAAGCAGTGTGAAAAACAACACAAACAGAACTCGTCTAATCTTCATCGTTTTCTCCTTGAGAGGGATTGGGGACTGCAGATGCAGCTTACAGATATAAGCAGAAGTGGAGTATCTGGTCTAGATCGTGCTAGGTATACCAAGAGGCCCCGGTGGATCGCCTCTAAGACAGGGGGTAGTGATTCGACTGCGGCTACCATTCCGCGCAGTTCATTTCCGCCCTTTGTTGGTTAAGGAATCGCACAGGGCGGCATGGCTTCTCGAGCGCGAATCAAAAGCTGTGCTTCTGAAAACGAGCAAGGATCGGCATCGAATCCAGCGCAATCTCCATCAGGAATAAAATATTCGCCCGATTCCGCTGTTCTACTAGACCCAATAGTAGACACCTGCTTTTGCTGGAATGGTTTCTGCAGCACGTTTCAAGCGGTGCATTGCCGGCCCGCGAGCGAGGCTCTCCCTGCGCTCGAAGTCCCGTCCGAGGGCTGATCTTGGACAATCTCAAATTCTAAGAGGTTGCGGAGTGAGTGTTTCTGCAGTTCAGCGGGCTCAGTTCGCCCGTCCCCCGATGATGCGAATTGCATCCGGAAGCGCCGGGCCTTGCTGATCGTTGGGTTCCCGCTGCTCGCCCTCGGCGCTGGGGGATTCTTCAGGCTCCGCAACTCCTTCCCCGGGAGCGAGGAAGAG
>JBGQGW010000032.1:0-21060 GCA_041497605.1 Terriglobia bacterium | reverse complement strand
ACTTGTTCAGCGTTTGAGAAAGAGCACACAGCCAAGAGTGGCTGTGCTACCACTGCGTTGCTTGATTCGAGCCAAGCCGCAAAGGCCGCGCGAGCGCTATGCTATCATTGCGTTTCCAGACGGGAGATTCGGCACGCCGAGGAGCACACCGTTGAGCGCACGCACGTTGAATGGCAACGCCATCCGCGACCAGATCTATGCCGAACTGAAAGACGAAATCGCGGCGCTTGGCGCGGAAGGAATCCGGCCGGGCCTTGCCGCGGTGCGCGTGGGCGAAAATCCCGCTTCCAAGCTTTACGTGAACAGCAAAATCGCGGCGTGCGAAAAACTGGGTCTGGCCAGTTTTCACCTGACTCCGCCCGCTTCGATGACGACGGAAGAGTTGCTCGCCCTGGTGGACGATTTGAACCGCCGCGATGACGTGGACGGCATTCTGGTGCAAATGCCGCTTCCGCCTCAGATTGACGCGAAGAAAATTTTGGAGGCGGTAAGCCCCGAAAAAGACGTGGACGGCTTCCATCCCATCAATGTGGGCAAGCTGGTGGCGGGACGCCCCAACCTGGTGGCGTGCACACCGGCGGGGGTGATGGAGATTCTGCGGCGCAGCAATATTCCCCTGGAAGGCGCGAACGCGGCAGTGATGGGCCGCAGCGACATCGTCGGAAAGCCGATGGCCCTGCTCCTGATGCACGCCAACGCCACGGTGACCATCTGCCACTCCAAGACGCGCAACCTGCCGGAAGTGGTTCGCCGGGCGGAACTCGTGGTAGTGGCGATGGGGCGCGCCGCGATGGTGACGGCGGAATACATTCAACCCGGCGCCACGGTGATCGACGTGGGACAAAACGTAATCACCGACGCCGCGCAGGCGGAAACAATCTTCGCGAATTTCCCCGAGAAAATGGCCTCGTTCCGGACCAAGGGCAACGTGCTGGTGGGCGATGTGCATCCTGACGTTGTGAATGTGGCGGGAGCGCTGACGCCGGTTCCCGGCGGAGTTGGCCCACTGACGATTGCCCTGCTGATGAGCAATACCGTGAAGGCTGCGCGCCTGCGCCGGGGCCGCAACGTCCCAGAGCCCGCGGCTGCCAACCGCTGATGTTGCGCGTGGGACTGACCGGCGGAATCGCCTGCGGAAAATCCACCGTGGCCGCGAGGATGCGCAAGCGAGGCTGCGCCGTGCTCGACGCCGATTCCCTGGCGCACGATTTGATCGAGCCCGGCCAGCCGGCCTACGCGGAAATCGTCAAGGAGTTTGGCCCAGGCGTATTGAACGCAAAAGGCAGAGTGAATCGCGCCAAGCTGGCCGAAATTGTTTTCGCGGATCGCGCAAAGCTGAGCCGGCTCAATCAGATCGTCCACCCGCGAGTTCTGGAAGCCACCGAGGAATGGTTCGCGAAGATCGCGCGTGAACAATCGCCAGCGGTGGCCGTGGTGGAAGCGGCGCTGCTGATCGAAGCCGGATATGACAAGGAGCTCGACCGGCTAGTGGTTTGCTGGTGCCGTTCCGAGCAGCAGCGCAAGAGGCTTTTGGCGCGCGGCCTCGACGACGCCGAAGCTGAGCGCCGCATTTCCGCGCAAATGCCGATGGAAGAAAAAAAACGGCGCGCGACTGACCTGATTGATTGTTCTCGCACGCTGGCGGAGACCAAACGGCAGGTCGATGAACTCATGGCCAGGCTTCAGAATCTGGCCGCCGCGTAAAGCACGAAAGGAAACCTTTCCCTTCGAAAAGCGTAACAATAGAAAGAGCGGACGGCTGGCGAAGGAACGATTCCGCCGAGCGTTTCGATTTTCCGGTTCCGAAAGGTGATTCGCATGAAGCAGGAAACTCATCTTCGAAGATTCATTCGCCTCGCATCCATCGGATTAATCATCGGACTCGCGGCCTATTGGGCGGGAGGCCAGTGGGGCACTCACCGGCCATCGGCAGTCGAGGCGCTGCGCGATTCCGCGCTGCCGGGCGAAGGCGGTTTCACGGGAGTGGAAGCGGAGAATGTGCGGATTTACCGGCAGGCAGCGCCGGCGGTGGCGAACGTGGTCACGCGGATGGTGGAATATGATTTTTTCCTGAACCCGGTGCCGGTGGAAGGCGCGGGATCGGGATTCGTGATCGACAAGGACGGGCACATCCTGACGAATTACCACGTGGTTCAGGGCGCGCAGAATATCGAAGTGACGCTCGGCGACCAGAGCCGCTTTCGCGCCAAATTGATTGGCGTCGATCCGCGAAACGATGTCGCTTTGCTGCAAATCGATGCGAAAGGCCGGAAGCTCGCGACGCTGCCGCTAAGCGATTCTCGCGCGCTGGAGGTGGGCCAGCGCGTGCTGGCCATCGGCAATCCTTTCGGATTGCAGAGCACGCTGACCACGGGCGTGGTGAGCGCGCTGGGCCGGACCGTGCAGCTCGGGCCTAACACATTCATCGACGAAGCTATCCAGACGGACGCGGCGATCAACCACGGCAATTCGGGCGGGCCCTTGCTCAATTCCCGCGGCGAAGTGATCGGGATGAATACCGCGATTTATTCTCCCAGCGGAGCCACTGCGGGAATCGGTTTCGCCATTCCGATCAACACCGCGAAGCGAGTGGCGGAAGATCTTCTGACGACCGGGCATGTCCGCCAGGCGTCGCTGGGCATCGAGGGGCGATCCATCTGGCCGGGGCTGGCGGAGGCCCTGGGCCTTTCTGCTTCGCAGGGATTGTTGGTGGAACGCGTGATCCCGGGCGGCCCGGCCGATCAGGCGGGAGTTCGCGGCGGCAATCGCACCGTTGTGGCTGGAATGCAGGAGCTGCGAATCGGCGGCGACGTGCTGGTGGCCATGAACGGGAAGGAAATTCAGAATCAGCAGGATTTGAATTTGCTGTTGAATCGCGAGCGGCCCGGGGACGTGGTTACGCTGACGATTTATCGCGGGAAGCAGAAGATGGATGTGAAAGTGGCGCTGGGCGAGCGGTAAGTGGGATTCGTTTGGATTGTGCGGTGAAAGTCTTCAGTTTGTTGTTTTGATAGAGAACAATATCTATTCGAATTTGAGCCGCAACTCTGGATTCCTCGTCGGCCCGGCAAGAGCTGCCGGACCTCCTCGGAATGACTTCCAAGTGTGGGCGCTCCGGCGGCGCCCGACGTACCCGAGGCGGGGTCATTCCGAGAAGTCCCGATCATTTTTATCGGGACGACGAGGAATCCAGAGCCAACGTCTACATCCACCGGGAAGCATCTACAGCACTTTCAAGAACTTCCTCACTCAAGGGATTGGGATTGATTCTCGACCTTCTTGGATCTACCGCTGGCCCCTGGCTGCTGGGTGGTTGTTGGCCTTTAACGAACCTAATTCGTCGCGCAGGCGTTGGCGTTCCGGCTCGCTTGAATGAAACCAGTTTTCGGCAAGGTCGCGCACTCGATCGAGCGCCGCTTGCATCTCCGCATGTTTCTGATGCACCAGTTCCCGGTCCGCATCCGGCGGAACGTAGACCGGCGGCGCAAACACAACCACCGCGCGGGAAAATAAGTGGGGGACTTGGAAAAGATCCCAGGATTTCTCGAATGTGTGGGCCCGCTCGAGCCCAATGTGAAACGCCATAATCGGTTGGCCTGTTCGCCGCGCCAGAATTACCGGACCCGGCTTGGCAATGTAGCGGGGGCCGCGCGGGCCATCGATGGTGAAGGCGACATCGGAGCCGTCCTCGAGATACTGCGCCATCACCGCGAGCGCGCGCAGGCCGCCGCGCGTTGAACTTCCCTGCGCGGTGCGGAAGCCGAGCCGCTCGATCACCCGGCGCGTCCACTGGCCATCGAAATTCGTCGTATTCATCACCACGATGCCGGTGTTGCGCCACCACCATGTGGCGCTGAAGATGGAGCGGTGCCAGAAGGTGGCGATCACCCGCTTGCCGCCTTCATAGACGCCTTGCATGTTGGACCAGCCTAGCACCTCGAAACGAATCGTCGGTCCAATGGCGCGCATCAGCCAGTAAACCGCCCAGGCAATCATGGGGATTTGCATCCGCCGCCATCGCGAAAGCTCGGGCGGGCGCACGTCAAAATGCACATGGATATTTTGTTCGGAGTGCTCGGGAGCGGATTTTACCGGTACCGTCACAAGCGTATAGTATAGAAGAAGTGGTATTGCGTCTTCGATGTTTAGCCAATTCCAAATCGGCCTCGATCCTGCCAGGTGCGCCCCGCTGCGGAAGGTTGCGCTGGGGCTTGTTCTGGGATTGTTCCTCCCATGGATCGCGCAAGCGCAACTCCCGCCAGGGGTGGCGGGAGTGATTACGGGCGACGATGTTTCCGTTGAAAACTCGGCTGGCGTTGCTGCACCCGAGAATTCGCACAGCATTTATCTGACCAGCGGCAGCAAGATCATCGTCCATTCGGGACAAGGGCGGATTGAGCTGGCAGGCGGCGCGGAGGTGGGCGTGTGCGGGCCGGCTGAAATGACGCTGCTCGAAGCCAGTGGCGCGTTTACCCTGGCGGTAAATTTTGGCCGCGTACATTTTCGCCTGGATTCCGGAACGCCGATCTCCGTGTATACGCCGCTGATTGTTGCGATGCCGCTGGCAATTGGCGAAGGCCCGCGGGAGGCAGTGCTGGGACTCGATACCAACGGGGCGGTGTGCGTGCGCGCCATGCAGGGCGGCGTCCGGCTGCAGAATCAGCTTTCGGGGGAATCATTGATCGTTCCGCAACCGAAGGAAGTTTTTTTGGCGCCGGGCCAGTTGCAGCCCGCACCCAGCGTTCGCGGCGTTTGCGAATGCGGAATTCTTCAGGCGCGGGCTGCTCCCGCGATGCCGACGGCGATTGTCCCCAAGCCTTCGAACACGCCGCCGCCAAACGTGCCCGTGGCAAACGAAATTCCGCCTGCGAAACCAGTGGCGCCGGCTCCCGCGCCAAATTCCGGGCCGATAACCGAGACCGAAGTGAGCGTGCCCGCGCATCTAAACGAGACGCCGCCGGCTCCGAGAAAGCCGGAACAAATTCAGCCTGCCACTGAGGAACCGGTATGGAAAGTAATGATGCCGCCGCTGACATTCGATCATACCAACCCGGCGCCGCCGCCCGATCCGAGTCCCGAAGCGATTGTGCTGGTCCGCGAAGTGCGCGTGGAACCGGATTGGGAATTTCATGGCCGCGTCGAGCCAAAACCTGCGGTTGCTCAGCCGAATGCCACGCAGAAAGACGCACAGCCGAGTGCGCAAAATGCTTCCGGGAAACCCGCGGGAAAGAAGCCGGGCAGGATTCGAGGGTTTTTCCGGCGTCTGTTCGGGCGAGGGTAGTCGAAAATTGCTTTTTGGATAGCGTTGCTTCGCTCTCGAAAACCACGGACTCTTGGTCGGGAGTGCTAAACGAGGTAACTACATGCCTTCGTAGTTGGGCCCGCCGCCACCTTCAGGAACGACCCAATTGATCACCTGGTAGGGATCGGCAACATCGCACGTTTTGCAATGAACGCAATTTGAGGCGTTGATCTTCAGGCGCGGCGCGCCTTTCTCGATCACCATTTCGTACACTGCGGCAGGACAGAAATACTGGCAGGGATTCCCGAATTCGCTGATGCAACGGTCGACGCAAATGTTGGGTTCGATGACGACGAGATGGCACGGCTGGTCTTCTTCATGCCGCGTTCCGGAATGGTAGACGTCCGTGAGGCGATCGAACGTGAGCACTCCGTCGCCCTTGAAACGATTCGACTGGTCCACCAGTTCCGGGCCGCGATTCAGCTTGCGATATTCTTCGAAGCCTGCCTTCGAGCGCATCGGATCCAGCAGGCCGCGGCCGCCGCTGACAAATTGAAACCCGGAATTCATCAGGCCGCGCCACAAGCCGTGCTGGAATCCCTGATGAAAATTCCGCACGGCCCACAATTCTTCCTTGATCCAGCTTGCGTCGATTTTCTTCGGATACGCGGCCAGCGATTTCGCGGAAGTATCGCCCGCGGCCAGCGATTCATAAATCGTTTCCGCGGCCAACATGCCGCTTTTAATGGCGGTGTGAATTCCCTTCAGCCGCTGCGAATTCAACAGGCTTGCTGAATCGCCGATGATCAGCCCGCCGGAAACGTAATTGCGCGGCTGCGAATACCACCCGCCGTAAGGAAGCGTTTTCGCGCCGTAGCGGACTAGCTTGCCGCCTTCCAGGATTTTTCGCACGTAGGGATGCGTTTTGTATTTTTGAAACGCTTCGTGCGGATCGAAAAGCGGGTTCTGATAATCGAGAGCCACCACCAGCCCCAGCGAAACGCGATTGTTGCTCAGGCCGTAGACCCAGCCCCCGCCATAAATGTCCGAAGCAAGCGGCCAGCCCAGCGTGTGCGCGACGTATCCCGTTGGGATGCGGCCGGGCTGCACATCCCAAAGTTCCTTGATGCCGATGCCGTAAATTTGTGGATTCAGGCCATCGAGCTTCAGGTGGTTCACCATGTCTTTGGTAAGGGAACCGCGCGGGCCTTCGGCGAGCACCGTCACCTTGGCGCGAAGTTCGTAGCCGGGGGTGAAGTTGTCTTTCGGTTTGCCGTTCTTGTCGACGCCTTTGTCTTCCGTGATGACGCCGGCGATGCCGTCGCCTTCATAGATGAGCCGTGCGCCCGCGAACTGCGTGAACACATTCACGCCAGTCTTCTCGACGAGTCCACCGAGCCACTTCACCAATTTGCTCAGCGATACCACATAATTTCCGTGATTGCGCAACGGCGGCGGGGTGATGGGCAATTTCCACGAGCCGGCGGCAGTGAAGAAATGTGCGTCGTCGCCGGTGACGGGCGTATCGAGCGGCGCGGATTTTTCGAAGTCGGGAATCAATTCCCGCAGGCCGCGCGGGTCCATGATGGCGCCGGAAAGTTGATGCGCGCCCAGTTCACGCGCCTTCTCCAGCACATAAATATTTTCGGTGGAAATGGGAGGGATGCGGCCGGCTTGGGTGTCGCGCTCGATCAATTGAGCCAGGCGCAAAGCGCAAGCCAAGCCGCCGGGTCCGGCGCCGACAATCAAAACATCTGCGTCAAGCCGCTCGCGCTCGATAGGCACCAGGATATTCTAGCAGAACCTCTGGAAACCACTGCGGTGGCTGCCGCTTACTCGTAACGCAACGCGATCATGGGATCGACGCGCATGGCGCGCCGCGCGGGGATGTAGCATGCCGTGAGCGCCACGCCGCAGAGCAGAGCCGGCACGACGAAAAACGTGAGCGGGTCGGTGGCGCTGACTCCAAAAAGGAGACTTTGGAGAAAACGCGTCACCCCGATTGAAGCCACAACGCCGATGGCGGCGCCCGCCAGCGTGAGAACAGTGCCCTTGCCGACGATTAATTTCAGGATGTCGCGTTTTTGCGCGCCGAGCGCCACGCGGACCCCAATCTCGTTGGTTCGCTGAGTCACAAAATAAGCCATCACGCCGTAAATTCCGACGGCAGCCAAAAGCAGCGCAAGCGCGGCGAACCCGGCAAGCAATTGTGTGTTGGTTCGCCGCGGTGAAAGCGAACCGTCCACTATCTGCTCCATCGTTTGAATGGCGTAGACCGGCTGGCTTTTATCGAGCGCTTGCACTTGCTCGCGCACCGCGCTCTGCATCGCCAAGGGGTCGGACTTCGTTCGCAAGACCAGCGCGAAACGCTGGAGAGGATTCTGACGGTAAGAAAGATAAAATTCCGTCAGCGTCTTCGCGGCAGGCCCGTATTGCTTCGTGTCTGCCGCTACGCCCACCACCGTCAGAATCATCATTTTTCCGTGCCCGCCGCCTTTTTGAAATCGCTTGCCAACGGGATCTTCGTCCGGCCAATATTTCCGCGCCATGGACTGGCTGATGATGGCGACTGCCGGCGAATTCTGGTCATCGGCGGAGCTGAAGTCGCGCCCTTCCAGGAACTGAATTCCCATCGCCTGAAAATAGCCGGGGCTGATGGTGTGAAAATCGGAACTGGGGAATTGGCCGGGTTCGGGCTTGGGCTGGCCCTCCGGCAGAACCGCATCCTGCCAGCCTTCGCCCGAGAGCGGCAGAGGCGTGATCAAGCCCGAAGCTTCGACGCCTGGAATTCCTTTCAGGCGTTCCGAAAGTTGATCGAAGAAAGTTCGGGCCTGCGCGTCGTCGTGATACTTGGAATCCGGCAGAAAAACCTGCATGGTCAAAACGTTCTTCGGATTCAGCCCCAGATTCACATTCACGGCGCTGGCAAAGCTGCGGATCATCAAGCCAGCGCCCGTCAGAAGGACAAGTGACAAAGCAATCTCCGAAACCACCAGCAGATTGCGGAACAATTCGTGCCCCGAGAAAAATCTTGAAGTTCTTCCTTGTTCTCGAAGTCCGGTGTTCAGATCGAGCCGCAAAGAATGCAGCGCCGGAGCCAGGCCAAAGATCATCCCCGCGAGCAACGAGATTGCCAGAGTGAACCCGAATACTCTGGCGTCGATGCTGATCTCCGCCACGCGGCGCAAACCGGCAGGCAATAAAGCGGCGAATGCCGATGTTCCCCAAGCGCCGATCAGCAATCCCAATGCGCCTCCCAGCACTCCGAGCAGCACGCTCTCCGTGAGCAACTGGCTCAGCAGGCGCATGCGCGTGGCGCCGATGGCCGTGCGAATGGCAATTTCTCTGGTGCGCGACGCGGCCCGCGCCAGCAGCAGGTTGGCGACGTTCATGCAGCAGATCAACAGAAGAAATCCCACCGCGCCAAAGAGGATCAGAACAACCGGGCGAACTTCGCCCGTGAGATCTTCGCGGAGCGGCTTAAGCGTGATGCCGGTGCCTGAGTTCGTACTTGGATATTCCCGTTGCAGCCGGAGCGCAATCGTATTCATCTGCGCCCGCGCTTGCTCCAGTGTGACAGCCGGTTTCAACCGCCCGATTCCGTAGACTCCCCCGTGCGCTCCGCGAACGATCAATTCTTTCGCGTTGAGCCCAATCGGCGCGTAAATTTCCGACGACAAATAAAACCGGAAAGACGCCGGCAGGATGCCTACGATCGTGTAGGCTCGTCCATTCAGAGGCAAAGTCTTCCCAACCGCGTTCGGATCGGCGCCCAGAAGTCTTTCCCACAGGCTGTGGCTCACAATCACGACCGGGTTCGCGCCAGGATGATCATCTTCCGGCAGGAAATCGCGGCCCAGAAACGGTTTGGCGCCAAGCGTGGCGAAAAAATTCGGTGTGACGTTCCTTCCAGGAATCCGCTCCGGCTGGTATTCGCCTGCGATATTGAAGCTGGCCGATTGAAAACCGGCAATGTTCTGAAAAACCTGGTTCTGCTGCTGCCAATCCAGCAGGTCCGGATAGGAAATGGAAAGCTCGCGGCTGTGATGGCCTTTTTCCTCCAGGGAAATCAGCCGGCTGGCATCCGCGTAAGGCAGGGGCCGCAGAACCACCGCGTTCACCACGCTGAAGATGGCAGTGTTGGCTCCAATGCCCAGCGCCAGTGTGATGATTGCGACTGCCGTGAAGCCGGGATTTTTTGCCAGCATCCGGATTCCGTAGCGCAGGTCCTGCCAGAGCGTCCCCATCGCGTGCCTCCCGTCTTTCCCCGCATTCATTTGGACACAAATCCCGACTTGAGCAGGCAGTTGGAATGCCAGCTTGCGGGGACGTAATTAGCAATTTTTCATGGGCTTGCAGGAAAATGATTCGGCCCAGAAGACTTCGAGTGCTCGATTTTGGGAGCAGGCGTCGCGGAAGCGGACAGTTTAAGAGATCAGGATCTGAATCACTAGCTGGATTTCAATTTTTCGAGTTCTTCGGTGAGTGCGGGAACGATCTCAAAAAGGTCGCCGACAACGCCGTAATCGGCCACTTCGAAGATGGGGGCGTTGGCATCCTTGTTGATGGCGACGATGGTGCGCGAGCCCTTCATGCCGACAACGTGCTGGATCGCGCCGCTGATCCCCAGCGCCAAATAGAGCTTTGGCGCGACGGTCTGCCCCGAGCTGCCGATCTGCCGTTCCATGGGCAGCCATCCTTCATCGCAAATCGGACGCGACGCGGCAATTTCGCCGCCGAGCAATTGGGCCAGCTTTTCGGCGAGGGGAAGATTTTCCGGCGCCTTGATGCCCCGGCCTACGGCGACCAGAACGGGCGCCTGCGTCAGGTCCACCGCCTGCTTCGCTTCGCGGAAGAGTTCCAGCGGCTTGGCGCGAATTTGTGCCGGCTTCAGGTCGACTGCCACCGGCTTGACGGGAGCTTTGCCGCCCTGCCGCGCGGCAACGAGATCGGCGCGGAAGGCCCCGGCCTGAAACGTGGCGATCCAGGGAGCTTCGCCTTCGAAGACTACGTCGGCCGCCGTGCGGCCCTGAAACATCTGCCGCACAAAAATAAATTTCCCGTTCTCGTGACGATAGCCGATGCAGTCGCCGATCATGCCCTTCCCCAGCGAAGCGGCCAGCTTCGGCGCAAAATCACGGACTTGATAGGTGTGCGGCAGCAGCACGAAGTCCGGCTTCGCCGCTTCAATCACCTGCTTCAGCGCGAGAGAAAATCCATCCGGCGTGTATCGTTCGAGCAGATCGTGCTCGACCAGGAGAACTTCGTCGAGTTGCAGCGCGGCGAGTTCGTCCGCAAGACCGGCGAGGCCCTTGCCAATCACGAGGCCTGCGAGCGAGCCTTTCCCTTCCTTCGCCATTTGCTGCGCGGCAGCAAGCGTTTCGAGGCTCGCCTTGTTCCATTTGCCTTCCCGCTGTTCACTGATGAAGAGAATTTTCATGAACTTGTTTCGCTCGCATGCGCCGTTAGAATGAGCGCGCCAGCCTATCGCTGTCATTCCGATGAGGTCCGGTCGACTTTAGACCGGGCCGAAGAGGAATCCCGAACCGACTGCGCAATCCTTTCTGGATTCCTCGTTCCGCTCGGAATGACCCCAATTTCAACTGCCCGCTCGCCTCCCTACAGGACGCGGGCTTCGTGTTTTAACTTCTCGATCAGCTTTACCGCAATTTCCTTGGGCGTCCCGGTGATAAATTCCGTTTTCTTCGTCTTCTGCGGAACGTAGATTCTCTCGACGCGCTGCGTGAGCGCCGAAACCACTCCCAGCGACGCGCGCGGCACGGCCGCGATTTCTTTTTTCTTTGCCGCCATGATTCCCTTCAGCGTGGCGTAGCGCACTTTGTTAATTCCCGATTGAATCGAAAGCACCGCCGGCAGCGGCAGTTCGACCGACTGGAACCATCCCGCTTCCAGTTCGCGCTTCAATTTCATACGGCCATCGGCAACGTCGATCTGCATGATGATCGTGGCGTGCGGCAGGCCGAGCAGTTCGGCAAGTAAAACACCGGTCTGCCCGAAACCCTGATCATCGCTTTGCAAACCGGTGAGGATCAGATCGAAATTTTCCTTCTGAATGGCCGCGGCGAGCGAGCGGGCGCTGGCCAGAGGATCGAGCTCGAAAAATTGGTCGTCGGAAACATGAATGCCGCGGTCGGCGCCCTTGGCCAGGGCTTCCTTGATGGTTTGCTTCACGCGCTCGGGGCCCATCGAAATCGCCACCACTTCGCCCCCGTGTTTTTCCTTCAGCCGCAGGCCTTCTTCGAGCGCATAGCTATCCGGCTCGTTCATTTCGAAGCCGATGTCGGACTCGCGAATCCACGTGCCGCTGGGCGCGATGGTCAGCGGCGCATCTTTCGCGGGCACCTGTTTGATGCAAACAGCGATCTTCAAAAATCCCTCCCGTGAATCGAGAGAAAAGAGTCAGAGGAACAAGACAATTCCATCCCAACCGCGCTCAGTGATCTTCCCAGCGCTTGAAGAGCAGCGAGGCGTTGGTCCCGCCGAAGCCGAAGGAATTCGAGAGCGCGTACCGCACAATCGCTTTTCTCGCTTTATTGGGAATGTAATCCAGATCGCAGGCGGGATCCGGATTTTCCTGGTTGATCGTCGGCGGCAGAATCTGATCACGCAGCGCGAGCACGTTGATCCCGGCTTCCAGGCCCCCCGCTCCGCCCAGCAGGTGCCCGGTCATGGACTTCGTGGAACTGACCGGCACGTCTTTGGCGCGATCGCCAAAGACGCGCTTCAGCGCTACCGTCTCGAGCGCATCGCCGATCGGCGTGGACGTGCCATGCGCATTCACGTAGTCCACCTGCTCCGGAGTAATCTTCGCGTCCTTCAGCGTCACCATCATTACCCGAAATGCGCCATCGCCCTGCTCGGCAGGCTGCGTAATGTGATAGGCGTCGCCGGACATGCCGTAGCCCACAATTTCGGCCAGAATGGGCGCGCCGCGTTGTTCGGCATGTTCCAGCGATTCCAGAATCAGAACGCCCGAACCTTCTCCAACCACAAAGCCGTCCCGGTCCGCGTCGAACGGACGGCTGGCCCGCGCCGGCTCGTCATTGCGCGTCGAGAGGGCCTTCATCGCCGCGAACCCGCCGATGCCCATGGGCGTGATCGCCGCTTCGGAGCCGCCCGCGATCATCACTTCGGCGGCGCCGCGCTGAATAATTTTGAAAGCGTCGCCGATCGCGTGCGCGGAAGCAGAGCAAGCAGTGGCCGTGGCGGAATTGGGCCCGCGCGCGCCATAGCGGATCGACACATTTCCGGAAGCCAGATTCACAATTGCGGCAGGAATGAAAAAGGGCGAGATCTTGCCCGGTCCGCCCTGCAAATATTTCGAATGCTCGCGCTCGATCACGTCGAATCCGCCGATGCCCGAGGAAATGTAGACGCCGGTGGAATTGGCGATCTCCTCCGTCACCTCCAGCCGCGCCATCTTGACCGCAAAATCCGTGGCGGCGATGGCCAACTGGATGAACCGCGCCATTTTTTTCAGTTCTTTTTTTTCAATCCACCGGAAGGGATCGAAGCCGTGGATTTCGCCGGCGATCTGGCAGTCGAATGCCGACGCATCAAATTGCGTGATTGTGCGGATGCCACTTTTGCCGGCAATCAGGTTCTGCCACGTTTCTTCCGTGCCAATGCCGCACGCGCAGACAAGCCCGACGCCGGTAACCACAACTCGACGGCTCAACTTGGATTTTCTCCCGTTCGGAGTCCGGCGGACGCGGACTACTTCTTCGCCTGGGCGTGCTTCTCGATGTAAGCGATGGCGTCCTTGACCGTGGTGATTTTTTCGGCGTCCTCGTCTGGAATCTCGATGCCGAATCCTTCTTCGAAGGCCATTACCAGCTCGACCGTATCGAGCGAATCGGCCCCTAAGTCGTCCACAAATGAAGCGGTCGGCGTCACTTCGGCTTCGTCCACGCCGAGCTGCTCGACGATAATCTGCTTAACGCGTTCATCAACGCTGGCCATTCTGATTTATCCTCCGGTCTCGGCGATTCGCTACGGTGATTCGGCCTTCTCTCGGTCTTAATCCCAATCCAATACGATCCCACATATTCTATGCGCGGCTCTCGGCCGGGTCAACCTTGGCCCACTTTCCCAGGACAGATCCCTCTACCCCATGTACATCCCGCCGTTCACGTCGAGAGTGTGGCCGGTGATATAGCCTGCCTCGTCACTCGCGAGAAACACAATCGCCGTGGCCACATCTCGATCCGTGCCCATGCGAGCCAGCGGGATGCGCGACATCATCGTTTCCTTCACTTTGTCGGGCAGCGGGTCGGTCATCGCGGTGGCGATGAATCCCGGCGACACCGCATTCACGGTGATGTTGCGGGAGGCCATTTCAATCGCGATCGCCCGCGTCAATCCGATCAGCCCCGCTTTTGCCGCCACGTAATTCGCCTGCCCCGCATTGCCCGTCTGCGCCACCACGGAGGTGACGTTGATGATGCGGCCGGAGCGCTGCCGCATCATGGTGGCAAGCGCCTGCTGGATGCAAAAATGCGCCCCGGTCAAATTGGTGCGCAGCACCGCTTCCCAATCTTCCACCTTCATGCGCAGCGCCAGGCCGTCCCGCGCCAGGCCGGCGTTGTTCACCAAAATGTCGAGCTTCCCGAAGTGGCTGAGTGTCTGCTGAAAGCCGGCCTTCACCTGCTCGGCATCCGCCACATCCATCGAGACTGCTAAAGCTTTCCCGCCCGCCGATTCGATTTCACTCGCGAGCGCGGCGAGCTTTTCCTTCGACCGGGCGGCAACGGCCACTTTCGCGCCCGCTTCCGCAAGCGCCAGGGCGGTGGCCCGGCCGATTCCTTGCGATGCGCCGGTAACCAGCGCGACTTTATCCTGGAGGGAGAACACTCGATTAGCTCTCGGTGGTTTCCGCCCGCGCCTGGGCCAGTTTTTCGAGCATCGATTCAATGCTGGCGGGATCTTCCACGTTGAAGCAGCGTACCGAGCGATCAATCTGCCGCAACAGGCCGCTCAGCACGCGCCCCGGTCCCACTTCGATAAAGGTGTTCACACCCAATTCGACCATCTGGCGTATGGTATCTTCCCAATGCACGGGCAAGCACACTTGCTTGATCAGCGCTTCCCGGGCCTCTTCGCCCGTGGTAACCGCTTCGGCTTCCACATTGGTAATCAACGGAAAACGCAAATCGTGAAACTTCGCGGCGCGCAGATCTTTCTCGAGTCGCAATTGCGCGGGCATCATCAATTCGCAATGAAACGGGGCGGAGACGGGCAGCATCACGGCGCGCTTAGCCCCATTTTGAGAAGCGATTTCAACGGCCCGTTTCACGGCCTCCGCGCGGCCGGAGATCACGGTCTGCTCCGGAGAATTCAGATTCGCCGGCGCGATCACTTGTCCATCGGAAGCTTTCTTGCAAATATCCGCAACCAGCGCGGGCGCGAGTCCCAGAATCGCCGCCATCGCGCCTTCGCCCGCCGGCACGGCGTCCTGCATATATTCGCCCCGGTGATGCACCAGCCGGACCGCATCCGCAAAACCCAAGCCGCCCGCCGCGACCAATGCCGAATATTCCCCCAGGCTGTGCCCGGCCACATAGTCCGGCATCACACCGCGCTCTTCCAGAGCTCGAAACGCAGCCACCGATACCGTCAAAATCGCAGGCTGTGTATTGGACGTCAGCTTGAGTTGCTCTTCGGTGCCTTCAAAACAAATATTCGAAATGGAAAATCCCAGCGCCTTGTCGGCTTCCTCGAACACCGCGCGCGCCACGGCAACCTGGTCGTGGAGCGTGCGCCCCATGCCGGGATATTGCGAGGCCTGGCCCGGAAATAGAAATGCAAGTTTTCCCATCGATTTCGCCTAATTGTTTCTTGAAGCTGCGTCTTTCTTTGTTATGGGGAGCCAGGCGAAGAATCTCTCCGGCGTGAAGACAAAGAGACGATCCGGTTCTTCGTCACTGAAAGCGCTCCAGAGAATGACACTTTACCGGGTAACCTGGCAAGTTTCTATCCCCGCGCCAGCGCGGCAATCGCGGAGAGTTCCTGCTCGATCCGGTCGTTGGCTTTGGAACGGTGCAGCTCGGCCGCGATGCGAATCGCGTTCTTCACCGCATTCGCATTCGACCGGCCATGGCCGATCACGCAGATACCGCGTAACCCCAGCAGCGGCGCTCCCCCTTGCTCCGAGTAATCAATTTTCTTTTTCAAATCCTGCAAGGCGCTGCGCGCCAGCACATAGCCCATCTGCGAACTGAGCGTGCTTTTCAGCGCCTTTTTCAGCATTCCGCCGATGTGCTCCACTAATCCTTCGCTGATTTTCAGCGCGATGTTGCCGATAAATCCATCGCACACGATCACGTCCACGTCTCCGGCGAAAACGTCCCGGCCTTCCACGTTGCCGGTAAAATTCAAGTTCGTCTGCTTCAGCAGGTTATACGCCTCGCGCGTCAGCTCGTTTCCCTTCATCTCTTCTTCGCCGATCGAGAGAAGAGCCACCCGCGGGCGGCGCGTGCCGAAAATCGTGCGGTAGTAAATTTCACCCATCACCGCGAATTGCTCGATCTGCGTCGCCTTCGAATCCACATTCGCGCCCACATCCAGAATCACCGAAACGCTGCCGCGCGACGTGGGAAAAGGCGCCGCCAGCGCGGGCCGGTCCACCGACGGCAGCGTGCCCAGAATGAATCGGGCCGTGGCCATCACCGCGCCGGTGTTTCCGGCGCTGACCATGGCGTCCGCCTGTCCGCTGCGAACCAGTTTCGCCGCCACGTGCACGGAGCTATCGCGCTTCTTGCGAAACGCTTGTGAAGGCGAATCACGCATGGTGATCACTTCACTGGCATGCACCACTTCAATGGGCAAGCCGCGCGTTCGGTGCTTGGCCAGCTCGCGCTTTACCGTTTCCTCGATGCCAACGAGCAGCACACGCACGCCTAGCTCGCGCGCTGCGAGAATCGCTCCTTCTATCTCGGCACGGGGCGCATGGTCTCCACCCATGGCGTCCAAGGCGACGGTGGTCATTTCAGCACCTGCTAAGGAAGGTAAGTCTCGGAGAACTTAGGACGATCAAGCCGATGTGTCAATCACCTCGCGTCCCTGATAGTGCCCGCAATGGGGACAGGCTCGGTGGGGCAGCTTCCGCTCATGGCAATTCGGACACTCGGATGTCGACGGCGCCGTCAGATGATCGTGGGCACGCCGCTTGTTCTTGCGGGCGTGCGAATGACGTCGTTTTGGGTTAGGCATTGAAGCTCCTCGCTAGCGGACCTACAAAATTGCCAGGCTATTTTCGCTTTTTTTCACTTCGTTTGGCTATTGTTTTTTGAACCAGTCCTGCTTCAGGCGAGCCAAAGGCGCCAGCCGGGGATCGCTGGCGTGGGTTTCACAGCGGCATTCTTCATGGTTCAGGTTGGCTCCACAATGGGGACAAAGACCTCGACAATCTCCGCGGCAGATTACTTTCATCGGCAGCGCGAGAATCACCTGTTCGGCCAGCACGTCCGCCAGAAACAGGCCATCGCCTTCGAAGAAGGCAATCTCGGTGTCGTCCAAATCCAATTTGAACTCTTCGTCCTTGGCAATGCTGGTCATGGGCCGGTAGAAGAGATCGAAATCCCGGCCGACCTCCTCGGAAACCATTTCAAGACACCGGGCACATACTAACTCCAATCGAGTGTGGAGGTTACCGGTAATCCGGATCTGCCCTTCGATCAACTCGGCGGTCGCATGCACCTCTAACTGTTCCACCTGGCGAAATTCGCCGGAGTGGAAATCGAGCGTGCCCGGAACATAGCTTTTCCGGATGCGAACCTTGCGAATTGCTAGTTCATTTACGTCGATGAACATCGAATTCCCCGAACGGAGGACGAGTGCTCATTATATTTCGCAACTCCGGATTGTCAAGGAGACCCCAATTGGGCTTTTACTCGGGCAGCCAATCGGTCAATGCCAAGTCCTGGTACTCTGGGGGAGCTCTGATTCTTCCCCGGCCGCCCGCAACGCGGCTTCACCCGATTCAGTCCTTCAATTCCACACTGAGCAGTTGAATCTCGGAGTTCCCGACATTTTCAACCGAGTGCGGCGGCAGAGGCTCCAACCATACCATCGTCGGCGTCGGTACTGCAGATTTCACGGAACGAGTATCCAGAAGCAAATTGCCTTCGCCGTCGCGACGAATAAAATCGCTCGAGCTGAGGACGTGCAAGACGCTGGGCCAGCGGTGGGTGTGAACCGGCACGAACTGCCCCGGCGCGATGTGCACGCGCAGAACGCGCACGCGCTCGTTCTCGAGCAGCAGTTCATGGAAGTCCGGCGCTGCGATCAGAGCGTCCAGCGAATCCGGCCACGGCCAGAGTTTTCGCTCCTCACTTGGGGAGCTGCTTTTCATCGGAATCTCCTTCTCCGCGGGTGTCCGTCCATCCCGGGCATTCTGCAACCAGCGTCATGCGGAATTGGGCTTCGAGGTGCGTTTCAATTGAATCAGCAAATAGACGGAGGCAGCCAGCAAGAAAGGCGAAGAATAGAATCCCGGCATTGGCCGCGGGAAATGAACGGAGGCAACCGTTCTCCCCAAGATCGTTCCCGCAGTGTGCCCCAGGCCATTTGCGATCATGAGGATCGCGAAGAGATAGCCAAAGGGCCGGATCCAGCGGTCTCCGCGAAACACGAATCCGGAGAGCAGGAACAGCACGATGACTGCAAATACTAATCCCGTAAGCCAGGCGTCGAACGTGAACACGGGCATCGGGAACCAGCCGATATTTCGCCGCATTGCCAGCACCGTGGGATTGTAAACGGACAAGAAACCGGTAAGCGCCTCGTCGGCCACATGAAGCGCCAGCGCCAGGACCAGCAGCACCCAGGCAATGCCCAGTTTGCTTCTGGAGAACCGCTCCGTCCTGACCGTAGAGCTCATATTCAATTTCAATCGACCTAATTTGCTTTGGGGGCTTCTGGAGGCGTATCCGTCACGCCGGTATCAAAAACAACTTTCCACGAGCCATCGTGCTGCTTCCGCCAAATCGTCACATATTTTCCGGTGGCGACGATCTGCTTGCCCTTCTCGTCGGTGCGCGTGATTTCGTAGGCGCCCACGGTGAAGCCCAGATCGCCGGCTGAAGAAATGGACGCGGTCAACGGCTTCCATTTGATCGACAGCGCGTGATTTGTCAGCAGGGAAGTCCACGCGGCGAGGAAGGCGTCTCTCCCGGAAATGACGGGTTTATCCGGGCGCAAGGTGGCCGCGTCTTCCGCAAGGAACGAACCGAAACCTTCGAGTCTCTTTCCGGCCGTGGCCGCGGCGAAATCCGTGTCGGCTTTGAGCAAGGCATCTGTGCCCGTCATTGCCTTCTTGGGAGAATTTGCATGGGCCGCTGCAGAGCAAAGTAGCAAAACCGCCGCAATCGTCAGGTACCGTTTCATCGTCTCGGCCTCCGGGAAATTTTTACGCACCAGCTCTTGGTTCTGATTCTGATCGAAGCGAAAAAACCTCTATTGGTTGCTTACCACACCAAAGAAGAATTCGCCGCCGTCCCGGATGACCGGACTTCTCAGAATGACCGCGTTAGGAATTCTCGAACCACACCCTTCATAAGCTAAATCGGCCAACTGCGTCAATCCGCGGGATGAGGCGCAGACGCGCCGATGAATTCGCTGTGCTGGCGAAGCAGGAAATGATCGGTCATCCCGGCGATGTAATCGCATACCACGCGATGGGGCGGCGCCTGACGGGCTTGTTCGGTATAGGACGGAGGCATCATTTCCGGTTGCGCCAGGAAATAGGAAAACAATTCGTCGAGCGCTTCCACAGATCGTTGGCGATCCGCCACGATGGCCGGATGATCGTAAAGCTGCGTGAAAAGGAACTGTTTCAGCGCCGCGATCGCCTGCGCGATACTTTCTGAAAAGCCTGCTAGGCGCTTTGCATAATTCCGCACATCCTCCACGCTCTGCGCGCCACTGGCCGCGATTTGCTGGCGGGTGTTCTCGATCAGGTCGCTGGCCAGACGATCGAGAACGCGCTTGTTCGCCTCGTTCAATTTCAGCTTCGCGCGGCCTTCCGGATAGTGGCGCTCCACATCCGCATACGCCTCGGCAAACAACGGCACGGAATCGCGAAGCCGGTTGAGATCGAGCAGATGCGCCTCGAAGCCGTCGTCGAGATCCGCCGTGTTATAGGCGATTTCGTCCACCAGGTCGATCAGTTGCGCTTCGATCGGCGGAAACTGGGCAAGCAGGTACTCGGCCAGTTCAGAGTGTTCGCCCCCCGAATAATCGTGCGAGTGCTTGATGATGCCCTCGCGCACTTCAAAGGTCAGGTTCAAGCCCGGAAAATCCAGATACCGCTGCTCGAATTGCTCGACGATGTGCAATGCCTGCAAATTGTGATCGAAGCGATCGCCGTGCTCGCGCATTCGTTCGTCGAGTTTAAGTTCTCCAGCATGTCCGAAGGGCGGGTGGCCGATGTCGTGCACCAGTGCGAGCGCTTCCGCCAGGTCCGTGTTCAAGTTCAAAGCGCCGGCAACTGTCCGCGCGATCTGCGCCACTTCAATCGTGTGCGTCAGCCGATTGCGGAAATGGTCCGAATAGCGCGTGGTGAAGACTTGCGTCTTCGCTTCCAGCCGCCGGAAGGCGCGCGCGTGAATCACGCGGTCGCGGTCGCGCGCATAGTCGTTGCGATACGGATGCGGCGGCTCGGGATACCTGCGACCTCGGGAGCAACGCACGTCCATCGCAAAGGGGGCCAGGGCCATTTACCCATTCTAGCCCGATTTTCGGGAAGTGTGAGAACGGCCGAACATTCCCCGGCGCGCGCGGGCAGGAATGCCTTCGCCCATGGTTTTCATTTCCATGAACGAACCAGCAGGGGACCCAGTGATGGACTTGCGACTCGCGGTGGTGATGAATCTTGCGCGCGCAGCGCTCGAACTCTGCGAGTGTCCACTTCCGAAGAGGCTGTCCCATAATCGGACAGTACAAGAAAATCTCCCTGTGCGGCTTCTTATGTAACAATCTTGCTTGCAGGGATTTACTTATTCTCCGAATGGCTGGCGGATTGCCAGATGTGATCTCAGAGAATCAAGAGGGAGAAGGGCATGAACAACTTTATTCAAGATGTGCGCTACGGAATCCGAGTCCTTGCGAAATCGCCAGGCTTCGCGATCGTCGCGATCCTGACTCTCGCGCTGGGCATTGGCGCAAACACTGCCATTTTCAGCATGGTGGATTCCATCCTCCTCAGGCCCTTGCCCGTGAAGGACCCGCAGCAGCTCACTGTCCTCGCCTTCCAGCAGAAGAACGGCCCGGTGCAAAACCAGTTTTCCGTCCCCGAGTACCGCAACTTTCGCAAACAGACCACAGACGTTTTTTCCGGCCTCTTCGCCTATCAAGTTGGCATGGACGGTCTAAGCGTGGACGGCCAGGCCGACCGGATCATGACCAACTACGTCACCGGCAATTTTTTCTCCACGCTGGGACTTAAGCCCGTTGTAGGGCGGCTCATCCTGCCGTCGGAAGGCGAAACACTGGAAGCCGATCCGGTGATCGTGCTCGGCTATTCCTACTGGAAGACTCGCTTCGGCGGAGATTCCAGCATCGTTGGAAGAAAAGTCACGGTCGATGGACACCCAATGACCGTGGTGGGAGTGGCTCCGGAAGGATTTTATGGCGTCTACCCCTTGCTGAACGTGCAGGGCTACTTGCCGCTCGGCATGGCCGGGATTAATGGTTCCCCCAGCGACTTCGCTACCAATCGCGCGTACCGCAATCTCGGTGTTCTCGGCCGCTTGCAGCCGGGTAAAAATTTGGCCCAGGCGCAAGCAACGCTGGCGGTT
>JBGQGW010000031.1:0-21551 GCA_041497605.1 Terriglobia bacterium | reverse complement strand
TGTGGGCGGTGAAAAAGCACTCTTGCGAATCAATCCAGTGGGTTGAGGGAGGATGATGAGGATAAAGCGAAAAACGAAGAACCCCACCCTTTCAAAACTCGAAAGGATGAGGCACCCCGAAAACCTACTCAGGCCAATTGCGGCCACCCGCCCCAGAACCCCACTTCATCGACGGAACCGGTGGCTGCTGGCCAAAGCGCGAGTCTGCGGATAAGGTGCCTAGGTGAACTCTACTGTCCTTTGCAACTTTGCTTTGCTTCCCTGAGGTCATCCGCCGAGTACTTGGGTTCCATTATGACGACCTTTCCGCCGTGGCTCTGGATACTACGCACATCGTGGTCAGTGAGCCTGCCGTGGAATTTCACACCAGCCGGGAAGTCGCCCTCAACATACTGAAATTGCTTTCCGCGAAGGCCGAACGAATACATGTGACTCGTAATTTGGTCTGCTGGTCCCATCCTTTTGAGAATTAAGCACTGGCGATTCACACTTGGCTGCACCACGTCCTTCTTGGTGTCGCTCGTTGCTGCTATAGCCAGGGGAGCCGCAGGTGCCGCGGTCGAACCCGAATTTGCCGATTGGCCGGATGCAGCAGCTGTTACCGGAGGCGCGATCTGTTTAGGGGCAGCCGCTTGCTTTACTGCTCGGCACGCCATGCCGTTTATGAACGTCTCATCAGGGCCGATAACATTGCCGGTAGAGGCCAGGTCTCGACACTGCATCTGAATTGTGGTGTCTTGTTGAGCCGAGGCTATCCCGCCAAAGAAAAAGAACAGGACTGCGAAAGCCAAAATGCAACACTTCATATTTGTAACCTCTGGCGCACTTTGACAGCTTGGAATGAAGGAGAGAAGGTTACTTGAGTACTATTTGTCTGTGGAATTGCCCTTCTTGCCACTGGCCCGATAATCGCGCAAACCGGTCAAGTAACTCCAGGCTAGTGTGCGGGGAGGGCTTATTGAACTAGTTTGCTGATTGGCGGGTGGCGTAGCCTTTTTCCCGCTTAAGGGTCATGTGTTTGGCAGAAGCGAGTACGGGCGCCCCGATCTCATTCATCGGGGTAAACTCCGAACCGCACCCTTTCAAACCCGAAAAGGATGCGGCACCCGGCGGGCGCAGCCCTTCGAAGCTCAGGGTAAACAAGCAGCGCGGTTCGGCAGGCTCACCACACGAGCAGCGCCCCGATCAACGGCATCGGGACACCTCGATCTAAGGCATCGGGTCCGATACAAAGCATCGGACTCCAAAACGCGGAGGTAAACTCCAAGCGTGCCCCTACGAAGGCAAAGCGCGGCCACCAGGCCGGCAACAATCCTACACTTTGAATCCTTGCGCCCACAGGGCGCCAAGGGGCAGATCCGCTTGCGGAAGCGGCAATCGTTCATTCGCGCCGTGATCGGTAAGTAACCTCAAGCGGCTGTCCACCTCTTTTTCAGTGAACCCAAGAGCCAACAGCACGGCGCGTGCTCTTGCGGTTGAAGGATACATCACGACAGCGCCGAGGTGGGGGCCAACTCTCGCGACGTCGATCTCAACAATTCCATTGTTCAATCTGTTTACGCCTACGTTTACCCTCACGGTCTCAGTAGCAAGACGGCTCATAGAGCGCCTCCGAGACTCAGGAACAGAAAGTAATATGCTACCAATGTGCGCGATATTCAATAGTTAAGGGCGAGTGGTAGATCCTGCGCACAGCATGAATGCAGGGCGGACCCTAACCATGCACCCGTCTTTTAGTCAGTACGTCGAGGCATTGGATCCCTTGGCGGGTGGCGATAAAGCACTCCTTCGAATCGATCTAGTGGATTTGGGGAGAACGACGAAGATAAGAAGAAGAACCCCGAAAACCTACTCAGGTCAAGGGCGGCCGCCCGCCGGCACTATCGAGAAGGCAGTGAAAAGCTGGGCCCCCGCCAACCAAGTTTACTCGCAGGAAGGAGCCGACGACGTCATCTAATCAGCCAGCTAGTTTCCGGACTTCTTTTGCGTCTTGGGCGTGGCCGCGTGCGGGCCACTCGGCTCTTGCGAGACGATGGTAATGAGAAACGCGTTGCGGTCCGAGTAGGAGAACTTGCGTCCGCCGACATCGGCACGGTGCTCAATGGATTTGTACATGTCAAATCCTTCATTGGTCGAAGCGTCGAAGTATTTCACATTCTTCAGCACAACTCCCCTTCCATCGGCGCCCGGCTCCCGCTTCAGCTTCATGTATGCCATCTGGCCTCCGGCGAGCTTGGCTTCGACGATGTCACCCGCATGGCTGATCTCGATGGGGGCTTCCTGAATTTTCAAGTCAGCCCAATCCAGGCCGTAGGTCTTCAGAATCATCGGCGCCAAGGCGTCGCGTTGGGCCTTGGTTGTGTACGGATCGAACGTGACGATCACCCAAGGGGCCTTTTTCTCGGTTCCCCATTTATCGCCGAGGTCCCCGGTCAACCAGTATTTCGCGCCGGCGAGGCTAGTTGGCCCTGAATGTCCCTCCCGCACCGTCACCGCCATGTTGAACTCGCACGAAGGGTGCTCCGCATGTTTATTGAAGTAGCAGGGGCAGAACAGGTGGCAACTGCACGCTTCCACATAGTCGGCTTTCATTCGCCATGAAGGTCCGGTGGGAGCCGATGCCAGCGACACGGCGACAACCAGAACCAGCAGGCCTGTGTGTAAGGCTTTCATTCTTCTCCTCCTTCCTGAAAAAGATGACGAGGGGTCCTGCTATGAAGGCAAATACGAACAAAAAAGGCGAGCTCGTTTTTTTGCAGCTCTTCCGGGAAGAGAATCATTAGGCACCCGGAATATTCTGTGGCCTACGTAAAGCCGAAGAAAACGCAGTGATTCTAGCCCCGGCTTCGACCGTTGTCAAACGTCAGGAACCCTCCTCAGCCGCTCCGAAAAGCTTACGTTTCTAACTTCAGCTTTGCCGGACGAGAACGGGCCCTACAATGGGCGCGTAGCCCATGCTGAAACCCCTCAGAGGCTTTTCGACACTCTCCCCGGAGACCTGTTGAACTCAAATTCTTTGCAAACGTCCCTCTCCTTGCGTGAAAGAAGACGCTGGCGGGTGGTGCGGGCATTTTTGCGCTTGAGGGGTCATGTGTTTTGCAGAAGCGAGCACGGGCGCCCCGATCAAAACCATCGGGTCCAATACAGAGCATCGGACTCCAAAAACCGGAGGTGCAGAAAGCGCAATTACTGGAGCTTGGCGTCCCGATCGAAATCATCGGGACACAAAAATCGTGCCTCGATCGAGATCATCGGGGTGCAAGAAGCACATATTCGGATTTGGCAGCGAGCAAGGTGGGGACGTCTGGGTCGGCGTCTTTCCAGAGGGCGAAGAAATCCTGGTAGGCTTTGCGGGCATTGGCCAACGCGGTTGGATCGGGGGCGGAGAGGGCGGACTTCCCGACAGAACCCGTCGGGACGGGGAAGCCCGGCGCTACAGAGGAAGGGAGAAAGCCTGCTTGCAGGGCGTAGGCGCGGGCCAGGCCGAGCTGGGCGGCCCAGTGCTGGGGGGCCATGGGAAAGATTCCCGGCGCGTTGAGCACTTTCTGAAATTCGGCGGCGGCTTCTTTTCCGGATTTCATCTGCAGATAGGCGAGTCCTCGCAGGTAGGGAATTCCCAGATTGGTCCGCTCGTAGCGCGCGGCGATGCGTAGGGCGTCCACTGCGGCGGCTCCGTTGCCGTGAGCGATGGCGATGGCAGCACGCACTTGGGGCAATTCGCGTTCGTTGAGGAGAGTGTCGGTGGGACGGAGCCTGGCCATTTGGTCGACGACGGCTTGCGCTCCGGCGGGATCGCCCGCCAAGGCCAGCCATTCGGCCATCCATGCTTGCTCGTTCTGCGAGAGTTTCAAGCCCTGGAGGGCATATTGCTTCGCTTCCGCGGGGTAGCCCAAAGCAAACTCGATTCCGGCGCGGGATCCATCGAGCCGCACGAGCCAGCCCTCCGCTTTCTGCTGGGCGAGCGTGTCATAAGATTGCTGCCAAAGGCGCCGATATTCGCGCATCTGCCCGCGCGCGGAAGCTGCGCCTGTCAAAGAAAGGAGCATTTGCCACTCGTCCGGCTTTCCCTTGGCCCATTCGGCCTGACGCTGCATTTCCGCGGGGTCATGCTGGAGAAAGGCAAGCTCGTAGAGAGAGCTGTGCTGGTCGGTGGTGTCAATGCCGTGTGCGATCGCTTGCTTAACCATCGCCTTGGCTTCTTCCAGGCGATTCAGATTCTGATAGGCAGACGAGGCATTGTCATAGGCGAGGATGTGACCCGGGGCGAGGCGCAAGTTTTCGAGGGCCATCGGAAGGGCTTTTTCTGGTTCACCGGCCTCGGTGTAGGCACCTACGAGATTGTTGGTGGGAGTCCAATCGCGTGGATAGGTCTGGTGCCATAGCTCGTAGGTGGAGATTTGTTTGTCCAGCTCGCCGGTGACCTGTTCGTAATAGTGAGCGGTGATGTAGAGCTTTTCCAGTTCGCTGGCGCGTTCGCGAAGCTCGAACGCTTTCTTTTGATTCTCCTGTCCGAGGCGGGAGTTGCCGGTGTTGTTGTAGACAGTTCCGAGGCGGGCGTAGGCGACCGCAAAATTGGGGTCGAGCTCAATGGCGCGTTTGTAGAAGGGAAGCGCCGGGAGATCACCCTCGCGGGCGCGCTTTTCCTCACCCAGTGCGTAGGCCTTGAGCGCTTCGAGCGAGGAGGTGGTGGCTTGCTCGACGGGCGCGTCGAATTTCTGAATCGAACCGAGCGATTCGCCGAGCTGACCGCGAATTTTCTTGGCGGCTTCGCCGAGCGCCGAGAGAACCTGTTCCTTGTTCGCGGCCTGCACCTGTTCCTGGGCGAGCGAATCGCCCGTCAGGCAGTTGATGGCCGTGAGATTGACGACGTAGGCGCTGCCAAGCTGCGAGATTTCGCCGCCGATCATGGCTTTAATGCCGTTGCGCTCGCAGATTTCGCGAGCCAGCGGGCCGACCACGCGCTCGTCCTGCGAACGATTCATGTAGCCGAGCGTCTGCCGGACACGTTCCTGGGGAAAGACATTGATGAACGGGGATTGTTGGAGCTGGACGGCGAGCGCTTGTTTGAGAGTGCCGTCGAAAACGCCGTCGCCGGTGGTGTTGACGAAATCGGAAAGAAGCAGCGTGTCTTTTTCAGTGAGGGCGTTGGCTTTGTGCGTGTAGAAGAGCCAGCCACCGATGGAGAGACCGAGCAGGAGGACGGCAGCGCCGGCGAAAAGCGGCCAGCGGCGGGGCTTCTGACTGACGGCGGACTCGGTGGCGGGCAAGGGGACGCAAGAAGGCTGCTGGGAATCGGTCGCGCGGCTTACTTGACCAGAGGAGGCATCTCTCGGTTCGCTGCTCGGGAAGGGGGATGGGGATTGGGCGCTGGAAATGGCGGCGCGGCCAGAATCGGTGGCGCGCTTGAGGCGCTTCAAATCGGCGCGCATGTCCGAAGCATGCTGGTAGCGCGTCTCGCGATCTTTTTCGAGCGCCTTATTGATGATGTATTCGACTTCGGGCGGCACGTCGGGATTCAGCCGCACCGGAGAGACGGGAACTTTGTGGAGAATGGCGTCGAAGATCGCGGCGGAAGTCTGTCCCTTGAAGGGCAGAAGGCCGGTGGTCATTTCGTAGAGCACGATGCCGAAAGAAAAAAGATCGGTGCGGGCATCGAGTTCTTCACCGAGCGCCTGCTCCGGCGACATGTAAGCAACGGTGCCGACCGTGGAGCCGGGGCTGGTGAGTAATTCCTCGCTCACAACTTGAGTGGGCATCACGGAGAGGCCGGTGGTGTTTCCTTCGCGAGCCGGAGCGGTTTGTTTGGCGAGACCGAAATCCAGAATTTTTGCCTGGCCGCGCTGGGTGATGAAAATGTTGGCAGGCTTGATGTCGCGATGGACGATGCCTTTTCCGTGCGCGGCATCGAGGGCGTCGGAAATCTGGTAGGCCCATTCGACCCAACTGTCGAGAGGGATGGGCTTGCCGAGGATGCGATGCTTGAGAGTCTGGCCCTCGAGATATTCCATGGCGATGAAGCGGCGGCCTTCGAATTCGCCGATTTCGTGAATGGTGCAGATGTTGGGGTGATTCAGAGCGGCGGCGGCGCGGGCTTCGCGGAGAAATCGATCGAGAATTTGCTTGTCGCTGGAGACTTCATCGGGAAGAAATTTTAAGGCGACGAAGCGGCCGAGCGTGGTGTCCTCTGCCTTGTAGACCACACCCATTCCACCGCCACCGAGCTTTTCGATGACGCGGTAGTGTGAAATTGTGCGGCCGAGGATGGGCGAGGTATCCGTCACCGACGGTGCATATTACGCTAGCATCTTGAAGCAGGCAATGATTCCGTGAGGCGTTGGAGAGCGTCACGGCAAGTATCCTCCGTGCCCTGTGACCGGAGTCACAACTCAGGGTGATGGGACTCACATCTTACGCAGGCTGAGCGGGCTATACAGGTGTTGTAGTTGTGGTGCATAAGGAATAAGGAGACGAACGACCATGAGAGTCAGAGACGTGATGGTGGGAACACCGGTCGGGTGCAATTCCGAGACCAATTTGGGGAGCGCGGTAGAAATTCTGTGGAGACAGCAATGCGGAATTCTGCCGATCGCAAACTGTGAAGAGAAAATTTTCGGCGTGGTTACGGACAGGGATATCTGCATCGCCCTGGGAACCCGCAACCGGCTGCCCGGAGAGATCAACGTGGGCGAAGTGGCTACCGGAAAACTCTATTCCTGCAAACCGGACGACGACATTCATACAGCGCTCGCGACGATGGGGGAGATGAAAGTTCGCCGCTTGCCCGTCATCGATGCGGCCGGAAAATTGCAGGGCATTCTGTCGATGGACGACGTGGTCCTGCACGCAGAGCCACGCGGCGTTGGGAAGACTCCCGAGCTTTCCTATGAAGATGTGATGAACACGTTCAAGAAAATTTATGAGCCGCCACTCCCGCAAGTGGCTCAGAAGAAAAGCGCGGCAGCCTGAAAACATGAGACGCCGCCCTGCCCGCTGACCGAGGGCGGTGTCTCGCAAGGAACTGACCAGATGATCCGCAAGGATAGGTGTCACTAAAGGAGCGCCTGGCCGGTGCAAAGAGAAGTGATTTATGACCTACCTTGAACGAACGGTCGTGCGCCACGGGCATCCACGGCACATGATTCTGGCGATCGTTGGATTCGCCTGGGCAATTTCTTTTCTTTGGGCGCACGCTTGGATTTGGGCAGCGGCGGCGGCTTTCGCCAGCGTGGTTCTTGGAGCCATTGTGACTCCGCGAAAACACGAAGAGAACCTGGCGCAGACGACTTTAGGGAAAATTATGCTGTTGCACCTGTATCCAGCGAACGTGCTGCTGCAAATAGCAGGATTTGCATTCCTGCTTTACGGCGTGTGGGTTCACTCGGAAATCTACATCATGGCGGCCGGATCGATCATTCTGATCGGGCACATGTGGGGTTGGCACCGAGTGAGCGAAGCACTGTAGAAGCAGCGAACTGCTCAAGGCATCCGAAGCAGAACGAGAGGCAGATGGCACCGGCCTACAGGGCGGGTGTAAAGGCGGAGAAGATCATGCTCGATGAGAAAAGATTGCAACATCTCTCTCAATTGCGAAAGCCATTGCTCACGGCGTACATGAGGACGAATCCTGCGAAGACATCCGGCCGTGGACTGATTGAGCCATGCCTGACCTGGTTGAGTTCGACAGGAAAAGCAAAAATGGAGGAATTGCCTCGTTCCGAACAAGGGCTCTTCCAATTGGAGTTGGCTCGAGTGGAAGAATTTTTGCGAGACAGAAGGCCGAAAGAGAAAGGGCTGGTAATTTTTGCCGGCCCGCGGACATGGGAAGTGGTGCCTCTGCAGATGGAAGTGGAAAATGAGCTCCATTGGGGAAGGCCGGCCTTGGCCCCATTGCTCTGGCTTGCCGATGAACACAAGCCTTACGGGCTGTTCGTGGTGGACCGGGCCGGGGCGCGTCTTTTCCGGTATTGGCTGGGCGAAATGGCCGAGCTCTTGGAGAAAAACTTCTCAGTAGATATTACTCAGTGGAAGAAAAAGGAACTGGGACATGTGGGTCATCCTGGCGTGCAGAAACCGCGAGGATCTCAATCTGATGTTCTAAGGCACCGGATGAACGAGCAGTATCGCCGCTTGTTCCGGGGAACTGCCGAAGTGGTGGAAAAGGTCTACAAAAAGGAAGGGCTCCACGCACTATTTCTGGCTGGGTCCATTCGATTGATCGAGCCAATTCAAGCGGAGCTTCGGCAGGGGCTGCGGCAACAAGCCGTGCTGATTGATGAAGATTTCGGGCGGCTCTCGGCATCCGAGTTGCAACGACGCCTGGAACCGAGGATTGCGGAATGGCAACTGAAGCACGCTTCGGAGTTGGTGACGGATTTGCTGGGAGCGGATCACGGAGCGGTTGCAGAATTCGACGAAACGCTGGCTCGCCTTCAGAAAGGGGAAATCGGGTCCCTGGTGGTGGCTCGCGGCTTGGATTTCCGGCTGCACAGTTGCGTCGAATGTGGTTGGGCGGATCGATCGGCTGATCCAGTCTGCCCGGCCTGCGGAGGCAAACGGCGCGCGGCCATGTTGCGAGACGTTCTGCCCGAGATGACCCGAAAGCATGGGACTCATTTGCAAGTGGTGGAAGGTGAAGCCGCGGAGAGGCTGAAAGAGAAGGGCGGAATGGGCGGCTGGCTTCGCCAGGTGAAACGGGTGGCGGTGCGATGAAGAGCTGAAAGGTTGAGTGATTTCGGTTACTGAGTGTGAAGAGTTTGTTTAGAGTGACCGCGAGGCATATTACCTGGCCAGCACTGCTGCCAAATTGAAGAGCTGCAGATCGAGCGGCTTTTTCTTGCCGATCACATCGGCGAGGGGCGTGCTTTTCATCTCGCCGTGAATCAACCCGATCAGAACGCCATATTCGTCGCGTGCAATCCGCTCGGTGGCGGCGGCGCCCATGCGGGTGGCGAGAAGGCGATCGAATACTCCCGGTGTGCCGCCGCGCTGAACGTGGCCTAGCTTTACGACCCGCAATTCGAAGCCGAGCCGCTGGCGATGATCGCGGAAATAAGCGATGAGTTTTTCGGCATCGTAGCGAGACCCTTCGGCAACCACGACGATGGCATAACCTTTGCCGCGCTCGTAGGAGTCGCGCAACTCGAAGGCGACTTTTTCCGGATCGACTTCAACTTCAGGAATCACAATGCATTCCGCTCCGCCGGCAATTCCCGCAGTCAAGGCCAGGTAGCCGCAATCCCGGCCCATGACTTCGACGAGAAAGGCGCGTTCGTGAGAGGAGGCAGTGACTTTGAGCCGGTCGATGGCCTCGAGCGCCACGTTCAGCGCCGTGTCCACGCCGATGGTAATCTCGGAGCCGCACAGGTCGTTGTCAATGGTTGAGGCGATGCCGACCACCGGGAAGCCTTTGCGGGAAAGAGCGAACGAGCCGGCCTGAGAGCCATCTCCGCCGATCACGACGAGGGCATCCATCGCGCGCTGGCGAAGAATTCGAATGGTATTGAACTGGGTATCGTCCGTTTTGAACTCGGGGCAGCGCGTGGTGCCGAGCATTGTGCCGCCACGCTGGATAATGCCGCCCACATCGCGGGGGCCCAGGGGAACAAAGTTGTCGCGGATGAGCCCGGCATAACCGTGACGGACGCCGAACATTTCCCAGCCGCGGTCGATTCCCGTCCGGACAACAGCGCGCACTGCCGCATTCATTCCCGGCGCATCACCGCCGCTGGTCAGGACGGCAATTCGTTTCATCAGACCTCCGCGGAAAATTTCTCCCAGTCTTTGCGCCGGACATCCCGGCCAGCAAAACCGCGTGCTAACCATTCTCAACTTATGCGAACGATTCCTGCGGCGCCGGGATGTCCTTTTTCTTTTCCGGCTCTTCGGTGAGCGTTGCTTCCACCAGCAGCAGGACGCTGGCAACCGAAACAGCGTTCTCTAACGCGATGCGAACGACTTTGGTCGGATCGATGATCCCGGCGTCGACGAGGTCCACATATTCGCAGCGAGAAGCGTCGAATCCGAAATTACCTTTTCCGGAACGCATACGGTCTACCACCACTCCGCCGTCGACTGTGGAATTTTCCGCAATCTGGCGCGTGGGGGCTTCGAGGGCGCGCCGCAAGATCAAGAGCCCGGTTCGCTCGTCGCCCGAGCAATTTGCTTCCTCGGAATTGATGGCGTCAACGAGCCGCAGGAGAGAAAGTCCGCCTCCGGGGACGATTCCTTCCGCCAGAGCTGCTTTCGTGGCATTGATGGCGTCCTCGATTGCTTCCTTGCGATTTTTCATTTCCGTTTCGGAAGGAGCACCAACGCGGATTACGGCCACGCCGCCCGCCAATTTTGCCAATCGCTCCTGAAGTTTTTCCTTATCGTAATCGGAAGTCGTCTTTTCAATCTGTTTGCGAAGCTCGGAACAGCGTCCCTCGATGGCGGGCTTGGGACCGCCGCCCTCGATAATTGTCGTTTTGTCTTTGTCGATCACGACGCGCTTGGCCCGGCCCATCTGATCCAAAGTGAGGTTTTCCACCTTGAGGCCCAGTTCTTCCGCGATCACCTGGCCACCCGTGAGAATAGCAATATCCTGCAGGATTTCCTTGCGGCGATCACCAAAGGCGGGTGCTTTGACTGCCGCAGAGAGGAGCATGCCGCGGATCTTGTTCACGACCAGCGTCGCGAGAGCCTCTCCCTCCACATCTTCGGCGATGACGAGCAAGGGCCGTCCAGCCTTGGCCACCTGCTCCAGAAACGGCAGCAAGTCTTTCAAATTGGCAAGGCGCTTTTCGTGCAGCAAAATGAGCGGGTCCTCGAGAATCACTTCCATTTTTTCCGGATCGGTGACGAAATAGGGAGAGATGTATCCGCGGTCGAATTGCATCCCTTCGACAACTTCCAAGGCCGATTCGGTGGTTTTCGCTTCTTCGACCGTAATGACGCCTTCGCTGCCGACCTTTTCGAAGGCATCCGCTACTAACTCGCCGATGCCGGGATCATTGTGCGCGGAAATCGTGGCAATCTGCGCCTTCTCGCGCCGGCTGGCGACCGGGCGGGAAAGGTTCGCCAAGGCTTTCACCGCGACACGAAGACCGCGGTCCAAGCCGCGCTTGAGATCCACGGCGCTGGCGCCGGCCGCGACGTTGTGCAGCCCTTCCGCAAAGATGGCATGGGCCAGAATGGCCGCAGTACTGGTTCCGTCGCCGACGGCTTCGCCTGTTCGCTCCGCAGCTTCGCGAATCATCTGCGCGCCGAGATTTTCTTCGGGATCTTCAAGCTCGATCTCCTTGGCGATGGTGATGCCATCATTACAGACGATTGGCTTTCCCCATTTCTTTTGAATCAGGACACACTTGGATTTGGGGCCAAGTGTAATGCGCACAGCATCGACCAGTGTTGAGGCGCCATTGAGCACCTTTTCGCGGGCAGCCGACCGGAACATGAGCCGTTTCGAAGCCATAAATCACCCCTCCATGCCGCACAAGAATTCGTCGAAGTTCGGCAAGATTAATACCAGTCAATTCGTAACCTATTCAAAGGATGGACACAGTGAGGGGCATCACATCGGAAAGTGATGCACGTCACTGAACGCATGCCGCTGAGGGCATAGGTTATTACTTGTTAATTGATAAGGGCAAGACAATGCATCTCGCGGAAAGGGCGGCACAGGAGGTTGCGATGATTCGAACAATTGAGACGACCGGGAAGCCGGGGAAGAGGAGCGATGTAAACGAGATGGTTCAGATCAAGAAAATCATGGTGGCGACGGATTTCTCGCCGTGCTCAGACCGCGCGTTGGAATACGCTTTGTCGGTGGCCCGGCGATACAACTCGCAAATCTATTTGACGCACATTCTGGCGCTGGACCCCTATGCCATGGTGACGCCAGAAATCGCGATGGCATCCATCGAACGGCTTCGCCAGAATGCGGCGCGGCATTTCACCGAAATGCAGAAATCCGAACGGCTGGAAAGAGTTCCTTATGAAGTGGTGATCGAAGAGGGGCCGCTCTGGCCAACCATGGAATCGGTGATCAACAGGGAAGGGATCGATTTCATTATTGCCGGAACTCGCGGAGCGGGCGTGGTGACTAAATTCGTGATGGGCTCGACTGCCGAAGAAATCTTCCGGCAGGCGCGAGTCCCGGTCTTGACCGTGGGCCCGGCGGTGGAAAACGAACCGCTGTATGAGGCGGAGTTCAGAAACCTATTGTTCGCGACGGATTTCGGATTGGGCGCCGAGCGCGAGGCTGAATACTCTTTCTCGCTGGCACAGGAGCACCGATCGAAGCTGACCGTGCTGCATGTGATCGCTCCGGAGAAAGAGCTTTCGGAGGGCGGCCTGGAACTGAAGAAACAGGCGGCGACGCAGCAAATGAGAGAGCTTGTCCCGACTACCACAAAGTATCTCTGCTGGCCGCAATTCCGTGCGACCGCTGGCGATGCCGTGGAAGAAATTCTGCGGGTCGCGAAAGAGACCAAGGCCGACCTGATCGTGATGGGCGCAAAGCGGATGAAGGGACTGGCCGACCATGCACCCAATACGACGGCTTATCGAGTAGTCTGCGCGTCAACCTGCCCAGTGCTGACGATCCGGTCATGAGAGAACGAGCGTGCGCGGAAGTAAGTGGAGCAGGGTGCGCCGGTGCTTCCAACGGCGCACGGGCCAATGCACGCATGAGGGAACGCAGGATGGAGGTGCAAAATGAAAGCGCTCGAAAGTGAGACCAGGATTCAATTGAAGAACATCGTGTTCGCCACGGACTTCTCCCGGCCATCGGAGGATGCTCTTC
This sequence comes from Terriglobia bacterium, assembly GCA_041497605.1. Lineage (GTDB taxonomy): Bacteria > Acidobacteriota > Terriglobia > Acidiferrales > UBA7541 > JBGPTK01. The sequence goes on along the minus strand of JBGQGW010000031.1, from coordinate 8,767 downwards.
CGTATGCCGCGGAATTGGCACGCCATTTTGGGGCTAAGCTCTACGCTTTGCACGTGAGACCTCTCGAACTTTACACCACGGTTTCTCCGGAAAGTCTGAAGGCTCTGGGGGAAGCTCAAGAGGCCCAGGCGCGCGAGCGGGCCAGGAATCTTCTCTCTCCCTTTCCCGACGTCAAGAGCGAAGTGGTGATTGAGGAGGGGGAAATCTGGCCGGCCCTGGCCTCCTCAATCGAGAAGAATCAAATTGACCTGATTGTGATCGGCACGCGGGGGAGGACGGGACTGGGGAAGCTGCTACTGGGGTCCGCGGCGGAGGAAATTTTCCGGGAGGCTCCTTGCGCGGTGTTGACCGTGGGTCCGTATTCGCCGACGCAGCCGCCGGCGGGCGGGAAGTTCCACGAGATTCTGTACGCCACGGATTTCAGTCCGGAATCCATGGCCGCCGCCCCTTATGCCATTTCACTGGCACAGGAATACCAGGCACATCTCACGTTGCTGCACGTTATCGCGAGCCCGGAGGCGGGCGATCTGGTTAACCCCAAAGAACTCGAGGATTCGGCGCTAAGGCGAATGCATGCACTCATGCCGGCGGGCGCAGAGCTCTGGTGCGAACCCTGGTACATGGTCGTGGAGGGTGAGATCGCGGAAACAATACTGGACGTGGCCGATGACCGGAAAGCGGACTTGCTGGTCGTCGGAGTCCGCCGGCCGACGGGCGTTCCCGGCGCGGCGACGCACCTGCCGATTGCGACGGCGCACAAGCTGGTGTCGCACGCAAAATGCCCGGTGTTAACGGTTCGCGGTTGATTGGTATTTGCGGCCTGCAGGCGCGCCAGCGCCTGCAGGTTGCAGATAGATTCGAGATTGCCTGCGGAAGAGCCCGCCTGCTCTGAATAATCCAAAAGCCCAGCCGGAAGATCACTTCAACATTGCTCGAGTTTAAATTCGCCGCAGAGCGGGTTTTTTCATAGCGCGCCGGATGAGACGACCGAAGCAATCGTTGATGCTTTTCGCTGCTCACTATTTTCCGGCGCCCGCGTCTGACCCAACAACCTTCGAACATGGCGAACGCTTGCTGGGGACTTGAAATGAAAAATCGGCGAAGAACGGGATTTTTCCTGGTGGTGGCGCTGCTCTCGGCGGCGCTTACGGCGGAAGGGCATCCTCCGCCGCAGAAAATCCTGGTGGCCGAAGGGATTTATTTGTTCCGGACGGCTCCCTATGGCGATGTGGGGCTCGATGGAAATTCGATTGTGATTTTGACGCGGGAAGGAGTGCTGGTATTCGATTCGAATGGAACTCCCGCGGCAGCGGCGGCCGTGCTGGCGGAAATCCGGAGGATGACCAGCCAGCCGGTGCGGTACCTGGTGAATTCGCACTGGCACTGGGACCACTGGTATGGAGCCGAGGTTTATAAGCAGGCGTTTCCGGATATTCAAATTATCACGCAGGAAAAGACGCGGCAGATGATGATGGGGCCGGCGCTGGAGTTCAACCGGCCGGGGATCGAAAGCGATCTGCCGAATTACATCGCGAGTATTGAAAAGAGAGTGGCGAAGGATGAAGCAACCAATCCCACGCCGGCGGAGCTGCCGAAGCTGAAGGCATTGCTGGAGGAGGATCGCTTTTTCCTGGAGCAAAAGAAAAACGTGCACCACACGTTCGCCAATATGACGTATTTGAATGAAATGAACATCTACATGGGAGAGCGCGAGATTCAGGTGTTGCACTACGATCGCGCGGTGACGCCGGGAGATTCCTTTCTCTATCTGCCGAAAGAAAAAATACTGATCACCGGCGATCTGCTGGTCAATCCAATTTCCTACGCGTTGAGCTGCTATCCGAGCGGGTGGCTGAAGACGCTCGAGAAAATGGATGCGCTCGACGCGACGATCATCGTTCCGGGGCACGGCGAGGTGCTGCACGATAAAGAGCTGCTGCACGTGACGATGGACGTGTTCCGCGTGCTGCTCCGGCAGGGCAACTCGGATAAGGAAAAAGGCCTCGATCCCGATCAAACGCGAAAGCTGATCATGCCCGGTCTTCACAACTTGATGGTGAAGGTTACTCACGATGACCCCGGCTGAACCAAGAGTTTGAAGTGGAGGTTGTGGATTGGTATTTGCATCGCGTGTATGACGAATTGAACGGGCCTTTGAGCGATGACATCGGACCCATCCCGGCGACGTAATATTCGTCAGAGCTTAATTGATTCTTCTCTCGTAAACCCGCAGCGGTCTTCCCGCATCTGAGTGACGGACCGGATTCTTAGCCGGCGCGATGCCTCTTCGCGCTGTGATACAACCTTGAGGCGCCATCTGGAAGCGAGACCATGACCTTTCCTTTCGCGGGTCACAGTCGGATTCAAGAATTGAGGCGGGTGAAAACGTGAAGCGCTTGCTGATTGCCTGCGTGAAATGGGTGCTGACCGGCTCGGCGCTGGGCCTGGCGCTTGTTTACGCGGGTGACTATCTCCTAATCCGGCACAAGATGGCGAACAAGCAAGACAGCAACGCATTTGGGACCGTGCAATTCTACTATGCGACTCCGCTGAAGAACGGCAAGGTGCAGATATTTGTCGAGCAGCAGGAGACAGAGGCTTGCATTCATTCGCTGTTTCCCCATTTCGGATACAGACCGTGCTGGTACGCCAGCCGGGAAGATGTGCGGATGATCAGCATGGCTGAACTTCGACGGCGATTGTTATTGCATGACGCTGTGAAAGAACGTGCCCGAGTTGCTTCCTATTGAAACCGGGATTCGCCTGAAGACGTCTATGTTAGTGGAGTATTCGATCCTGCTCTGACTGTTTTCCAACCGCAAGAGGGTGCGGTGGGGAACTGGGAATGTGGCCGCGAACTTTTCGACCATGCCCAACTTGGACGAATCGGGGACTAGAGCGAAGTGGTGGTAAAATAAGAATCACCTAAGCCCACACCCGCCCGTTTGAGGCGCGGCCCAGTAGCTTAGTTTTTCTGATGTCCGGTCAGATCTTGTGAGGAAATTCAAGAAGCATAACCGGGAAGGAGAAATATGGTGATGCGAAAAGCATTGGCCGTCTCACTGTCGCTTTGCCTGATCTTTTGCCTGATCTGTGGCCCGTGGGCTCAGTCGTCGGCTGCCGCAGGATCCTTAACTAGCGGCATGGCCGTGGCTCAGGAGCCGGACCAGAATCAGGACCAGTATCAGGACCAGTATCAGGATCAGAACGCATCATCGTTTGAGCCTTTCACCGCGGGTCAATTGGACAATCTTCTCGCTCCCATCGCACTCTACCCTGATCCGCTGCTGGCCCAAGTGCTTCCCGCAGCGACGTTCGTGGATCAAGTGGACGAGGCGGCGCGCTGGGTTCGCGCCAATGGCACGAACGGGGTTGACGACCAGGATTGGGACGTGAGCGTCAAAGCCGTTGCTCACTACCCTGAGGTGATCATCATGATGGCCGACAAATTGGATTGGACTACATCCGTCGGTCAAGCTTACGTATATCAGTCAACGGACGTGATGATGTCTATCCAGCGGCTGCGGGCCATGGCCCGGTCGCAGGGGAATCTGGACTCGACGCCGCAACAACAAGTGATCGACGACGGTGGGTATGTTCAAATTATTCCGGCGCAACCGCAATATATTTACGTGCCGGTGTACGATCCAACCGTAATCTTTTTCCGGAGAGCTTCTTTCGGTGTTGGGATTGTGTTTGGCACGGCATTTTTGATTGGAGTGTGGCTGAACCGGGATTGCGATTGGCGCGGCCGGCGGATTTTCTATACGGGCTGGCAAGGCGGAGGATGGATCGGACGGAGCCGGCCTTACATTCACGTCACGAACATCTACGTGAGCAATCGCTATACGAATATTACGGTGAACCGCACGGTGATCAGACGGAACGTGAACTTTACGAACCTGAATCGCTACAACAACGTTCATCGCAATGTGACTTTTAACAACCGAGTGAGCAACCGGACGGTGGGGAATCAAAACCCCCAGGTAAACAACAGGATCATCGATCGCAATATCAATACGAACGATCCGCGGCTGGGCCAATACAGAGGCCGTGACAATCAGCCGCGCTCGACGCCACCGGGGACGGTGCCTCGCCCTAACACTGACCAGCAGCAGAGGCCGCCGGCGCCTGGGCAGCAGCAGCGACCGCCGACATACAGGCCTGCGGCTCCGCCGACCCCACGGCCGAATCCACAACCGGGAGCCCGTCCACCGCAGCCGGAAGCGCGTCCCGGGCCTCACGGCTTTGGAAAAGATGAGGGCAACTTTGATCCGCGCGCGGCGAGCCAGCGCGGAAGAGATAGCCGCTCCGAGGCACAGCGGCCACAACCTCAACGGCAACCTCAGGCGCAACAGCGGCAAGCGGCGCCGCCACGGCCTAGCCCACCGAAACCTGAGGAGAAAAAGCCTTCCGGGAGGCGGCCGTGATGAAAACACAATCTCGTTTTAGTTGCTCCAAGTCCATGAGGCTTAAGAGAACTCCATTTTTCGCGTTTGCACTTCTTCTGGTTTGCGCGGGGGCAATCTGCGGCAGTGCAGTGCTTCGAGCACAATCACAGGCGGCGGCAAAGTCTCCATCACGAAACCAGGCCACGTTTTCGTCTCCGGAAGAGGCGATGCAGGCGATGATCAGCGCGGCCAAGACAAAAGATCATGCCGCCATTGCAAAAATTCTCGGGCCGGAGAACGAGCAGGTGTACTCGGGAGATCCGGTGGAGGATGACAAGGACCTCGCGGGCTTCGCAGACGCCGCCGGAGAATCCGCCAGCCTGCGAAAGGATGACGAGAACAAATATACGATCCTGGTGGGAAAAGATAAGTGGCCGGCACCCATTCCGATTGTGAAGCAGGGAAATGAGTGGGTGTTCGACACGAAAGCAGGCCTCGATGAGATCTTGAATCGCAGGATTGGAGAGAACGAGCTATCGGCGATCACCACCTGCCGCACGTACGTTCTGGCCCAGTGGGAGTACTTCACTGAGGCCGACAACACGAATCATCCCGGCCTGAATGTTTACGCGCAGAAATTCATGAGTTCTCCCGGGATGCACGACGGACTGTATTGGGATACATCCGAAGGCGAGAAGTCCAGCCCTCTTGGCAAATTGGGTGCCGACGCGAGAGCGGAAGGCTACACGCCGGGATCACATGCCATGGACGAGAGCGGCGCGAAGCACGTGCGCTCTCCGTACCACGGATACTTTTTCAAGATACTCAACCGCCAGGGCGCGCATGTGCCGGGCGGCAAATTTAACTACATCATCAATGGAAACATGATCGCCGGCTACGCGCTGATCGCTTATCCCGCAAAATGGGGAAACTCAGGGGTGATGACTTTCATCGTCAACCAGCAGGGCCGTGTGTACGAGAAGAATTTAGGCCTGGACACCGAGAAGATCGCGAGTGGGATTACTGAATACGATCCGGATCGGACCTGGAAGTTGGTGGCGAAATAGATTGAGCTAGAGTGGCAACAGGTTGCGAGCGCGCTCGCCGAACTTAGTGATTGGAAGTTTTTCGGATTTCGAGAAGGGCCAGTTGCCAAGGGCCCTTGTAGCTCGCAGGATCGGACGCCATGGATTTGTGGATTCGCGCGTAAAGGTCGTCCATGATTTCCCCGCGGCTATCCGGGGTTCGATCGCCGCCTTCTGAGCCTCCGAGTGATGGGAGTAGTAGCCATGGCCCAGCATTCCTGGAACTTTCGCGGCGGCCTGCTTATCAAACATTGGAGTTCCTCGAGAGGCGCGAGGGGAGTGAGTTCTGTGGAGATCGTTCGTCCCGGTCGAGAGTGAACGAAATGGACGAGTGAATCGTCACGCCAATTGCGCCAAACGATAGTAGGGAGTCGAGGAGAGGCTGTCAATCGGACCCAGACTTCGGGGGCGGCCCCGATGGTACCTGATCAAAGAAATGGGGCGGGCGGGGAAACTAGTGTAGAATCCGGCTCGTTTCCGAGTTCCAATCGCAAACCCCAAGAGAATAGTCCTCGGTCACGCGAAATCTCATTTACAGGAGAAAACGAATGAAGCAAAGAATTGTGTTGTTGCTCGTGCTGTTCCTCGCAATGGGAGTGGCCAGAGCGCAAAATGCTCCCGCGCGCACGGATGTCTATCACGTCCATTTCGCCAGCGCTGCATCCGGCAAAGCCCTGCAACTCGGCGAATACTTCAAGACCTCTTCAACCCCGGGCCATTCCATCGTCTTGCGGCACCAGGATGGGGCCGAATGGGATTATGTGGTGATCGAGCATTTGGGAACTGAGACCACACTTAAAGCCACCGGCAATCCCCCTCCGGCCAGCGCCCGCGATCTCACGGCGGTGCACAACGACACCTACGTTAACGGCCCGGCGTGGGGGGAATTCGTGAAGGCCATGGGCCTGGGCGATAATGCATCGAAAACCGCGGGCTCGGTCTATGTTGTTTCGACGTACCGAGCCGTCACCGGACATCGAGATCAACTGGAAAAGTTTCTCAGCGCGAATCCGGGCCCCGGTGACACCGTGGCGGGTGCAGTCCTGCTGCAGCATCTCGAGGGCGCGCCGTGGAACTACCTGGCGATCACCCGCTACAACTCATGGAGCGACTTTGCCACCAGCGAGGCCAGCAGCGCGGCCCAGACCGCCAAAGGTAACGGACAGTGGTACGAACTGCGTAATCACGCTGCCATCCACAACGACACGGTGACTGACCGCGTGGCACCTTAGCTTAGCTCGCGGAAGCCGCTGCAGCAGACGACAAGAGCCCGGCGTAGAGCCGGGCTCTTCTTTTTCGGCGTGGCAAGGCTGGAATCACGAGCTGCAGCGAACGGGCAAAATGGCCGGCGCCGTGGTAAGATAGAGATGTATTCGTTGCACTGGTAATGCAGTTTGAGGAATGACTTTTGCAGAGGGGCTGCAGGGTCGCGCTTGCAGCCCTTTTTGTTTATCAAAACCCCGCTCAGCGATGGAGCTGTTGGGCCTTCAGCGGTACCCCGTTGAACCCTGCGAAGTGTAAGATTGATTCTTGCGGCTGCCGCAAGCACGCCTGGCGAAAGAACTGCACCAAGGAGAATGAGGAACGCATGACGCAGGCCATTCGAAATATAGCGATTATCGCTCACGTGGACCACGGCAAAACGACGCTGGTGGACGCCATGCTGCGCCAGAGTGGCATCTTCCGCGCCAATCAGGCGCTGGTGGAACGGGTGATGGACTCGAACGATCTGGAGCGCGAACGCGGCATCACGATTTTGGCGAAAAGCACCGCGGTGTTTTACCACGAGACGAAAATCAATATCGTGGACACGCCGGGGCACAGCGACTTCGGCGGCGAAGTGGAACGGGCGCTGCGCATGGTTGACGGCGTGCTGTTGCTGGTGGATGCCAGCGAAGGTCCGCTTCCGCAGACGCGCTACGTGCTGCAGAAAGCCCTGCAGGCGCACCTGCCGCCGATCATCGTGCTGAACAAGATCGACCGCTCCGATGCCCGCACCAAAGAGGTGCTGGATGAGATTTATGACCTGTTCATCGACCTCGATGCCACCGAAGACCAGCTCGACTTTCCCGTGCTGTATACGAACGCGAAGATGGGCGTCGCTCACCGGGAATTGGGCGATTCTTCGACGAACCTCCAGCCACTGTTCGAGAAAATTGTGGAACGAATTCCGCCGCCTTCCGGAGATCCCGCCGGCACGTTGCAAATTCAGGTGACCAATCTGGACTACAGCGACTTCCTGGGACGCATAGCGATTGGCCGCGTGTTCAACGGAACGCTCCACCGCGGCGAACTGGTGGGCATCGCGAAACTTGACGGCCCGATCGTTTCCACTCAGATCACCAAGCTGTATACGTTCCGCGGCCTGGAGCGCGATGAAGCCGAGGAAGTGATCTGCGGAGATATCGTGGCGATCGCGGGAGTGGAGGGAATCCAAATCGGCGAGACCATCACGAATCTGGAAAATCCAGCGCCGTTCGAACCGTTGCTGATTGACGAGCCCACACTGGCGATGGTTTTTACCGTGAACACTTCGCCGCTGGCGGGGCGCGAGGGAAGCTTGGTGACGTCGCGAGACATTCGCGACCGCTTGCAGAAGGAATTGCTGACCAACGTTTCGATCCGCGTGGAAGATTCCGAAAGCACGGACACGTTCCGGGTGCTGGGACGAGGAGAACTGCAACTCGCCATCCTGATTGAAACGATGCGCCGCGAAGGCTACGAAATGATGGTGGGCAAGCCTCAAATTGTGGTGCGGGAAGAGGGCGGGCGGCGCGTGGAGCCCGTGGAAGTGTTTGTGGTGGATTGCCCGGAGACTTTTGTGGGGATTGTGATGGAAACCCTGGGAACGCGCCGCGGGGAGCTGACGAAAATGGTGAATCACGGTTCGGGCCGCGTGCGCATGGAATTTCGAATCCGTTCGCGCGGCTTGATCGGCATTCGCGGCCAGCTATTGACCGACACACGCGGCACTGCCCTGTTGCATTCCCTGTTCGACGGCTGGACGGATTACGCGGGCGAACTCGCTTCGCGAGCCACGGGCGCGCTGGTGGCGGACCGCCCGGGCCAAACCACCGCATTCGCGCTGTGGAATCTGCAGGAGCGCGGCGAATTGTTCGTCGGGCCGGGCATTGAAGTGTATGAAGGCATGGTTGTGGGCGAAAATTCACGCGACGCGGACATGGACGTGAACGTCACCAAGGAAAAGAAACAAACCAACATGCGAGCCTCGTCGGCGGATGAAGCAATCCGGCTGGTGCCGCATCGCGTGTTGACGCTGGAGACGGCGAT
>JBGQGW010000030.1:0-21567 GCA_041497605.1 Terriglobia bacterium | reverse complement strand
TTCCCAACTTGCCGGTGAAAGTTGAATTTTACGAAGGCAAGCCGATCGGCATCCTGCTGCCGGATACGATCGACATGACCGTGGTCGATACCGAGCCAAGCATTCAGAAAGCCACCGCCAGCGCGGTGATGAAACCCGCCAAACTCGAAACCGGGCTGGTGGTCAACGTCCCGCCGTTCGTCGGCAACGGCGACAAGATCAAGGTGGATACTTCCGAAGGCCGCTACATCCAGCGCGTGCAGTAAAAATATTTCGTCGCGCGGAAGTCAGCCTTTTTTTCTCACCTGCTAGCGCTCCGCCGCAGCAGAAGATTTTTTTGCGCCAAAGACGCGCGCGAAAATCGCGTCCACCGAGCGAAGCTGCCGCTCCAGGCTGAACGTTTTCTCGATCTGGGCCGGCTTCAAGAACCTGGCGATGTTGGGGTCGGCGGCCACTCGATCGCGAAAACTGGATTCCGATTCCCACGCAGCCATGGCATGAGCTTGCACCCATTTGTAGGCATCCTCGCGCGGCGCGCCATGTTCCACCAAATCCTGCAGTAATTGGCCGGAAAAAATCAGCCCCTGCGTGGATTCCAGATTGCGTTTCATGCGTTCGGGAAAGACGCGCATGTTGGCGACGATATCCGTCATGCGGGCGATCATGTAATCCACCAGGATGGTGGAATCCGGCAGGATAATCCGCTCCACCGAGCTGTGCGAAATATCGCGTTCGTGCCACAGCGCGATATTTTCCATCGCGGCCTGCACGTTCGAGCGCACCACGCGCGCCAGGCCGCACACCTGCTCGCAATTCACGGGATTGCGCTTGTGCGGCATGGCCGAGCTGCCGCGTTGCTCGCCGCCAAACGGCTCTTCGGCTTCGCGCACTTCGGTGCGTTGCAAATGGCGGATTTCCGTGGCGATTCGTTCGAGCGATGCCGCCGCGATGCCCAGCGCCGCAACGTAATCGGCGTGGCGGTCGCGCTCGATCACCTGCGACGCGATCGGCGCCGCTTCGAGGCCGAGCCGCGCGCAAATTTTCTGTTCGATTTCCGGCCCCAGGTGCGAGCAGTTGCCGACGGCGCCCGAAATTTTTCCCACCGCCATCTGCGCGGCCGCGGCGCGCACGCGTTCCAGGTCGCGCCGGTTTTCCGCAAACCAATTGGCAACCTTCAGCCCAAACGTAATCGGCTCCGCGTGCACTCCATGGGTGCGGCCGATCTCCGGCGTGTCCTTGAATTCCCACGCGCGCCGCTCGAGCACTTCGCCGAGCCTCACCAAATCGTGCTCGATCAGCCGGGACGCCTCGCGCACCAGCAGGGCCTGCGATGTATCCACTACGTCATTGGATGTGAGCCCGTAATGCAGCCATCGCGCCGCTTCCGGGTCGCCAACCGATTCGCCCACGGCCACGGTGAACGCGATCACGTCATGCTTCACGCGCGCTTCAATTTCCAGAATGCGCGCCACGTCCACTTTGGCGCGTTCGCGAATCCGCGCCGCGGCTTCCCGCGGCACCAGGCCCGCTTCCGCCAACGTTTCCGTGGCCGCCAGCTCCACTTCGAGCCACTTCTGGAAACGATTCTCATCGCTCCAAACCCGGGCCATCTCCGCGCGCGTGTACCGTGGAATCAAATCTCGCTCTCCTCTTCCGCCCTAAAGTATCGCATGTCTGGTCCGAAGGGCGCCGCCTCTAATCGAAATAGCACATTTCGCCCTCAATAAACAGACCTGGCGCATGCGGAAATTGGGGGCAGCTTGTATTTCGATTGCCCGAAAATGGTGGCGCAAAGGGCGGAGGAAGGTTTCGAAGGATAACGGCAAGGGCGGCCTGCTACCGGCGCAAGAAGTCAATCAAGATGGGGTTCACAATTTCGGGGTGTTCGTAGAAGGCGACGTGGGCGGCATCGTCGATGGGATGAAATTCGGCTTGCGGGACTGCTCTGCGAACACCATCGCTGAGGGCGAAGGGCACATCCTGGTCGGCGCGGCCCCAAATGAGCAGCACGGGTTTGCCGCTCGCGCCGAGCTGCCGGTAGGCTCGCGTGGTGTCCTGCGAAATAAAATCGCGGAGGGAAGAGAGCAGGGCATAGCGGAAACCCCGGTAGCGCATTTGCGGAAAATATTTCGCAAAATAATCGGGGTAGCGCTCGGGATGCACGAAGTCTTCGCGTTGTCGGCCGGCCAGCGTGGGTGCGATCTTCACGCCCATTTCGAAGTCGCTCACCAGCGGAGCGCGAAGCCGCCACGGCGGAGTGAATCCCTCACCGAACGCCGGATCGAATAGAGCTACCCGGCGCACGCGCTCCGGGTGCCGCGCGGCGAAATTCACGGCGATCGGACCGCCCATCGAAGCGCCCACAATGTCGATTGGGCCGTGAATGGCGAGCGCGTCCAGCAATTGCAGAAGCTGTTGATCGAAGAACTCAGGGTCGTAGCGCGCGTTGGGGCGGTCCGACCAGCCGCGGCCGAAAAGATCATAACGCAACACGCGAAATCCGGCGGCGGTGAGTCCATCGAAAGTGGGATCCCACAGGTAATACGGCACCGAGAAGCCGTGGACCAGCACGACTGTTTGCGCGTCCGCCGGCCCGGCCAGTTCGAAATGCGTCACGCCCGCGCGGAGCGGGACATAGCTGCCGCCGTAAGCGAGCACCTCCGGGCTGATCCGCGCCGAACCGTCGAGGGTGAGAATTTCCTGGTCGTAGTGGCGGTAGATGCCGAAGCACACTGCTGCGGCGGCCGCAACCAGAACAGCCAGCGCAATCACCAATTTTTTCAGCAGTCGCATTTTCCGGCGGTTCGCCTCATCGCGCGCGGCAAACGTTGGTGACTCTATCGCACGTACCGCGAACGAATCAACCGGGCGGTCTTTGTGGTACGTGCTCTATTGCGCTTCCCGCGCATCTTAGTGTATGTGGTTGGATAAGGATGAGCCCGAGTGCGGGTCCAATCGAATTTTTCGGAATCGAATTCAATGAATCGCTAAGGAGGAAATCACTCATGGCTACGAATTCGGTGGCGATCGAAGTGGAGACGACAGATAGCGGAGTCGATTTCGACCTGATGGGGAATGCCGTCGAGCTCGCCGTGGGCGACAAATATAAGTTGCCGGACGGCAGCGAATTGGTCTGGCAGCGCGGACGCCGGCCGAAGTCGGCAGGCCAGCCGAAGCTCCTGGAATTGACTCTCTCGCCGGGAGCCAATGCTGATGCCGGTGTGATCGCGAATTATTTGTTCAGCAAGTTGAGTGAACGCGTCATCGAGCTGCGGATCGACCGCGCCGGTGTGCGGATCGATCGCGACGAAATTGCCCGCGCGCTGGCGGCAAAAATTGGGAAGAAGGAATCCGCGGGGGCGTAAAAAGGTCGAGCGGAATTCAAACGATTGTCGCGGCCAGCGCGCCAAGGAGCGCGCCGCTCGAGCCGCCACGTAAAGCAGTGTATGTGTGGTATTTGCAGGGTGTCGGGATTGCCCGGACGGGATGGCTGAGCACTTCGAGCACATATAATGCTTGGCGTTCGAGGGAAACATGGTATAGTGACCCTGCGTTTAACACATCGGTAGTTGGCGCGGTTCCTCTGGTTGGTTGCTTCATCTGAGAATATCCGCTCCTAGATTCCTCCCTTTGTTTTCGGCGTAATTTAAAAAAGACTGGCTTTCGAAGCCGTCTGCGCACTCGCGAATTCTTGTGTGCGCGGAGACCGCTTCTGCCAGAAAAAGGTAAACAGTGATTCAAAATTTTTCAGAACTACAGATTTCCCCTTACGTGAAGGAGCGCCTTGCGGCGGCTCATTTCACGACACCGACACCGGTGCAAGCCGCGGCGATCCCGCAAGCGCTTGAAGGTAAAGACGTGCTCGCGACCGCGCAGACAGGAACCGGCAAAACGCTGGCGTTCCTGATCCCCGTGATCGAGCAACAATTGCAGCACAATGTGCCGGGGATTACCGCGCTGGTGCTGGTTCCCACGCGCGAATTGGCCATGCAGGTTTTGGAGCAGTACAACGCGTTGCGCGGCAAGCAGCTTCCTCCCGCGGCTTTGGTGGTGGGCGGACTTGCCGAAGGACAGCAGCTCAGCGCCATTCGCAATGGAGCTCGGCTGGTGGTCGCCACTCCCGGACGGCTCGAGGATTACATCGGCCGCAGACTGATCAATTTCCGCAGCCTGCGCGTGCTGGTGCTCGATGAATCCGATCGCATGCTGGACATGGGATTTCTTCCTTCCATTCGTAGAATTGCATCCATCCTGCCCAAAGACCGGCAGACCTTGTGCTTTTCCGCGACTCTCGAAGCTTCCGTGGCCCACCTGGTGAACGATTACATGAGGAACCCGGTGCGGCTCGCATTTGGGTCGATCTTGAAACCTGCCGAGAATGTGCGATTCCAGGCATTCGAGGTGGCCACCGACCGCAAGCAGGAAATGCTGCAGAGATTGCTGGCCAAGGAAACCGGCCGCTGCCTGATTTTCGCGCGCACCAAGCGCGGAACCGAGCGTTTGGCCAAGAACCTGAGCCGCGAAGGATTTACGGCGGCCATGATTCATGGCGACCGTTCGCAATCGCAGCGGATCGCGGCCTTGTCGGGATTTCAGCAAGGGCGCTACCGCGTGCTGGTGGCCACCGACCTGGCTTCTCGCGGGATTCACGTGCAGGACATCGCCCACGTGATTAATTACGACCTGCCGGAAATCGCGGAGAATTTCATCCATCGAGTCGGACGCACAGGCCGCGCCGGTAAGCACGGCATTGCTTCCACTCTTTTTGGAAGAGATCAGCGATCCGAGGTCATGCTGCTCGAGCGAACACTGGGCATTCAGATGGAGCGAATGAAACCGGACCTTGAACCCGTCGAACAGCGGGAGCAGAGGCGGCTCGCCGAGGTGGCGCGGATCGATGCGCTTCCCCAGCCGGCCGCTCGAATGCAGCGGCTGCCAGGCGAGTTCCTGCAAGCTCATTTCGAAAACTAACTTCCCTCAACACGAGTGCGCTGTCGCGTTGCGATGGCGCACTCGCATATTTTTTTTGCCTTCCCCGCCAGCCGCCATCAGACCCTTCCGGTTTTGACGCGCGAGCCATCCCCAATTCAGCCAACATCGTGGTAAAGTTTGTCGGTGGCGGATCATTGGAATTCGGAGGCCTTATGGCAGAGAATATTCCGGAAAAATATGTGGACCTGCTCAAGAAACCGGCGTTTGCTCATCTCGCCACGCTGATGCCGGATGGCAGTCCGCAGGTGACGCCGGTATGGATCGACTACGATGGCAAGTACATTTATTTTAATTCGGCTCTCGGCCGCATGAAGGACAAGAATGTGCGCCGCGACGCGCGAGTCGCCCTGGCGATCCAGGACCCGGAAAATCCCTACCGGTATCTGGAGATTCGCGGGCGCGTCGTGGAAATCACCCAGCAGGGCGCCGACGATAGCATCAACAAACTTTCGCAAAAATATCTTGGGAATCCTGTGTATCCATTCCGGCAGCCGGGCGAAGTGCGGGTGCTTTACAAGATCGAACCGGAACATTTCAGCTCGATGGGATAGTTCCTTCGCGATCGGTTGCGGGAAAATGGCCGGACGTTATTAGCAGGGAGCGGGCTCGATCCGCTCCCGCTCTTTCTTGCTCTTGCTGGGGCGCCGCGCAAGACGGGCAGAAACGGCTCGATTCCGGAGCCTCCGCGCCACACGATCCACACTTGACCACCTATTTCTCCCGTTTGCTTGTTCGCTCCGGCTCGAATGGTCGTGCTTCCCGAGGCAGGATAATAACGCCGCAGTTGGCAGGCGGCAATTATTCCAGGGGGTGCGCAAGCATCAAACCTTGGGAGTGTGCCCCGAGCAGCGGAGCACGGGCAGGGGAGGGTATTTAGGGAACTCGGGATCAGTGGCGGAGAGTTCGCAGAGGTAGAATCGAGAGCCGCGCGACGATTCGATTCGCTTGGAATGCCGGCAATCGGCGCACAGGCCGGCGCGCGAGCGCTCCTCCGCGGCAGCGGTTTTGTTTTCCTGGGCCACGCGGAGAGAATACCGCATTCTATGAGCAGTTGGCCGAATCGGACGCATCGGATTATTAATCGAAGGAGAAGGAGGCCATCCATAGCATGGATTACGTAAATCTGGGATCAACCGGTCTGAAGGTTTCGCGGCTGTGCCTGGGCGCGATGACGTATGGGTCGAAGAAGTGGCGGGAATGGGTGCTCGACGAAGAGGAGAGCCGGCCGTTCATCAAGCGCGCGCTGGAATTGGGAATCAATTTCTTCGATACCGCGGACATGTATTCGCTCGGGGCGAGCGAGGAAATATTAGGGCGGGCGCTGCGGGATTTCGGCCCGTCGCGCGACAAAGTGGTGATCGCGACGAAAGTGTTCCATGCCATGGGAGATGATCCGAACCAGCGCGGCCTGTCGCGCAAGCATATTCGCCACTCGATTGATGACAGCCTGAAGCGGCTGGGGACCGACTACGTCGATCTGTACCAGATCCACCGCTTCGACTACGAAACTCCCATCGAGGAAACCATCGTGGCGCTCGATGAAGTTGTGAAAGCGGGGAAGGCGCTCTATGTGGGAGGCTCTTCCATGTTCGCGTGGCAATTTGCCAAAATGCTCTACACCGCCGATCGATTGGGAGTGACGCGATTCGCAACCATGCAGAACCATTACAACCTGGTTTACCGCGAAGAGGAGCGCGAAATGATTCCGCTCTGCCGCGAGGAAGGAATCGGATTGATTCCCTGGAGTCCGCTGGCGCGCGGATTCTTGGCAGGAAACCGCCGCAAGCATGATTTTGGGGAAACGATACGCGCCAAGAGCGATGACTACGGTCAAAAAATGTATTACGGCGATTCCGATTTCAAGGTGGTCGAGCGCGTCACGGAAATTGCCGGGAAGCGCGGCGTCTCCAACGTGCAAATCGCGCTGGCGTGGATTTTACAGAAACCGGGCGTCACCGCGCCGATCATCGGCGCCAGCAAGATGCATCATCTGGAAGAAGCGGCTGCTGCGTTGAACATCAAGCTCGAGGCCCAGGAGATCAAAGCGCTGGAAGAGCCTTATCAGCCGCACCCGATCCTGGGCCATTCCTGAACGCGGCAAAGCCGGGAAGCCGCTGAGGTCACGGTTCTCGTATTCCCTCATACAGAAGGGTCCCTCGCCGACAGCATCCCCCCCAGCAACAATCTTGCCCCTCCTGTTTGAAATGCTTGCAAATCAGCCTGCAAACCCGTATTTCCCATCCCCGGGCGAACTAACCGCTCGGCACCAACAGTGGTCTAATGACTGAATGGCGCTAAGCACCGGAGAGGGGGACGCCGCGCCTTTGGCGCGGGCTCTGGCGGGCGATCGGGACGCGTTCCGCGTTCTGGTCGAGCGCCACAGCCGGACTCTGTTCCGGCTCGCCTTTCGCATGACGGGAAACGAGCAGGACGCCGAGGAAGTGGTGCAGGAAGCGTTCCTGCGCGCCTACCGGCGGCTCGATCGCTTCGAATCGCGCTCGAATTTTGGTACCTGGGTCTACCGCATCGCGGTGAACTGCTCGCTGGATTTGCTCCGCAGGCGCAAGCCGCAGGAAGAGCTGCGCGCTTCGGATAATCGTGAAAGCGGCGAGGAAGCGGTGCTGGAGATAGCGGCACCGGACCCGGCGCCCGACCGCCTGGCGCTGAGCGGTGAAATCGGGGAGCAAGTAAATGTCGCGCTGTCGAAGCTGAGTCCCATGGAACGCGCGGCCTTCATGATGCGGCACCACGAAGGGATGTCCATCGAAGAAATCGGGCGCGTGCTGGGCACAAGTTTGAATGCAACGAAGAACAGCGTTTTCCGGGCCGTGCAGAAATTACGCCTGGAACTCGAACCACTGGTGAGCCGAAAACGATGAATCACTTGAGCGAAGAACAATTGATCGAATTCCGCTACGGCGATGCCGATGCCGATGCAAGAGCTCGCGCCGAGATGGAAATCCACCTGAAGAGTTGCGCGCAGTGCCGCGAAGCTTACGAAGCGCTTGCCGGCGTGCTCGCGATAGTGGAAGCCGCGCCCGTGCCCGAACGTGACGACTCCTACGGCGCCCATGTCTGGCGGCAAATCGAACCAAAACTGAAACCGCGTTCCTCTTTCAATTGGCGTGCGTGGTTCGCGCTTCCGCGATTGGCATTCGTGGGCGCGATGGCGGCGGTGATTGTGGCCGCGTTTGTGGCTGGTCGCTATTTGCCGCGGCCGCCAATCCAGAGGCCGCAAATGGCCAACGCCGCAATTTCCGCCCCGGTCCGCGAGCGCATTTTGCTGGTGGCCGTCGGCGATCATCTGGACCGTTCGCAGATGCTTCTGCTCGAACTCGAAAATGCCGAAGCGCCCAAGGGCGCGGCCGCGGGAATGGTGGATATATCGGCGCAGCAGCAGCGCGCGGGCGACTTGGTTGCCTCCAATCGCCTCTACCGGCAATCGGCCGCGCGTTCCGGCGACGCCACACTTTCGGCGGTGCTCGATGATCTGGAGCCGATGCTCATTCAAATCGCGCACAGCCCTTCTAAGATTTCGTCCGCGCAACTCGAGGAAATCCAGAAGCGAATCGCGGCGCGCGGAATTTTGTTCAAGGTGCGCGTGGTGGGATCGGAAGTTCGCGAGCGCGAGAAGTCTTCCACTCCGGGGACGAAACCCGCGGCCGCGCAGTCGCCGGACCCGGCGAGGCAGAAGCTATGAAAAATATTTCAGATGGAGCGCAACATCTTCCATCCATCCGGCCGCAAGACGGACCGGGTAAAGACATGCGCCACACAGATTTTACTGCCATCAGGGAGAGAAAAATGATCTCGAAAGTATCGCCCTTAATTCTAGTTTTGCTGCTATCACTCGCAGCCGCAGTTTCCGTTTCCGCGCAATCACCAGCGCCCGCGCTCGCAGCCACGCCCAGCGCGCCAGTAAAAATTGTGAAGCAGCTATCCATCGCCACGCTGCCCGGCCTGCGCGTTCTCGCCACAGATCATCTCGCCGTCGATCCCGCGCTGAAAATGCTGGTCATCGGCGATGACGGCATTTCCTCAGAACTCGCCATCGGGCTCGATGACGGACTAGCCATCTCCTTTCCCGGCGAGCTTCGCCTGGATGGCCTCACCCTCTCCCTGGATGAGCAGAGTGATCGCACGAAAGATAAGAGTAAGGCCAAAGATAAAGACAAAGACGCCGACGCCGAAGATGAACAGCGCGACCGCGATGAAGCCCGCAAAGACCGCGAAGACGCCCGCATCGATCGCGAACAAGATCTCTACGACGAAGGCACCGATGCTCTCGATGAAGGCCGCTGGGAAAAAGCCCGCGAAAACTTTCAGCAAGCCGCGGAGATGAATCTTTCGCACGCCGATGCCGCGCTCTATTGGAAAGCCTATGCCGAAAACAAGCTGGGGCGCCGCGCGGACGCGCTCTCGACGCTCAGCACTCTCCGCCAGAAATATCCGCAGAGCCGCTGGCTGAACGATGCCAAGGCGCTCGAGCTGGAAGTGCGGCAATCCTCCGGCCAGACTCCTCATCCGGAAAATCAAAGCGACGAGGATTTGAAGCTGCTGGCGCTCAACGGCGCCATGCAAATGGAATGCGGCGAAGCCGTGCCGATGCTCGAAAAGTTCCTGCACGGCAATGGCTCGCCCAAGCTGAAGGCGCGCGCGCTATTTGTGCTGGCGCAAGGCGGCTGCCAGGAGGCGCGCGACGTGATCAGTAAAATCGCGCGCGGCCAGTCGAATCCGGAATTGCAGCGCAAGGCCATCGAGTATCTGGGCTTGTTCGGTGGCCCGGGAAGCCGGCAGACCCTGTCGGATATCTACGCTTCCACGAATGAACTGGACGTGAAGCGGCAGATTCTCCGCAGCTTCATGATATCCGGCGAAAAAGACCGCGTCTTGGCGGCGGCAAAAAATGAAAAAGTTCCCGAACTGCGCCGCGAAGCCATTCGCCTGCTCGGAGTGATGGGCGCGCAAAGCGAGCTGTGGCAGCTCTACCAAGCCGAGCCGGTGCTGGAAAACAAGGAAGCCGTTCTGCAATCGATGTTTGTGGGCGGCAGCTCCGACCGGCTGCTCGAAATTGCGCGCACGGAGAAGAATCCCGAATTGCGCCGCAAGGCGATTCGCAATCTTGGCCTGATGGGCACGCGCACCGGCGATGCCCTGGTAGAAATCTACGCCAAGGACCCGGAGTTCGAAGACAAGCGCGAAGTGCTCAACGCCCTGTTCCTGGAAGGAAACGCCCACGCCATCATCGCCATCGCGCGAAAAGAAACCAATCCCGAACTGAAGAAAGCCGCGGTGGAAAAGCTGGCGCTGATGCACTCGAAGGAAGCCACGGAATACATGATGGAGATTTTGAATAAGTAGCGGCGGCCGGGGAACCCATCCGGGGGACGTGAATCGATTCCTGCGTGAGGTGCGGAATGAACGTGATCCAGCGGCGCATTCTGGCAGTGGTAGTTCCGATGATATTTGCGGCGATTCCCGCAATGGCGCAGGCGCCACGCGTGGTGAATGCCAAGATGGAAACTCGCTCGGCCGCCGCGGGGCTCGCCTCGGCATTTCAATCGCTGGTCGCCAGCCAATCGTCACCGGCCTGGGTTGGTTATGCCGTGCCTGCGGTCCCTGGCGACCGGCAAATGTGCTGCAACAATTCTTCCGGAAATAATTCCGATGGGGATAACGGCTGCGGAATATGCCGCCTCGAAGATTCGAACGGTAATTTCACCACGAACAATCGCACGTCCGGCGTGGACACGGTCAAACTCGAAGGCCCGCGGAACATTTTCGTTCTCTTTCGCGTTTTTGAAAAGCGAGTGGAAAAGATTCGCGCATTTTCAGATGACTGCGAACTCGATGCGGGCGGCCTGCCGTTGATCTGGTTCACCGGCGCGCCTCCCGCGGAAAGCGTTGCTTTGCTCGCGCCATTCGCGCAGGCCACGGGCGAAGAATCGAGCCGTGGCGGCGGGGTTAGCCAACAGGCGCTCGCTGCAATCGCAATGACCGGCGATCCCTCCGCCGACAAGGCTCTCGAAAGTTTCGTCGCGCCCAGCCAGCCCGAGCGTTTGCGCGAGAAGGCCGCGTTTTGGCTGGGCGCATCCCGCGGCAAGGCGGGATACGAAACGCTCAAGCGCATGGCCCACGATGATCCCAGCGACCGCGTGCGCGAGAAAGTGACCTTCGCGTTGTCGGTGAGCCGCGAGCCGGAAGCAGTGGAAGAAATGATTCGCATGGCGAAAAGTGATTCCAGTTCGCGCGTGCGCGGCCAGGCGCTCTTCTGGCTCGGGCAGAAGGCCGGAAAAAAAGCCGTCGCCGCGATCACCGGCGCCATCGAGAACGATCCCGAAACCGAAGTGAAGAAGCGCGCCGTGTTTGCCCTTTCGCAGTTGCCCAAGGACGAGGGCGTGCCGAAGCTGATCGAAGTGGCGCAATCCAGCCGCAATCGGGAGGTGCGCAAGCAGGCCATGTTCTGGCTCGGCCAATCGAACGATCCCCGCGCGCTAGCATTTTTCGAAAGTGTGTTGGAGCATTAGCCGGCCGTCGAAAAATTCTCGGCGCGTGGTGCCTTGGAACCTTGGCGTCTTTCAGCTAGCGACTGTGCGGTCATCGGAATACTAAGTTCGGAGTCATCCTGAGCGAAGCGAAGGATCGCGAGCAAAAATGCCGCGAAAAGAAACTGTTCATTTGAAAGCGGCTCATCCACTCCCGTAAAGGCGTTGAAAGGAGCGGCCATGGCAACAATCTGGCAGGACATTATATTCGGCTTTCGCATGCTAGCCAGAAACCGCGGCGTCACCGTAGTCGCCATCCTGGCCCTGGCCCTGGGAGTCGGCGCGAACACCGCCATTTTCAGCATCGTCAACGGAGTTCTGCTGCGCCCGCTGCCCTATCGCCAGCCCGGCCGCCTGGTATGGTTTTGGGAAATTCAGCCGACTCTGCCCACCGCGCCTTTCTCCGGCGCCGATTTTCTGGACTACCAATCGCAGAACCAGACATTCGAAAGCGTCGCGGCAGTCCGCACCCTCCCTTCGAATTTGACCGGTCAGGGAGAGCCGCAACGTATTCAAATCGCAGTCGTCAGCGCGAATCTTTTTTCAACCCTGGGCGTCCAGCCCGCCCTGGGCCGCGATTTTCTCCCCGCGGAAGGCCAGCCGGGCGCGGCGCGCGTGGGTTTGCTCTCCTACGGTTTCTGGCAGAGCCGGTTCGGCGGCGATCGTTCCGTCCTCGGCAAACAAATTGTATTGAACGGAGAGCCGGTCACCGTGGTGGGCGTGCTCCCCGCCTCTTTCCAGTATCTTCAAAATCTGCAAGTGTGGATCAATCCGCGCAACACCATTCCGGAAGTTTTTCCAAACTCGACCGTGGACCCGCGCACCAATCGCGGCATGCATTACCTCTCCGTGCTCGGCCGGCTGAAACCGGGCGTTTCGCTCGCCCAGGCGCAAGCGGACATGAGCCGCATTGCCGGCCAATTGCAGCAGAAATATTCATCGAATTCCGGCCACACGGTTCATTTGATTCCGCTGCAGGAGCGCTCCGTGGGGCAAATCCGCGTGACGCTGCTGGTGCTTCTCGGCGTGGTTGGCGTTGTGCTGCTGATCGCCTGCGCGAATGTGGCGAACCTGCTGCTCGCTCGAGCCTCCGGGCGGCAAAAAGAAATCGCGATTCGCACCACGCTGGGCGCTGGACGGCTGCGCATCGCGCGCCAATTGCTAACGGAAAGCGTTCTTCTCGCGCTGGCCGGTGGCGCGCTGGGTTTGCTGATTGCGTTCGGATGCGTCCGGCTGCTGGTGGCGGCGGGTCCGGAACAATTGCCGCGCGTCGAAGAAATTCACGTAGATCTGCTGGTGCTCGCGTTCACCTTGGGAGTCTCGCTGCTCACCGGTTTGCTCTTTGGCCTGGCGCCGGCCCTGCAGGCTTCGCGGCTCGAGCTCAGCGAAGTGCTCAAGGAAGGCGGGCGCGGAAATTCCGCCGGGCCACGGCATGGGCGGCTGCGCAATTTGCTGGTAATTGCCGAAATGGCGATGTCTCTTGTGCTGCTGATCGGCGCCGGTTTGCTGGGCAGAAGTTTTATGCGCTTGCTCGAAGTTCAGCCGGGTTTTCGCCCCGATCATCTGGTGACCATGTTCATGAATTTTGCCGGGCCGAAATATGCGAAGGAGGCCGCCACCGCCCAATTCGAGGAGCAACTGATCCAGCGTGTGGAAGCGATGCCCGGAGTTCAGGGCGTGGCGATATCCAACGATTTGCCGCTCGAAGGCGACGACACCACCACTGGTGTAGACACCATCGAAGGCCGCGAGAAATTGCCGCCAGGCCATGAGTTCCTCGTCGGCATCCACATTGCGAATCCCGGGTTCTTCCGCGCCATGGGCATCCCGCTGCTTCGCGGCCGCGAGTTCAATTCGTCGGACGAAGCGAAATCCACCTCCGTGCTGATCATCAACAAGAAAGCGGCGGAAACATTCTGGCCGGGGCAAGATCCCATCGGGAAACATGTGCAGGTGATGAGCCCCGGCACGTCCGAAGTTGTGGGACTGGTGGGAAACGTGCTTCACAACGGCCTCGGCGAAGCGCCGGACTTCGAAACCTATACGCCGTATAAGCAGTCGCCCTGGGCGTACATGGTTCTGGCGGTGCGAACCAACAGTGATCCGCGCTCGATGGCCGCGGCGGTGAAGGCCGCCGTGGCGAGTCTCGATTCCGATTTGCCCGTGCACGACGTGCGCACCATGGAACAGGTGGCCGCCAATAGCCTCGCCCCGCGACGGATTACGCTCTACCTGATCGGTTCGTTCGCCCTGCTCGCGCTGGTGCTCTCTGCCGTCGGGATTTACGGTGTGATGAGCTACGCGGTCACGCAGCGCACCCACGAAATCGGCGTGCGCATGGCCCTGGGCGCGCAGCCGCGCGACGTCCTCCAAATGGTGGTCCGCCACGGCATGAAACTGGCAGCCGTCGGCGTCGCTCTGGGAATCGCCGGCGCGTTCATCCTCACCCGCTACCTGAAAACTCTGCTCTTCGAAATAAAATCCACCGACCCGCTAACCTTCGCCGCAGTCGCCTTGCTCCTCGCCGCCATCGCCTTCCTGGCCACCTACGTGCCCGCCCGCCGCGCCACCCGCGTCGATCCCATGATCGCCCTTCGCTACGAATAGAGCGCGCTAAAGCGCACAGCTCTATTAGGATCGGCTGCCACCGCAGTTCTCCGGTGTCCGCTCCTCTCCAACTAAATACATGTAAATGTTGAAGCTTTGTCGGCTACGTGTTTCGTCCTAGAGGCTAGACGAATCCACTTACGCAATAACTTCCCAGAGACTAACGGCATTGATGCCTCTTCGCCTACATTCAGCAGCTAGATCGCCGTCAATTGTCAAAACTTGAGGCCTACGATCTGCATATCGAATGCCAAGATGGAGGACACTTGCGTCGGCGATTCCCTTATCGACGATGAGGTCAAGGCGCATTTCTAAGAATTTCAACACTGTCTCATCCATACCCATGGATACAAATTCGTCGCGGACAATTCGCCAGATGTTGGCATGACCTGGTTTCTTCGTCTTATTGATCCACGCACCTATCTCGGACACTACCTGAGACGACGTAGTCCGATGTGAGAATCCCTTGATGAATTCTGTCAGTCTGGTGTGATAAGCGCGTTTCGTCAGATGGTGCAATTCGCCCTCCAACAAACGAAACCGAAGATTGTGTACTGCTGAATAGAGGATCAGCTCCCGCAATGGTCCAGTGTCAAAGATCAACACTCGCCGTTCGTTAATATTGGGGGTAGTAGACATTCATTCATCAAAACTAATGCCTGGAACTGGTGCAGCGGGGACGTCGAATTCACGCGACAGCGATAGTCTGCGAGACTCAAGCGCGCGCTTCAGTCGATCTGATGACAGCGCCAGCTACTCGATTGCCTTTTCAAGAGGCCGAAATCGTGGCAGGTTCCTAAAACTGAGAAGTAGCTCATTTGAGGCGTTCCAAAACCCCGAAAGCGAATAGTGCGAAGGAAGTTCCTGGATATTGTTGATTAAATACTCTGCACTGTATTTCACTAGATCGCCCTCCGTATGGAAAGGCGGATCTTCCGAAAATCCTGCAGATCGTCTTTGCTGTCTATACCGGCTCAGCAATTTCTCGATCGTTGAGGAAAACTCTGGCCAAGAAATTAGCTCGTCGAACGTCTGCAATGCGATAGCGTTGGTTTTCTCCAACTGGTCGTCATGTTGTTTGAACGCTTTGGCGAAAAAAGGGTGCTCCGCCAAAAAGTCATAAAAATTGGGCCACTGCACAGAATCGACATACTCCTGAATCATTCGAATAAATTCGCTCTGGCCACTATAGAATCTCCAAGTCAGATTTCTCCGCTCCAGCAGCTCTCGTTCGCGTTGCAAAGATTCAATGACTGGGTTCAGGACTGCATAGATCCAAGCTGCAACTCTGCGCGATTGCGTTTTTGGGGGGCCACTTCGCATATTGCTCATAGTATACGTTACCTTGGCGGCGTACATCTTGCAGGTATTCACAGCCCCGAGTAACTTGACTTGCTACGATACTACCACGACAATCGAGGCCAGATTCTAAAACAGTAACGGCGGGCGTGCCAGGGTGGTCAATCGGAGCGGACTTATAATCGGTCAACCCTGCTGACACAGGGTTCGCTAGTTCGAATCTAGCCGCCCTGTCCCCTATGAGGGAGCAAGTTGCTTCGAAAGGTCCGCTGCAATGAAGCGTGTACCGCTTGCCAGATAGGCAACCACGAGCAGTGCCGGAGTCCGGCCTGTCGTTGCACGCATCTCAAAAGATTCCCTAAGGGATGGAGGCAAAGGTTCCGCGAGCAGTTTGATCGGCTATTTCGGGTTCCCCCCGAAAACCGTTCTTAAAATTCTCGGCGTGCTCACAAAAGAGAGCTTCGAATTCCTTTGCAGAGTAGACGCCCTTTTGGATCAGCAAGGTATTCATGGCATAGACCGTTGCTCGAAATGCCTCATCCCGTCCTAATAGGTCAATTGCTTCATTAAAGGACATGGCTCCCTCGGTGATTCTCCTTGTTGATCGAAATGTTACCAGCATGAATTAGAATTGCCTATATATTTTGTCCCATGTTCCAATCACGTCGCCTGCCTGTCACTCCCAATGTCGTGATTTTCTG
This sequence comes from Terriglobia bacterium, assembly GCA_041497605.1. Classification (GTDB taxonomy): domain Bacteria; phylum Acidobacteriota; class Terriglobia; order Acidiferrales; family UBA7541; genus JBGPTK01. Next base: position 5,444 of record JBGQGW010000030.1, on the reverse strand, counting down.
TGACAAATACACAATCGCCGCGCCTTCTCCAGCGAAATCGTCGGCGCGGGGCATCGCTCCCAAAATTCTCTACGGTGCATAAAAAAGAGAGATTCCGGAATCTTAGCCTTTCTCCCACCCACTCAATAGGATAGAGACCTCGCAAATGTCCACAGGCTTTTGTTCTGACAACTGAGGACGAAATGTGCTATTGGATTAGTGAAGGACAAATTGATGCGAAAAGCTCGGAACAGGAACGCGAGGGGGGAAGAGCGAAATCATCGGGCGGAAATCGTTAAAAAGCTGCCCGGGGAGGCACAAAACTATACGATTTTAGGCGAATCTAATCGCCTGGCTAATCGCCAGAGGAGAACCATGTCGCGATGAGGTTAAACAGTCAAAATTTCATCAAGATAGAATTTTCTAATCGCTCCTATATCGGCTATTTCAAGGCCAAAAGTTGATTACGATTTACCCAATACGATTTAATACGAATTGCGGGGGAAAAGGTGCGGTTGCCGCTTTCCAGTCCCTGTTTCCCGATGGGTTTCTGATTCGCAACGGTGACAGACTTTGCTGACTCAATTTTTCACGGGGGTGGTAGCTTTTAGCTGGGTGATCATGATGAATATGAATTTCAATTCGCAAGAATCGAATGCTGCAACCATTTCCCTGGAATCGCCCGTCGCGGAATTAACGCAGGAACAATCCACGGAGCGGAAATATCTGGTCGAAGAAGTTGGCTCGCTTGCCGTCGTGCAACTTTATGCGGACGGATTCGATCAGCTCACGCCGAAGCAGCGGGTGCTGGCTTACTATCTGGGGCAAGCGGGGATTGCCGGCGATCCGATCTATTACGATCAGATTTCTCCCTATGGCTTGGAGCTGAAGCAACTCCTGGAAGGAATTTGGACTCATCCAAAAGGCATCGCGCCGGAATCGCTCGAAAAAGTTCGCCACTACACCAAGCTCATCTGGATTTATCACGGCAATTACGATCTGGATAACCAGCACAAATTTCTTCCGGAATTCACCTCCGCCGAACTTCGCAAGGCGGCGCAGCAGGCGCTGAAGAATGGAGCGAATTTCGGCGTAAAAACCGGCAAGGCCCTGGACGCGAAACTGAAACGCCTCGAACAGCCGGTCTTCGATCCGAATTACCGGCCGCTCCTCACCGTGAAAAGCCCCCCGCCGGGGAAGGACGTGCTGACGGCCAGCGCCACCAATCTCTATGAGAACGTCACGGCTGACGATCTGCAGGATTTCACCGAAAATTATCCATTGAACTCCACGGTGGTAAAGCGCGGCGGAAAAATCCGGGAAGAAATCTGGCGCGCGGGCACACCGGATGGAAAAATACCACCGGGACGCTACGCCGCGATCATTCACCGGATCATCCCGAACCTCGAAAAAGCCGCGCAAGCGGCCGAGCCGCAACAAGCCGACGCCCTGCGCAAGCTCATCACCTTCTACGAAACGGGATCGAAATCCGATTGGTACGCCTACAACATCGCCTGGGTAAAAACCCGGGTGAAAGTAGACGCGATCAACGGATTCATCGAGCAGTATCTCGATCCGCGAAGCAAGAAGGGCGCGTTCGAATCCAGCGTCAGCTTCGTGGACGAGGCGCAAACGAAATTGATGCGCGATTTTGCGGACAACGCGCAATATTTCGAGCTCCGCGAGCCGTGGCTCGACGAATTCAAGAAACGCGACATTAAGCCGCCGGTGGCCAACGTGATCACGGTTGTCTCCGAAGCGGGCGCATCGGGGCCGGTCAGTCCCAGCGGAATCAATTTGCCGAACGAGCAGGACATTCGCCAGCAATACGGATCGAAAAGCGTCCTGCTGTTCAACGTTTCGAGCGCGTATGCGTCAGTCGTAGGACAAAAAGCCGCCGGAGAATTTTCATCGAGCGAAGAAGAAAGGCGCCGCGCCGAACTGTACGGCCAGGAATCCCGCAAACTGCTGGTGGCCATGCATGAAGTGCTGGGACACGGCTCGGGCAAAGTCAGCGCCAAGCTGACCGGCGATCCGCGAAGCTATTTGAAGGAATATTACTCGACGCTCGAGGAAGCCCGCTCGGATCTGGTGGCGCTGTGGAATTTTACCGACCCGAAATTGACCGAGCTGGGCGTGCAGAATCAAGAAGAGATGATGAAAGCATCGTATGACGCTTACGCGCGCGCCGGATTGACAATTCTGTATCGCTATCCGCAGGGGGAACAGATCCACGAAGATCACGATCGCGGCACTCAGATGATCGTGCATTACCTGATGGATCGCTTCGGCTGCATCGAGGCGGTCACGAGAGACGGCAAATTGTATTTGCGCGTCAACGACTACCAGAAAATGCATCAGGGCGTCGGCGAACTGCTCGCGGAGCTGATGCGCATCAAAGCAGAAGGCGATTACGACGGAATCAAAAAGTTAATCGACTCCTACGGCGCGAAATTGAATCCTGAATGGCGCGACCAGGTGCAGCAGCGCGCCACTTCCATCGAACTGCCGCGCAAGGGCGTGTTCGTTTCGCCGCTAATCGAGCCGCTGCGCGATGACGCCGGAAATATTGTGGACGCGCACGTGCATCACACCGGCGATCTTGCCGAAGTGATGCTGACGTATTCGCGGGAGAGCCTGGGATATTTGCCGGCCCACTAGGGGGAAGCGTTATACAACCAGCGGGCCAAGCGGGACGCGTTGCGAAGCGATAAATAATTCGCCGTGGAAGGCGGCTTCGGCGGGACGGCGATTCAGAGCTTCTTCCGCGGAAAGACGGGCGAGATCGGGATTGTTGTTGTTCTCCGAAAGATGCGCGAGGACCAGGAAGCGCGCGCGGCCATCGAATGCTTCCGGGTCGGCCAGAAATTCGCTGACCGTGTGATTGGATAGATGGCCGGTGCGGCTCATCACGCGCTGCTTGATGTGCCACGGGTACGGACCTACCTTCAACATTTCCACATCATGATTCGATTCCAGGATCAGGCAATCCGCCCCGCGCAGGTGCTGCTTCACAAGCTGGGTGAGGTAGCCGAGGTCGGTGACCAGCGCCACCTTCGAGCCATTCGAACGAAACGAAAATCCGATCGGGTCGGCGGCATCGTGCGGAATCGTGTACGCGCAGACTTCGATGTCACCGATGGTGAAGCGGTCGCCCGCGCAAATGTGTTCGATACACTCGATTTTTTTTCCGGCATCCTCGGGCATCGCCCGTTCGATTTCCTGGTGAGTGGCTTCGGTCAGGTACGTAGTCGCGTGCCATTGCCGCGAAAGAACCGAAAGTCCGGTGGTGTGATCGGTGTGCTCGTGAGAAATCAGGATGCCGTCAATGCGTTCGGGCCGCGTGCCCAAGGTTTCGAGGCGGCGGAGCGTTTCGCGCCTGCCCAACCCCGCGTCAATCAGGAGACAGGTGCGCCCGGTTTGGAGCAACGTAGCGTTGCCCGCGCTGCCGGAAGCCAGGATGGAAATTCGAAAGCTAATGCGCGCTCCAGTTTGTTCGCAGCTCACAGCGAACCGAGAACTGGGAGGATGATGGCAAACTGGCGCGACGGCGTCAACCGCAGTTGTTTTTTTTGCGGGGATCAGCAGGCGAGATGTTCGGGGGTCACCGAGAAGCCGTTCAGAGTGCCGAGGACGGTGGCGGCGAGTTTGCCGGGGTGGAAAAATTCCCGGGCGATCTGCTGAATCTCTTCGCGGGTGACGGCTTCGAGAGAGGCAATGATTTCATCGGAGGAGAAGAAGCGGTCGAAGTAAAGATGCTGGCGGGCGATGTTGGACATTCGCGCGCCGGTGGATTCGAGCGAAAGCAGAAGCGATCCCTTCAGGTGATCTTTCGACCGGCGCAACTCTTCTTCGGTGACCAGGTTTTCCTTCAAGTCACGGAATTCGGCGGCGACCGAATGGATCAGTTTCTCAGCGGTCTCGAGCGCCGTGCCGGCATAGACGCTGAGCAGCCCGGCGTCGCGATAGGGATTCATGTCGCTGAACACCGCGTAGGCGAGGCCTTGCTTTTCGCGGATATTCTGAAAGAGGCGCGAGGACATGCCGCCGCCTAAAATATTGGTCAGCAGGGTGACGGCATAGCGGCGCTGGTCGGCCATCGGAAACGCGGAGACGCCCAGGCAGATGTGCACTTGCTCGAGGCCTCGCTTGGAGCGGGAAAGAATTTGCGGACAGGGAGTCGGGACAGACTCCGTTTGGCCGTCTTCGACGGTCAAGAGATGCGCGAATTTCGCGCCGACTAAATCCACGATTTGCTGATGAGTGAGGCTGCCGGCGGCGCTGATGACAATTTTGTTCGGCGCGTACCAGCGGCGAAACCAGGTCCGCAGCAATTCGCTATCGAATTGCTCGACCGTCCTGGGAGTCCCCAGAATCGGCCGGCCGAGCGGATGCGCATTCCAGAAATGCTGGGTGAACAATTCGTGGACGAGATCTTCGGGATTGTCCTCGGTCATTTTGATTTCTTCGAGGATCACCGATTTCTCGCGGACGATATCTTCTTCGGCAAATTTCGGGGAAAGGGCCAGATCGGCCAGGACGTCGAAGGCCAGCGGCAAGTGCTCGTCGAGCACTTTGGCATTGAAGCAAACCATTTCCTTGGAAGTGAAGGCGTCGAGCATTCCGCCCACGCGGTCCATTTCGCGCGCGATTTGTTCGGCGGAGCGGTGCTCCGTGCCCTTGAACACCATGTGCTCGATGAAGTGGGAGATGCCATTGATTTCCGCGGGCTCGCGGCGCGAGCCGGAGCGAATCCAGACGCCAATCGAAACGGAGCGCACCTGCGGCATGGCCTGGGTGATCACCACCAGCCCGTTGGGGAAAACCGTCTTCTCAATCGCGCGCAATTCGCTTTCGATTTTCATTTCGTCCCGGTCAATTCGCATTCCGGATTCTCAGACGGCTCGAAGAATGCCTGCAAAGTTCCTCTCTATTTTCGCACGAGGCGAGGCCGGAAGCCACTTCGATGCGCGAGTGAGTAATGAAACGGTTTCCGAGCAAAGCGATCAGCGGCAAACGTGCGCGTGGATGCTGCACCGGCCTTTCAGTCGAAATGCTTGGCCTGAGGCCAGATTTCCCGGAGCTTCCACCGGAGCGGGTGGCACCAGTAGATGTCGAAATGCTCGTCGCCGCGCGAGTAAGGATGTTGTACGTGGCCAACAACGTCCACGTTCTCACAAAGCTCGTGAGCCCGGTCGATATTGTCGCGGAGGAGCAGGATGCTCTCCCCCGTATATTCGCGCGGCCCCCAGAACCAGTAGGTCTGGTGGCCACTGATGGCTTCGGGAAGGCCGTACTTGGGGCCGAAGAAATCAATGGCGCCAGCTTCGCCGAAGCTGCTCGCGGCGATAGCGGTCTTCGCGCGGATTTCCGGCGGCAGGTTTCCGTAGGCCCGAGCGGTTTCGCGAGCCATCTCGTCCCATCCGAACATGTCGGCATAGACCTGCTGGCGGAGCGGGCCAGTG